>CAYTIY010000223.1:0-1515 GCA_964438045.1 uncultured Bacteroidales bacterium | reverse complement strand
ATGTCAATGTCTGCGATGTCGATGGAAAGAATTTCAAAAGCTGTTCCTGCATCCAATCCTTTTTTGAGTACGACCTTGGAAATCGTGTCCGGGTTTTCAAGTACGTGTTTGTGCGATTCGGCAGAACCGATGGCTGAGACAATGCCTTCGCCCACACGGGCCAGAATGGTTTCTTCACCGGCACCTCCAACCAACTGGCGGATGTTGGCGCGAACCGTTACACGCGCAGTGGTGATGAGCTGGATGCCGTTGATGGCCATTGCAGCTACACGGGGTGTGTCAATAATTTTGGGGTTTACGGACATTTGGACGGCCTGAAATACATCTCGACCGGCAAGATCAATAGCGGTAGCCATTTGGAAGGTCAGCTCAATGTTGGCTTTGGAGGCCGAAACCATGGCGTGTACCACGCGTTCTACGTGACCACCGGCCAGGTAATGTGCTTCAAGCTCATCCCGTTTTAAGTTGCTCAAACCGGCTTTGTGCCCTTCGATGAGCGCATTAACAATGACCGTTGGGGGTACTTTGCGGATGCGCATCAAGAAGAGTTGAATCAGCGACATGTTGACTCCGGATACTTTTGCGGATAACCACAAAAAGAACGGTACATAATAAAAAAAGACGATGACCAGTACAACAACCAGTGCAATCAAAATGGTGGGAATTAAATCCATATGCTTATGTTTAAAAATGTTATGCTTTTCGAACCAAGATGTAATTGGAACCGATTTCTACCGCTTCAACTTTTGCACCGGGTTCAATCATTTCATTGACAGAACGCCCTTCGACCGTTGTTCCGCCAAATTGAACATTGCCCATGGGAGCAAGTCTGGATATGCTTACTCCCTGGTCTCCCGGTTTGATTCCCAAAACGGAGAAGGGTTGAGGTTTTGCATCAATTTTGGTATTGAGTGCCACTTTGTCCAGTGTTTTGGATTTAAAGAAACCGTATAGAATTCCTCCGGTTATAATCAGGGATCCGATGAGTATCCAGGTGCCTTCGACCACACCAAGGTTGGTATATGCCAAAAAAATACCCAGAATGAAACAAATGGCACTACCTATGCCTGCAATGGAAATCCCCGGAATGAGAAAAACTTCAAGGATTAAAAAAACGATGGCCAGGACGATGAGTCCGATAATTAATACGAGTTCCATGGTTTTTGCATTTTGTGGTGAAGATACAAAAAAAATGAAACGATGCTGCGATTAATGCTATTTTGTTCGTGCAGCGATCTCCAGGTTGCGAATGCGGGCCTCCAGTAAGGGAAAGGCTTTTTCATACGCAAGAATCTCCTGCTCCAGCGTCGTGATGTCGTTGGATAGAGCCGTTTTCTGAGTTAAAGTGGATTGAAGGTATTGTGTTCGGAGTTCGGATAGCTTTGTTTGCGCTTCGTGATACCGGATGCGCTCAAACTGAAGGTTGTCATACAACGTCCCGGCTTCTTCCGAAACGAAATCTTCTTTCCGGTAACAGGTTAAAGCATCGTTTAACACAAAAGCAACGCCGTTTCC
>CAYTIY010000222.1:0-1526 GCA_964438045.1 uncultured Bacteroidales bacterium | reverse complement strand
CCATCCAGATTCACGGGGGTTCCGGTTTCATGAAAGACTACGCGTGCGAACGCATCTACCGCGACGCCCGCATCACCTCCATCTACGAAGGTACTACCCAACTGCAGGTTGTAGCGGCCATCCGCCACGTCACCACGGGTACCTACCTGAACATGATGCGTGAATACGAAAAAGAAGAAACGTGTTCCGAATTATTGGATCTCCGCGAGACCCTAAAGGGCCTGGCAGACACCTACGAGGCTACTGTTGCCGAGGTGTTGGAATACAAGAACAACGACTATGTCGACTTTCAAGCTCGTCGCTTGGTGGAAATGGCCGGCTACATTATCATGTCGCATTTACTAATCAGTGATGCCAGTCGTGATGTGATGTTCCGCATTTCCGCCGAAGTCTTCACCGAATACACGGTGGGCGAAGTGGCCAAACACGCCGCCATCATTGCCGGTGGAAAGCCCGAGGATATGACCAAGTACACGAAGTGCATGCTGTCAAAGCGGTAAGCACTACGTCAACTTTTTTCTAACCATTGAAAACCACATGAGTGCATCTGATTTTATTGGGTGTTCGTGTGGTTTTGTTTTTTAATCCATTTCAAATGAAAAAACTTACTATCGGAAACCTGCACATCCCTTTTCCCGTCATTCAAGGGGGCATGGGTGTAGGTATCTCACTTTCCGGCCTGGCATCTGCCGTGGCCAATGAAGGAGGCGTCGGCGTCATTTCGAGCGCCGGACTCGGACTCTTGTACAAGAAACTCTCACCGGATTACCTGAAAGCCAGCATTTTGGGATTGAAGGAAGAACTCAGATTGGCTCGTGAAAAATCCAAAAACGGTATCATCGGGGTCAACGTCATGGTCGCCATGTCGAATTACGCCGACATGGTCAAGACCGCCATCAAGGAAAAAGCCGATATCCTGTTTACAGGTGCCGGACTTCCTCTAGACCTGCCCTCTTATTTGGAGAAAGACAGCAAAACCAAGCTGGTACCCATTGTTTCTTCCGGCCGCGCTGCCAAACTTATCATCGAAAAGTGGAAAAGCACGTACAACTACGTGCCCGACGCCATCGTGGTGGAAGGCCCCAAAGCCGGTGGTCACCTGGGCTTCAAGGCTGAACAACTCACAGACGAGAACTTCTCCATCGAACACCTCATACCAGAAGTGGTGAGCGTGGTGCGCCCCTTGGAAGAAACCTACGGACAGCGTATTCCCATTATTGCAGGTGGAGGCATTTATACAGGTGAAGACATGCACCGCATCATGGAACTGGGCGCAGACGGAGTCCAAATGGGCACCCGATTTGTGACCACCGAAGAGTGTGATGCATCTCCCGAGTTTAAAAATACGTATATCAACGCGAAAGAGAAAGACATCACCATCATCAAGAGTCCTGTGGGTATGCCGGGGCGTGCTGTGTTCAACCAGTTCCTGCAAAAGGTAAAGGAAGGTAAGCAACAACCCAAGAAATGTCCGGTCCACTGCATCAAGACTTGCGACGTCGAACACAGCCCGTATTGCATCATTT
>CAYTIY010000221.1:0-1537 GCA_964438045.1 uncultured Bacteroidales bacterium | reverse complement strand
GAACCCAAATTGGCGGCAGCAGCGGCGGCTTCACAGCCGGCGTGTCCCGCACCAATGACAATGACGTCGTACGAAAACTTCATGTAGCTTGATTTTTATAGTTGGATTAATGCGAGCGCTTGGTTTTCCATTGTACGCATCCGTTCGGCTTCTTCAGGTTGTTTATCCGGGAAACCGCACAGATGAAGAATGCCATGAATGATTACCCGATGCAGTTCCTGATTGTACGTCACGTTCAGTTGTGCAGCGTTTGAAGACACGGTGTCCAGGCTGATGTAGATGTCTCCGGAAATGATAGTGCCTACGCCGGTGTCAAAGGTGATGATATCGGTGTAGTAATCGTGTTCAAGAAAAGAGCGGTTTATGGCCAAAATGCGCTCATCGCTGCAAAATACCAGGTTGATTGTTCCCGGTTTTTTACCGTGCAGGGCAGCAACCTTATGAATCCATCCCGTTAGAAAAGCGGTCTGAATTGCGGGTAATTCAACAGAATCGGTATGAAATTGTATCATAGTTACGTAAAAAACAAGTAAGCCAGCATAATGGCAGCCAGTACACCGGCCAGATCGGCAACAAGGCCGGCGACAACGGCATAACGCGTATTTTTGATGCCAACGGAGCCAAAGTACAGGGCAATGATGTAGAACGTGGTGTCTGCTGCTCCTTGGAACAAACAGGACAAGCGTCCGCTGAATGAATCGGGTCCGTATGTTCTCATGGTTTCCACCATCATGGCACGGGCACCGCTTCCGCTTAAGGGTTTCATAAGGGCTGTCGGCAACGAGTCCACAAATCGGGTATCAAGTCCGCAGGCCGCAACCAACCAGGAGATGCCATCGGTTAGCAATTCCATGGCGCCGGATGCTCTGAAAACACCAATGCCTACCAACATGCCCACCAAATAGGGAATAATTTTCACGGATGTTTCAAATCCGCTTTTTGCTCCATCGATAAATGCATCCCAAACGTTCACCTTTTTATAGAGGGCACCCAAGAGAAAAGCAATTATAATGCAGAAAATCAACAAGTTGCTCATTATGCCCGAGGCTTTGGACATGGTATCCGGAGACAGGCTGGAAAACCAGGCAACCAATGCGGTCAAGGCCAGGGTGATACCGCCAATCCAACCGATGACGGTTTTGTTCAACAGTTTAAGGCGTTGACGGAGTCCTACGTAGATAATGGCCGTTACTGTAGAAACATAGGTGGCTATGAGTATGGGAATGAAAACGTCGGTAGGATTGATTGCCCCAAGAATGGATCGTTGAGCCAATATGCTTACCGGAATCACGGTTAGGCCTGATGTATTCAGTGCCAGAAACATGATTTGGGCGTTGGAGGCCGTTTCCTTTTTCGGATTCAATTCCTGCAGGCTTTGCATGGCTTTCAGCCCCATGGGTGTTGCTGCGTTGTCAAGCCCCAGCATATTGGCTGAAAAATTCATCAGTAACTGGCCATGAACAGGGTGTTCTTTAGGCAATTCGGGAAACAGCTTGTTAAAGAAGGGGCCTGTAATTTTTGCCAAAACCCGAATGGC
>CAYTIY010000220.1:0-1561 GCA_964438045.1 uncultured Bacteroidales bacterium | reverse complement strand
AATCGGTAACCTCACTGCCGACAAAATTACTGAGTTTTCCGGAAAGAGCAACCCCGACGGATTAAAAAACAAAGACATTCGGTTGGCCCAGGCGGACAACAAGCCTAAGGCTACACAGATTGTCGACATAAAGGAACAAACAAAAGGTTCAACTGCTATAACTATTTCATCTATTACGGGTAATTCAAAACCGCTGCTTGTTATCGATGGTATTCCTTCTACTGTTGATTTCGATACGAACGTTGACTTAAAGAAAGCAGATATGGAACAGTTGGCAAAAACGCTTGGTCTCAATCCTGATGATATTGAATCAATCACTGTATTGAAAGATGAGGCAGCAACAAAAATCTGGGGTGCCAGGGGTGCGAATGGTGTCATCCAAATCACCACGAAAAAAAACGCTCCACCCCTCCTTGAAATAACGGACAAACCGGATCAAATGCCGCAATATCCGGGAGGTGATGAGGCGTTGATAAATTATGTGCGTAATAATTTACGCTACCCCTTAGTTTCACAGCAAAGGGGAATTCAAGGAAGAGTTGTCTGCAACTTTGTGATAACTGCCGAAGGCGATGTGGTCAATGTCAATGTGGTGAGAGGGTTAAGTCCTGAACAAGACAGCGAAGCCATGCGGGTCATCCTGAATATGCCGGACTGGATTCCAGGCAAGATAGATGGCAAGAATTGCGCAGTAAGGTATACCATACCCATTCAATTCAAACTTAATACATAGTTGACAAGTTCACTGCTGCCAGCCCAATGAGCGTTGCAGTGGAGCCGGTAGGGTAGTCTTTCCCCAAACTTCGGTTCAACCGAAAGGGGAAGACTACCCTTCTGACGTAACGAAATCCAATGATTTCGTTATTTGTTATTTATTTGTATATTTGCTAATATTCAGTTCGCTGTTTGCCTTTGGCTAACAATCTTTATCACAGCTCATTTGTAAGCGAATAGCCATGATGTTAAAAGAAAAATCAAATCCATGGGCGCGGTTGAAGTACCTGTACATACTCCCGCTAGCCTGTGTCACCGTGCTGGCATTCGCCCGTCCGCAAGACTCCACCATCGAACGGCAATCGACTCAGAAAATAGATGAGTCGGTAGCCAAGGAAACCATGCGAAATCGTAATTCCCCATTCATTAAAGATAATTATAAACCTCTACTTGTTGTAAATGGTGTTCCTTATGATTATTCCGATCCGAACTTTGACTTTTTCAATTCAAGCCGTGAGCAATGGGCAAAACTGTTGAATGTCAACTCTGAGGATATCATGGAAATAACCGTATTGAGAGATTCGGCATCAAGAGCCATTTGGGGTACCAAATTTGATAAATATGTTTATGATGATATCATCCAAATCACCTTGAACAAATTTCCAACCATCCGTATAACTCATAAACCGTACAAAAAGCCCGAATACCCCGGTGGTACGGAAGCCTTAATGAAATACGTGCAGGAGTCGTTGTTCTATCCAGCTCTCGCTCAAAAATATGATAGTGAAAGAAGATTTGTCTGCAAGTTTATTGTTACAGCCGAAGGTGATGTGGTCTATGTCAAAGT
>CAYTIY010000219.1:0-1562 GCA_964438045.1 uncultured Bacteroidales bacterium | reverse complement strand
CAGATACGGTGTATGCCATCGGGTGTGATATTTTTCACGCCCGTGCTGTGGAGCGCATTTGCAAGCTGAAGAACGAAGACCCGCGTAAAGCCAATCTATCGTTTATTTGCGAGGACCTGAGTCAGGTAAGTGAGTATGCAAGGGTTGAGACTCCTGTCTTTAAATTGCTGCGTAAGAACCTGCCGGGTCCGTTTACTTTTATTTTGAACGGCAGCAGCCGGTTGCCCCGTTTATTCAAGCAAAAAAGTACGGTGGGTATTAGAATTCCCGATAACAGCATTGTCAAGGCCATTGTCAGTGAATTGGGTAATCCGCTGATGAGTATGTCGCTGCACGATAGGGATAATGTTGATGAATACAGCACCGATCCGGAATTGATCGACGAACGGTATGGTAGCAGCGTCGATTTGGTCATAGATGGAGGTATAGGAGGCGAGGTGCATTCAACCATTGTCGATTGCACACAGGAAGAAGTTGTCGTTATCCGACAGGGTAAAGGTGACTTGGTTTTGTAAACTGAAACCGCTTATTTTTTGACCGGACCGGGCTTCGGAGCTGTTTTTTCCGTTTTTTCTATTTCGTAATACCGGGGTGGGCGCTTTATGGCACGCCACAGCAACACAATGCCTCCGATTACAAACGGTACACTGAGCCACTGCCCCATGTTCAACGTCATGGTAGCCTCAAACGCTTCCTGATCTTCCTTGATGAATTCAATCAAGAACCGGCTCACGAAAAGTCCAATCAAAGTTACGCCCAGCAACAATCCTTCACGATTCTTGGCCGTTTTGTGTTTCCAGTAAAGGAAATAGACGGTTAGGAAAGTAATCAGGTAAGAGAATGCCTCATACAATTGGGTTGGATGCACCGGTTGTGTAAAGATGGGATTGGCACCGTGTTGCCACGCACGGACGTTTTCAACAAAGCGGAAACCCCAGGGAAGGTCAGTTGTGTGTCCGTAGATTTCATGGTTGGTCAGGTTGCCCAAACGAATCAGAATGGCGGCAAACGCCACAGGAACCACCAACCGGTCTAGCGTCCATAACATATTTCGGTGTGAAACGTAACGGGAAAACAAAGCAACGGAAATTACGATGCCAATGGCTCCTCCATGGCTGGCCAATCCGCCTTCCCACACCTTGAAAATGTCAAGCAGATTTTCTTTGTAGTAATCCCACGCGTAGAAAAAAACGTGTCCCAATCGGGCACCTATAATCACAGCCAGGATGATGTAAATAAACAAACTGTCCACCCAGCCCGGTTTCACCTTTTCATAGGCAAACATCTTGGTTACCATGAGCAGCCCAACGTAAAAAGCAATGGCAAAGAATAATCCGTACCAACGGACTTCCCAGCCTCCCAGGAAGAATAGTTCGGGTTTGAACGTCCAGGTAATGAAGTTGAGCATGGGCGGGGTCGTTATTTAGAGTGAATGCGTGTATTCGGCAAAGTTATGGTTTTATGGAAAAAATAGTACTTTTACAACCATAGAAATTGAAACATATGCCTGAAATAAAAACAGCCATCATTGTTGGAGCCGGTGTCGGGGGCTTAAGTACAGC
>CAYTIY010000218.1:0-1562 GCA_964438045.1 uncultured Bacteroidales bacterium | reverse complement strand
TCGGGCTATGTGTGGAGAGAAGGAGTGGGGTATTACCAAACGTCAAAAGATGCTTCCACCCAGTTCTTCTTCAGCTCGCTGCCCAAAGGTAGCTACGCGTTCGAGTACCCGGTCTACGTCAACAACGCCGGCACGTTTACCGACGGTGTGGCTACCCTGCAATGCCTGTACGCCCCCGAGTTCTCCGCCCATTCCAATGGCGGACGGATAGAGGTGAAACCGGCTGGAAAATGACATTGATGGATGTTCGTTTGCTACACGCTTTTCAAGGTGCTTTTAGAAGCATCTGTTGAGCGTAAATACTCGTAAGCCGGAATAATGGTAATATCCACGCCGTTTTCGCGGATGCGATCGGCTTGTGAATGGGTCACGATGGTACCTGCTTTTTGACCGAAGAACAGCATGGCTCGTTTTAGGCCATTCAGTTCCCTGTCCATGGTTTCAGGGGTCAGCTCATGGCATACTTGGACAATGGATTTGACTTTTCCTTTTTGAAAGGCGATAAAATCGCATTCACTTTTATCATCGTCAAAATAATACAACTCGGTGTAGCTCCTTCTCAGATACAAATAAACCAGGTTTTCCAGTTTTCGACCCGCATCTTTTGTCAACCGTGTTGAGACCACGTTTAATAAACCCGTATCGATGGCGTACACCTTTTTTGGGTTAATCAACTGTGCTTTGGTGGAATGACTGTACATGGGCAATAGAAAAATCAAATACGTCATTTCCAGGTACGAGAACCAATTTAAGATGGTTGATGTGGCGCCGATGGATAGTGGTTGCTTCAGTTTGGTTGCCGTGATCCGGTTACCAATGTTTGAATACAGATGGCTGCAGGTGTTTGAACGTCAGAAATTCACCGTATGAAAACGGAAACAATTCCTGTGTGATGTGCCTTCCTGTCAGTTTGGTTCCAAGCTCCTGGCTGAGCAAAGAAGCATTGGAGCCGGTGATGACAACGTGGAAACCCTCATCCGTTTTTTGCCGGATGTACCGTTCCCAGCCTTCAACCAGTTGTATCTCGTCGAAAAACAGGTGTTTGGTTTGTTTTTGAGCGATAATTCTGTCCAATCGTACGAAATCGTGTATGGAAAAGTCATACAACTGAGGTGACTCAAAGTTCAGGTACAAGTAATTATCTACGTCCAGCTTCTTGATGAGTTGCATCAACAGCGTACTTTTTCCACACCGCCTAATGCCTGAAACAATCAAGGCATGCGACGATAGACTACGTGTTAATGGGGTCAATGTTCGATCCAAACCGGTATCACGTACAAGTAGGAACTCTTGTTGTTGCTCAATGACATGAGCAATGACATCCTCAAGAATCATAGCTTGAGTTGTTGTTTGATACAAAAATACAATATTGTTTGATACAAACAGACAATATTAGTGATAATTCAACCCCGACCTTTCGTGTCTACGCTTGCTGAAACTAACGCTCAATGTGGTACTATTTTAAAGAACCTTATCGCCCATGTCGGACGATAAGGTTTTTCGTAATGGTTGTGTTGTTTGTTCTGATGGTTACCAAATACATGCCATCGGCCAAATCACTA
>CAYTIY010000217.1:0-1588 GCA_964438045.1 uncultured Bacteroidales bacterium | reverse complement strand
GACGCTTGATGGCTAGCCAGCCCCCTTTAAAAGGTCCGTATTTGCCTACCTGTTCACAGTATGCACTCGAAGCGATAGGCAAATACGGACCTTTTAAAGGGGGCTGGCTAGCCATCAAGCGTCTGTTGCGGTGTCATCCATGGGGTGGACACGGGTATGATCCTGTACCTTGATTGCCATGTTGATAGATATTCATTCACACCAATGTGAGACACAGGCAGGGGTTTTTCGGATGTACGCAACAACCCAATGGAAAAAACCCGTGAAACCGGATGTATGCAAGGGCGGAATGAATGGACTGAGTGTAGGACTTCACCCTTGGGACGCTGATTCATGGGATGAGGCTGATGCAAATGCCTTGTTGACCACATTGTCTGCCCCCGATGTCCTATTGGTAGGAGAAATTGGACTGGATAAAGCATGCGAGGTTCCTTTGTCCGTTCAAAAGTCACTCTTTCTATTTCAGCTGGAAGTTGCGGCCAGGTGTGGTAAACCTGTTTTGCTGCACATTGTCAGGGCTATGTCAGAATTGTTGGCCATAAAAAAAATAATGCCTAACATACCTGCGTGGATAATCCATGGCTTTAGAGGAGGTGAAAAAGAAGCCATTCAGTACCTTTCAAAAGGCTTTTATTTATCATTTGGTCAGTACCACCAACAGGAGGCAGTGAAAATATGTCCTATTGATCGTTTGTTTTTGGAAACGGACGAATTCGGAAATATCCATGAGGTGTACAAACTAGTGGCTGCTGAGAGAAAAATGCGTTTATCCGAACTGGAATCATCGATGGAAGAAAATTTCAAACGTGTATTTCCCCTTGAAGCCTGGCGGTTTTTGCTATAAAAAAAGGGGCTGCCCCCGAAAGAGCAGTCCCCTGTATGGATTTATTCGATAAAGATTATCCGATGAATTTGTACCCAACGCCTTTGATGGTCGAAATATAGTTTTCACCGATTTTCTCGCGGATCTTGCGAACGTGTACATCAATGGTGCGATCACCAACGATGGACTTGTTGCCCCAAACCAGTTTGAAAATTTCTTCACGAGTGAAGACCTTCAACGGCTTCGAGGCGAGCAACATCAGCAATTCGAATTCTTTGCGAGGCAGGAAGATATCCTTGCCGTCTTTGTAGACTAAGTACCTTTCCCTGTCAATGACAATGCCTTTTTGGGGAATGGATTCCTTGTTTGCGCCCAGGAACTTGCCCAAGATGTTTTGGATACGACGTGTAATCAACACAGCATTCGTGTCACGGGTGCCAAATTCGTCAACGCCCAGGTCGAACCATTCGAGTTGTTGCTCGATGTTCTGGTTGTTGTCGATTAGAAAATAAATACTAAAAGGAGATTCTTCCTTCAGCTTCTTGATTTTTTTGCAAAGTTCAAGAGACTTGGGGTCATCGGCGGGAGTGTCGATGAATACCAGGCAGGGATTTTCTTCGGTAATGAAGTCGATGGCTTTCTGCACGCTATACGTGTTTTCTACCACGGCCCTGGTGTTCATCAGCGACTCGTGAACCTTGGTTCCAAGCACTGAGCCCTTTACGGAAAAAATCAACACATTACTTTGGAGTGGTTTCATAAATG
>CAYTIY010000216.1:0-1608 GCA_964438045.1 uncultured Bacteroidales bacterium | reverse complement strand
GCTGTTGCTGTATCACAGGCATAATTTTCTCAACAATACGCCCCGAAGGCACAGCCCATGGTTTCCACTCCAAACCATTGGGTCTGTGCCTTCACTTTTTTTGCAGCACATAATGAACATTTGTGCAAAATCATCCCTACATTTGTCGCAGTAAAAAAAAAAGACGTGCCACGCCCGAAACACCACCGAACCATAGCCGTCCCTCCCATCATGCTGGGATACAAACCCTTTGGCATTCCAAGAACAGCCTTGGAATCGGTCACACTCCATTACGACGAATACGAAACCATCCGCCTACTCGACTACCTGGGCATGAACCAGGAACAAGCCGCCGAACAGATGAACGTATCCCGCCCCACATTGACACGCATTTACGAAAGCGCCCGAAAAACCATAGCCGAAGCCTTCGTAACCGGAAAGATGATTCTCATCGACGGCGGCGAGGTTCGCTTCGACAAACAATGGTATCGGTGCAAACGCTGCCACAAACTCATAGAAGGCTTGGAAAACCATACCAAATGCCAAAATTGCTCCTCTTTCAGCAATGAAGAACTGATGTCAATCAATGAAAAATAGAGTAAACATTACCGTACTGTCCGACAATCAGAAATTGGATGATACATTTGGATCTGAGCATGGATTGTGTGTCTTCCTGGATACTGGATCACTTAAGGTTTTACTGGATACAGGCGCTTCAGGTTTATTCATTAAACATGCTGAACGATTGAATATTGACATCAGAGAAATCGATTATGTTTTTATCTCCCATGGACATTCCGATCATATTGGAGGATTGCTTCCTTTTCTGGAGATAAACACAAAAGCAAAAATATTACTTTCTGAAAAGGCACTGAATCAACGTTTTTATTCCAGTAGGAATGGACTTAGAAATATAGGTATTGATGTTGATTTTGGAAAATACCTGGAACGATGTATTTTTATTGAAAAAGAAACGCATATTGAAGGCGACATATGCATCTTCTCATGCAATTCAACTTCTTTTTCCAAACCCATTGCAAATGGTACACTATTCAAGAACTCAGGAAATGGACTAGAATTGGATGACTTCAACCATGAACTGGTTTTTTGTTTTGGCACAGATGACTTGTTTGTTTTCACGGGGTGTGCTCATAAGGGGTTATTGAACATCCTCGACGCCGTAAAAAAAAATAACGGAAAAAAGCCTAAGGTCGTTCTCGGAGGTTTCCATTTATTAGATAGCAGGCAAGGGCAAGTCTTTGAGTCAAAAACAGAGATTGTTCAACTGGGAGAATTTTTGAGTAGCAATTATCCCAAAACTCGGTTTATGACAGGTCATTGCACCGGATCCCTTGCTTATGAACTATTAAGTAAGCAACTTAATCAACATATAGAATTATTTTATACTGGGTTTACTACCCAATTTTAACACATAGAACAATATGAAAATTGCCGTACCCGTTAAAGAAAACTTCGAAATTGACAGCCACTTCGGCCATTGTGACTTCTATCAACTCTTTACCATTTCAGACGCGAACATGATCCTGTACGTAGAAACGACCGACGCTCCCGATGGTTGCGGATGCAAATCGAACATGGCCGAAGAACTGGAACGCAGAGGCGTCCGCT
>CAYTIY010000215.1:0-1687 GCA_964438045.1 uncultured Bacteroidales bacterium | reverse complement strand
ACGACGCCACCGATGTGAAAGGGGTTATTTTGTCCGGCAGCCCGTTTTCCGTGTACGATGCTTCCGCCTTCAAAACCGATGTGAACCTACTCAGGGGCAAGTATCCGGTACTGGGCATCTGTTACGGCGCGCAACTCATTGCCCAATCGGCAGGAGGCAGCGTGGAACCTGCAGGATCGAGGGAATACGGCCGTGCCAACATCAGCAGCTACAAATCCGGAAACCACTTGCTGGAAGGTTTTTCCGAGAATTCACAAATATGGATGTCGCACGGTGATACCATCACCAACATACCGGATAGCTTTGAAATCATCGCTTCCACGAAAGATGTCCCCATTGCTGCTTACCACATAAAAGGGGAAGACACCTTCGGGGTGCAGTTTCACCCGGAAGTTTTCCATACGTTACAGGGCTCCGTTTTGCTCGACAACTTTCTGACCATCTGCGGCTGTGCCAAAAACTGGTCGGCGGCCTCCTTTATCGAAACCACCGTGGCCGGTCTTCGGCAACAACTGGGCAATGACAAGGTGGTGCTTGGACTATCCGGCGGCGTCGATTCTTCCGTAGCCGCCGTGTTGCTCCATAAGGCCATCGGTAAGAACCTCACATGCATATTCGTAGATCACGGCTTGCTGCGTAAAAACGAATTCGAGAACGTGATGCGCGACTATGAGCACCTGGGTTTGAACGTGATTGGTGTCAACGCCAAAAAACGGTTCTACCAGGAACTGGAAGGGGTGTCCGACCCGGAAAAAAAGCGCAAGATCATCGGTAAGGGATTTATCGACGTGTTCGATGAAGAAGCCCACAAGATTGAAGATGTGAAGTGGTTGGCTCAAGGCACCATTTACCCCGACTGCATAGAATCGCTGTCAATCACCGGCACGGTCATCAAGTCGCACCACAACGTGGGTGGTCTGCCCGAGAAAATGAACCTGAAACTGTGTGAACCACTCCGCTTGTTGTTTAAGGACGAAGTGCGCCGCGTGGGTACCGAGTTGGGCATGATGCCTCATCTCATCAAACGTCAGCCTTTCCCCGGTCCCGGCCTGGCTGTCCGAATCCTGGGTGACATTACCGAAGAAAAGGTGCGCATCGCTCAGGAAGCCGACGCGATCTTCATTGATGCCTTGCGTGACGCCGACCTGTACGACAGGGTATGGCAAGCCGGTGTAATCCTGCTGCCCATCCGTTCGGTGGGTGTCATGGGTGATGAACGCACCTACGAGAATGCGGTTGCTTTACGGGCAGTGACTTCTACCGATGCCATGACGGCCGACTGGGCCCATCTGCCTTACGAATTCCTGGCCAAGGTGTCCAACGAGATCATCAACAAGGTGAAAGGTGTGAACCGCGTCACCTATGACATCTCTTCGAAGCCACCGGCCACGATTGAGTGGGAATAAATACATTAGGACAACTTGGCGGGCATATAGCTTACTTCTATATATTTCGTAGCATCAATATTCATTTTTTGTAGTTTTTGGAGAGATATCCACCCTTGTGTGGTATCACTCCCCCAGAGAGGGATAATGCGGAAACGTATTTTCCCTCACTTATTATTTTGCGATGAGGTCGCGATTAGTCTTTTCAATCCAACGCACCCACACGGGGTGCGACGCCACCCATTGCTCTACCAGAAGAGATAGCGTGGTTTCAATCCACGCACCCACACAGGGTGCGACAG
>CAYTIY010000214.1:0-1697 GCA_964438045.1 uncultured Bacteroidales bacterium | reverse complement strand
TCGGTCGGGATGAACGGAATGCTTTGTTTTCGCGGGAACGTTGCTGTAGAAAACCTAGATAGGTGGGCAGTGCCTTGTCATCGGTTAACTGGCGGAGAAGCCTGACAGCCTGTGATTCGGAAACCATCCCGGAAGTTTGATTGTTATTGCCGGTCATACTTGACGATGTTGGTTCGCCGGTTTGAATGAAGAAATACGCAATGAGCCCGACGGCCGCCGCATTTAGTGCCAGTCGTACCCCATTCTGATACGGGAAACCCATCGGTTGGTACGCCCGGATGTGTTCCATAATCCGGTCGGTAAGTGCTTGCTCGTTTTGCAGCAGGGGCGTTTTCTCCCTGAGCGCACGAATCTGTGCTTCCAGTGAGTGATCCGATTTATCCATGGTTGTAATCATTTTTTTTAAGTTCCTTGCGCATCGCCTGTCTGGCATGGTACAGGTTGCTTTTAATCTTTGCTGCAGACAAACCGGTGATGGCAGCGGTTTCTTCCACGCTGAGTCCCTCCAGGTCACAAAGCGTAAACACCCATTTTTGCTTGGGAGGAAGTCGTTTTGTAAGGCGGGCGATCCGGGCGCCTAGGTCGGCATTGTCCATCTGGTGTTCCATCTCGTCTGTTGCCGTATCTTCCGCCAGTTCCAACGAACACAGGTGAATGGAGTGGTGCCCTGTTTTCAAGCGGTCGTAGCAGTGGTTTGCGGCAATGGCATACACCCAGGTGCTGAATGTTCGGTTCATATCATAATGTGCTATGTTTAACCAAACCCTGAGAAAGGTTTCCTGGACGGCATCTCTGGCATCTTCTTCATTGCATAAGAGTCGAAAAGCCAGTCGGTAAACCATATATTGATGGCTCTCCACCACTATTCGAAAGGCTTTCTCGTCTTTCAACCGGCTGGAGGCAATCAATTCATGGATTGTTTCAGGTGTCATTTCTGCAATTCGTATACATAATGATACGATAAAAGTACATATTGGTCGAAAAAAAACGGTTAATTCTTGAAATAAATGGAGGGATAATGAGTTTTAACTGCGTATGATACCTGTTTCAATAAAAGAGTCCATATGAAAAAATACCTGTTGTATGCCGTGCTTTTCCTGGCTTTGACCGTTATGATGATTTCTTGTAAAACACCCTGTGGTTGCGGCTACTGAGCAGTGCCCACTTTTAGGGAATGTTAACCCGTTTGGAAATAGTGCTTTTTGTCGATGGAATTGTCTGACGGGGTGTTAAAAAATATCCGAAAAAAGATGCATTTGTCGGACAAAAAACGTAATTTTGTGGGCGATTTTAAGTACACACTAAAAATTCCAACAAAACAATGATTAAGGTAGGTATTAACGGTTTTGGCCGTATCGGCCGCTTGGTATTCCGTGCCGCTCAAGAAAGAAACGACGTTCAAATCGTTGCAGTAAATGACCCGTTCCTGGATCTGGATTACCTGATTTACATGTTGAACTACGATACTGTTCACGGTAAATTCCAGGGTACTGCTGAAAACAAAGACGGCAAGTTGCTCATCAACGGTAAGGAAGTTAAGTTCTTCGCTGAAAAGGATCCCGCTGCGATTGGCTGGGGTGCTTCAGGTGCTGATTATGTTGTTGAATCAACCGGTGTTTTCACCACCACTGAAAAGGCTTCAGCTCACTTGAAAGGTGGCGCCAAAAAAGTCGTTATCTCCGCTCCCTCTGCTGACG
>CAYTIY010000213.1:0-1715 GCA_964438045.1 uncultured Bacteroidales bacterium | reverse complement strand
TTGATTTCCTTGTCTTTGGGTGCCTTGTAAACGAAGTACAAGGTTTGCGGTTCGTTGAAGCCCAGTTTGTTTACCTTGACCTTCATCATGCTGCCTCCGCCGTATACACCACCCGAACGGTTACCTCCGGCTACGGTGGCATCGAGTGTGGTCAGCAGGTTGCCTTCAGGAGAGCCTGTCCTTACTTCAATAAAACCACCTTGAGTAGGAATGTTCACTACAATACCGATGGTGTCCACATTGGTCAGGTCGATGTTGTTGTACGCTGTCCAGGAACCATCGTCGATGGAACGTACCTGTTCGATTGTACCCATGCCTGAACCTACCGTGATGCCTTTGGAGGAAGCATTGAACTTGGTGGCGTCGTATTTGGCCACGCTGCCGTTGGATTTCCTTAATTCGAAATTGGCAATGTAGAGCAGGTTGCTTTTGCTGGTGGAGTTACCACCTGAGCTGTGCACCACTTCGGTGGAAAGGCCCTTTTCTGCCAAGTATTTCTTGATGCCTGCCAGCGGAGTGATCATGTTTTCCTGTGCCGGTCTGCCTGAATAGGGACCCAATTCCACGTCGTCGGCTTGCGGGCCGATGAGTGCAATTTTCTTCAGTTGAGCCGGATTCAGAGGTAGAGCCTTTTGACTAAATTTGGGTGCTGCCTCATTTTTTAGCAATACAGGCGTTTTGGTGGCCACTTCCAATACCAGCGCTTTGTTGGCCGGAGAGCTCACCAAGGCGGGCAAAGCCAGCCCATAGGGAACTTTCAGTTGTGGGTCAAACTCGCCCGTACGCATACGAACGGTAAACGTATTCACCAAGGCCTTGTCAATGTTGGCCATGGTAATCAAACCTTTATTGAAGGCACTGACGGTGAAACGTTGGTACACACTGCCGCAGTCTGAATCCAATCCGGCTTTCAGGGCCACGGCGGTAGCTTCTTCGCCTGTTTTCACGTAGTAATGTCCCGTGTAGATATCTTCAACACCGGAACAGTCGCTGGTGATGTAGCCTTTCATACCGTAGGTCCTTCTGGCTATGGTATCCAGGTACAACTTGCTGCCAGTGGTGGGAACCCCATTCACGGCGTTGTACGACGACATGATGGAAGGCAGCTTGTCTTTTTCAATCAAGTTCTTATAAGGAGTCAGGTAGAATTCGCGCATGTCGCGGCTGTCCATGTTGGAGCTGCTTACGTGACGGTCGAATTCGCTGTTGTTGGCGAAGTAGTGCTTGGCCGTTGGAACAGCTTTCAAGTAGGTTGGGTCGCTGCCCACAAAGCCGCGGACAAAACCGGAAGCAATGCGGCTGACCAGGAAGGGATCTTCGCCGAAGGATTCTCCGGTACGGCCCCAGCGGGGGTCACGGATGGGTTCCACCACCGGCGACCAGTAGGTCAACCCCTTGGTGCCGGCAGCAAAAAAAGCCCTGGCTTCATCAGCTATGGCAGAGGCTTCGCGTTCCATCAGGGTAGGATCCCAGGCTGAACCGAGCGCAACACTGTTCGGGAAGGAGGTAGGGGCCAGGATGCCGGCGTTGGCGTTGGCGCCACCCAAAATGCCGTGCAAGGCTTCACTCCACACGTTGTAGGCTTTGATGCCCAAACGGGGAATGGCGGCCATGCTGTTCCCCAGCAGGCTTTGCTTTTCTTCCAGCGTCAACCGGGAAACGAGGTCGGCTGAGCGTTCTTCAAAGGAATAAGCGGTGTTTTGATAAATGGGCAC
>CAYTIY010000212.1:0-1749 GCA_964438045.1 uncultured Bacteroidales bacterium | reverse complement strand
CTACAAAATAGGGGGTGATGGGCAGGAAATACACCGTATCGGCAATACCCTCCGAAGTTTGGATGGTCGCGATGTTGGGGTTGATGAGCACCGAACGGATGCCTTCTTCGCGTAAGGCTTTAAGTGCTTGTGATCCTGAGTAGTCAAATTCGCCGGCTTGTCCAATTTTGAGCGCACCAGACCCTAAGACCAGGACCTTGTGAATGTCTGTCTGCATATAGATTTAAGTTTTTTGGGTCAGAATCAGCGGTAATCACTACCACTCGAAATTGTCAACAAAGAAAACGAAAAACCTCGAAAACTCAAAACAATCCAGCTGTGAAACGGATATAGTCTTGTGATCAATAAAAAAGCCCTGAGTTTATCGTTTTGTGCCAGTGTACAACGAGCAGGCACCGAAGGTGAAGGTGGTGCAGCGGGTGTCGGTGAAGCCGGCTTGGTTGAGCAGGTCCAGCATGGTCTTCCCTTGGGGTACCAACTGGATGGAAGCGGGCAGGTACTCGTATGCTTTGCCGTCTTTGGTGAAGAGTTTGCCGGCCAATGGCATGAACCAGTTGGTGAAAACCTTGAACAGCACGTTGGCTGGAAACCAGGTAGGGCGGGATAGTTCCAGCAACAGCAGTTGGCCGCCCGGTTTCAGAACCCGGCCCATTTCCGTTAGCCCTTGCAGGATGTTCTCAAAATTCCGTACGCCGAAGGCTGAAATCAGGGCGTCGAAGGTCTTGTCTTGAAAGGTGAGAGCCAGGCAATCCTGTTGTTCAAAGTGGATGGTGTTTTCCAATCCCAGGGCCTTGACTTTTTCCCGTCCCACCTGCATCATTTCTTCCGACAAATCAATGCCAACAACCTCCTTGGGAGTCAGATATTTGCAGGCATCGATGGCAAAATCACCAGTGCCGGTGGCTACATCGAGGATGGATGCAGGGTTGAAGTCTTTTAGACGTTTGAGTGACGTGCGCCTCCAGCGGATGTCCTGACGGAACGACATGAGCCGGTTCATAAAATCGTAATCGGGAGCGATGGCGTCGAACATTTTTTCCACCTGCAGGTGTTTCTGCTCGTTATCGTTGTAGGGACGGAGGGTTTCGGGGGTTTGGTCCATAATAAGTGATCAAATGAGTCGTAACAGAGAGGCAAAGGCCACTCCCAAATAAGTACCAATGGCATAGCCGGCAAGGCCGATGACGATGCCGCTGATCAGCACCTTGCGGTTGCCCATGGCAGCCACCACGGGAGGCACAAAAGGCGGGGAATACAGCAGGCCCACGTGTGCCACGGTGAACAGGTCGCCATCCACCTTGAACAGGCGTGACAGCAACAGGTAAACCAAGGTGGCAACGACGATGACAAAACCGATAAAGGCCAGCATCAGCAGGTTTCCCTCGTTCAGACTGGCTAAATCGAACTGCGAGGCGATAACCACGCTGAATACGTTGATGAAGTACATACCCAGTTCAAAGGTTTTGGGCAGTGTACGGACTTTTGTGATGAACGAAGCCCCAATGGCCAGCGACGTGATGGTGAAAATGACCGCCAACTCGTTGAGGCGTCCCGTTAGTAAAAGGGACAAGCCTGCACCAACGACCAACAGTAACACGGAAAGCAGCAAACCCATTCCGGTTTTGCCCACGGTTTTGCGTTTGAATAGGCCGTCGTATTGCTCCACATTATAGACCATGTCGGAAGCCTCCAGGGTGGTCGATTCGTCGTGGTAGGGCAACAGCTTCCTGAACAAACGGTAGCCTCCGC
>CAYTIY010000211.1:0-1780 GCA_964438045.1 uncultured Bacteroidales bacterium | reverse complement strand
AATTTCAAAACAATTACCGCATGTGTAGCGTTGGCAGCCACGGCCTTTGGGCCGGTGGCCGCCCGCGAAACACTGGCCGAAGCCACTAAGGGCCTTTTTTTAATGGGTGTAGCTGTGAATCAACAGCAGGTTAACGGAACCAATCCGAAAGAAACCGAGTTGATTGCCACCGAGTTCAGCACCATTGTAGCTGAAAACTGCATGAAGCCCGAACCTACTGAACCCAGAGAAGGCGAATTCAACTTTACCGACGCCGATAAGTTTGTTGCTTTCGGTGAAAAGAACAAGCAAGTAGTCACCGGTCATACGCTGATTTGGCATTCACAAATCGGCCGTTGGTTTTTTACCGATGCTGAAGGCAAGACGGTTACTCCGGAAGTACTGAAAGCCCGTATGCGTAAGCACATCCACACCGTGGTCGGTCGTTATAAAGGTCGCATCAAAGGTTGGGATGTGGTAAATGAGGCACTTGAAGACAACGGTACATACCGTAACAGCCAGTTTTACCGCATTTTGGGTAAAGATTTTATCAAATACGCTTTTCAATATGCTCACGAAGCCGATCCGGATGCTGAATTGTACTACAATGACTACAACATGGAAACGCCAGCCAAGTGCGACGCAGCCGTACAACTGGTGAAAGAGTTGAAAGCCGCCGGTTGTCGTATTGATGCCGTTGGCTCACAAGGTCACATGAAAATGATCAACCCTACGGTTGAGGCTACCGAATTGATGATTAAGAAGCTGCGCGATGCAGGTGTCAAGGTAATGATTACCGAGTGGGACATTTCCATTTTGCCCAGTCCGTATGAGGGTGCCAACATCTCAACCAATTTTGGTTATACGGCCGAAATGGATCCCTACAAATCGGTTGCTCCCCCGGATTCAATCATGCAAAAATGGAACAAACGTATCCTGGATATGTTTGCGTTGTACCTCAAGTACAATGACGTTGTTGACCGCGTTACC
Organism: uncultured Bacteroidales bacterium; assembly: GCA_964438045.1. Classification (GTDB taxonomy): domain Bacteria; phylum Bacteroidota; class Bacteroidia; order Bacteroidales; family UBA1402; genus UBA8389. The sequence goes on along the minus strand of CAYTIY010000211.1, from coordinate 811 downwards.
GTTTGGGGTTTGAGCGATGCCGGTTCCTGGTTGAATGGTTTCCCCATTCGTGGCAGAACCGACTATCCCTTGCTTTTCGACAGGCAGTTGAACCGCAAATCGGTGGTTGACGAAATGATTAAAATGGCTAAAAATACAAAAGTAATAAAATGAAAGAGCCCAGATATCTTGTAGAAAACGACTACATGGCCGATCCGGCTGTGCACATCTTCGAGGGGAAATTGTTCATTTATCCTTCCCACGACAGGGAATCCGGTATTCCGGAAAATGACAACGGTGATCATTTCGATATGAACGATTACCACGCCTTCTCTACGTCAGACATTGAAAACGAACCGTTGACCGACCACGGTGTCATCCTGAAAGTCAGTGATATTCCCTGGTCGGGCCGTCAGTTGTGGGACTCGGATGTGGCCACCAAAAACGGCAAGTACTACCTGTATTTCTCGTTGAAAGACAAGAACGACATTTTCCGCATCGGCGTTGCTGTTGCCGACAAACCCGAAGGTCCGTTCATTCCGCAATCTGACCCCATCAAGGGCAGTTACAGCATAGACCCCTGTATTTTCCTGGATAATGACGGTCACCACTATATGTATTGGGGTGGCCTGTGGGGAGGTCAGTTGCAACGCTATGCCGACAACAAGGCCTTGGAAAGCGCCCACCTGCCGGAAGGCGATGAACCCGCCCTGCCATCCAGGGTGGTCCGCTTGGCCGACAATATGCTGGAGTTTGCTGAAGAACCCAAACCAGTGGTGATTTTGAATCCCGATGGTTCAGTCATGAAAGCCGGACAAAACGACATCCGTTT
>CAYTIY010000210.1:0-1876 GCA_964438045.1 uncultured Bacteroidales bacterium | reverse complement strand
TGACGCAGAGTCAGTACGATGAGATTCTTTCCATTTTGAATAAAAACAACAAAAAGACAGAGTGATGGACAATCTGCTGCCTATTTTGCTCAGTTTGGGTAAATTTGTGTTGGCATCCGGTTTGTTGACGCTGCTTTACATTTGGTTGTTCCGGGGTAAGGCATCGTACAACCAGTGTCGGTTGTTTTTGCTTTCCATTCCTATCCTGGCTGTGCTGATTTCTCAGTTTAGCCTGCGTTGGGATGTTTCATTGCCCGATTACATCCAGGTTTCCTCCTTGGTGCCTTTGCGTTCGGCCCCTGAGACGGCGAGTCAAGGCATTCAGAAAGCGGCGGTTGCCCCTGCTGTTCCTGTTGCAAACGAAACCACAGCAGCGGGTGTTTCGACTGAACGGTTCAATTGGGGGAAACAGGGTTGGATGGTGGCTTATGCCGTGGTGACCCTGTTTCTGTTGCTCGTCTTTTTCAAACAAGTGGGTAAGGTGCTCCGTCTTCGAAAGGAAGGCATGAGAAGATGGGTGGATGGCATTGAAGTGGTGGTCAACAGAGACGTTCCTACACCCTTCTCGTTTTACAAAACGGTGTTCCTGAATGAGTCGTTGCAGGATTCCAAGCTGGATGTAGTCCTCAAACACGAACGCTACCACATTGCTCACAAGCACTACATCGATGTATTGTTTGTGCAACTGCTGGTTCGGTTGGCTTGGTTCAATCCCGTTCATTGGTGGATTCGTAAGGAGCTGGTGAGCTTGAACGAGTTTCAGGCTGACCAGAGTGTGTTGAGCGAAGGATTCGACATGTACCACTACCAAACGGTCATCCTTGAAGAAGTGATGGCGACAAACCCGTTTCTGGCCAGTGGGTTGAACGATTCGTTCACCAAAAGGCGTTTTGTGATGATGAAACATCAACCCACGCTGCGGTTTAAAGCGTTGAGGCGCTTGTTGCCGGTGCCGGTTTTGTTCGTCTTGTTTGTTGCATTCTCGCTCGATGTAAACGGCACCAACGATCCTCAGAAGATGACACCGGTTGCACGGAACTTGCAGTCCTTGAATAACGTGGGTCCTGAATGGGACGAGGAATCACCGATTTGTGTCCTTTCGTCGAGTTTCCAGGAAGCCTTATCCAAAAAGGTGGACAAGCCTACGTATTCGCACGTTTTTTTCTCGTACCGCCTCAATGAGGATACCCTTGTGAGTAAACAAGTCGTGGAAAGCGATTTACGCTCGTTGTCCGACATTATCAAGTCGGTGGTTGGGGAAGGAGAGAAATTAAGCTCGCCAAAAAGTTCTGACGTACGCTCAAGAAAACCGGCAGGTTCATACGCGTCAATGTCTACTTTGATCTATTTTCTGAACTACCACATTGGCGACTTGAAAGTGGGAACGGTGGCGTGTAAGCCATCGGAGGCCTTTACTTTTGACAGGTTGGAATTTGACAACGCCTTGGAAGAACTGGAAGCGCTGGGTTTGTTGGCCGGAAAGGTTGCTTCATCTTCGTTGGATGCTACCGATAAGCTGATCAAATTCAAATACCTGGTCTTTACTTTGACGGCCAATCCCTTGGTTTGGACGTATCTGGAACCACACCTGATTGACATTGCCCTGGAGGGAAAAACCACACAAAAGAACATTATATTCTTCCGTCTGGGCAGGGGTCGCATCCGTAACTTGCTAAACGATTCCAGAATCTGGAACAGTGCTCCTCGTTTCAAATCATCACAGGTTTCTGTGTGCAGCAAGGATGTTGAGTTCAACAGTGATGGCATTTCCCACATTCAGTGTACGCGGAAAGAAACACGCGTTACTCTGCATTACAAGGTGTCCGGAAACGAATGGTGGTTCTACTTTGATAAAGGTACATCCTTGATTGATAAA
>CAYTIY010000209.1:0-1880 GCA_964438045.1 uncultured Bacteroidales bacterium | reverse complement strand
GTCGTGTTCATCAGTCACACTTTTTATGGCGACTAATTTACCGGTTTTTTCGGTAATATTCAACGTTTTCACGCCTTTTCCGCCCCTGTTCGTAATCCGGTAGTCATCCAAATCGGATCGTTTGCCGTAGCCTTGTTCGGAAACAACCATGATGGACTCTTTGTCCTTGGCCTTGATGCACACCATGCCAACGACCTCGTCTATACCATCGTTGTCAAGCGTCATGCCGCGGACACCGGTAGCTGTACGGCCCATGATACGTACCACGCTTTCGTTAAAGCGGATAGCACGACCATTCTTGTTGGCCAGAATTACCTCGGTGTTGCCATTGGTCATTCGAACGGCTATCACTTCGTCGTCTTCGCGGATGGTAATGGCGTTTACCCCATTCTGACGCGGACGCGAATACGCTTCAAGCAGGGTTTTCTTGACAACACCTTGCTTGGTGCAGAACAACAGGTAATGTGAATTGATAAATTCCTTATCCGTTTGCAGGTTTTTGACGCGGACAAAGGCATTCACCCTGTCGGATGCATCGATATTCAGCAAGTTCTGGATGGCCCGTCCCTTTGAATTTTTGGTGCCTTCAGGAATTTCATACACCTTGAGCCAGTAACACTTACCTTTTTGGGTAAAGAACATCATGGTGTGGTGCATGGAAGCCGGGTAGATGTATTCCACAAAGTCCTCATCACGGGTGTTCGATCCCTTGGAACCTACTCCTCCCCTGTTTTGTGCCCTGAATTCGGCCAGAGGGGTACGTTTGATGTATCCCATGTGGGAAACGGTGATGATCATTTCATCGTCTGCGTAGAAATCTTCCGGATTGAATTCTTCGGATGCAAAGACAATTTCCGAACGTCTTGCATCACCGTATTTTTCTTTCACTTCAAGCAATTCCTTCTTGATGATGTCCATGCGCAAGTCCTTGCTTTCCAGCACTTCCTTGTACCAGGCGATTTTCTTCATCAAGGCCTCAAACTCATTCCGGAGTTTGTCCATTTCAAGTCCGGTTAGCTGACGCAGGCGCATTTCAACAATGGCCCTTGACTGCAGGTCGGAAAGATCGAACGTAGACATGAGCCGTTCGCGGGCTTCGTCGGGTGATTGGGAGGAACGGATGATGGCGATGACCTGGTCGATGTTGTCGCAGGCAATGATCAATCCTTGCAGGATATGGGCACGTTTTTCGGCCTCATTCAGTTCGTATTGTGTGCGTCGCACCACCACTTCGTGACGGTGATCCACGTAATAACGGATCAATTCCTTCAGATTCAACAAACGGGGACGTCCATGAACAAGGGCTATATTGTTGACACTGAATGAGGTTTGCAATGCCGTCATTTTGTACAACTTATTGAGCAGTACGCTGGCGTTGGTATCTTTTTTCAGCTCAATAACAATGCGCATACCATCACGGTCGGATTCATCGTTGATGTGATAAATACCGTCGATTTTTTGCTCCTTGACCAAATCGGCAATACTGGTGATGAGTTCAGCCTTGTTGACCATATAGGGGATTTCCGTGACAACAATCTTGTCGCGGTTACCGTCTGTTTCAATTTCAGCCCTGGCCCGCAGGACAACGCGGCCGCGTCCCGTTTCAAAGGCCTCACGGACACCCGCATAGCCGTAAATAAAACCACCGGTAGGAAAATCGGGAGCCAGCACATACTTCATCAAATCGCTGATCTCGATATCGTTGTCGTCAATGTAAGCGATTAACCCGTCGATGACTTCCGACAAATTGTGTGGCGCCATATTGGTGGCCATACCGACAGCAATACCGGCAGCACCGTTTACCAACAGGTTGGGTATACGGGTGGGTAATACGGTGGGTTCCTTCAACGTCTCATCGAAGTTGGGTTGCATGTCAACCG
>CAYTIY010000208.1:0-1881 GCA_964438045.1 uncultured Bacteroidales bacterium | reverse complement strand
TTCCACAAACAAGGAATTGGAGGAGAAGGTTAGCAAGATGCTGCTTTGGGGTAAGTTGAAGGAGCTGGATTCAGAAGGGGAGACTTATCGGCTCAAGGATCTTACTCATTCGTATCCTTATATGGTGCCTGCTGCTGTCGATTTGTTGGATGAAATCGGTGAGCGGTTTCAGGCTCGATTGGCCGAAGCGGGTTTGCCTGCGTACTATATGATGATCAGTTCGGTGCTTCGGACCGCGGAAAGTCAGCAGGGTTTGGGTAAGCGGAATTCCAACGCGACGCGTTCGTTGTCATCCCACGTCTATGGCACATCGTTTGATATTTCTTACAAGGAGTTCTTGCCGTTGCATGGTAAGAAGGCTCCTGAAGGCTACTGCCGGCACGACATGATGCGGCATCCTTTGGCCGAGGTGCTGACGGAAATGTCTGAGGAGGGGAAATGCAGGGTGGTGCGTGAGGTCAAACAGGCCTGTTTCCACATCACAGTTAACAAATAACCCGACCTTCACCAGGTTACTCTTAGCTAAGTTGAGGCATCCCCGTGGCAAACCACAGGGGCCTCATTGTGCGTCCACCCTGTTTAGGGTTGTGATTAAATCAACGAGATGCCGTTTTCCTGACATGTCTTGCGCATGTCTTCCGGCCAGATGCTCGCCTGGATTTCACCGATGTGCGCTTTTTTCAGAAGGGTCATGCAGAGCCTGGATTGGCCGATACCGCCTCCGATGCTCAAGGGCAATTCGTTGTTGAGCAGTTTCTTGTGGAAGTAGAGATCCTTGCGTTCTTCGCAACCGCACAGTTCGAGTTGTCTGAGCATGGCTTCCTGGTCAACGCGGATACCCATGGAGGAAAGCTCGATGGCACAACCCAACACGTCGTTCCACACAAACAGGTCGCCGTTCAGGCCCTGGTAGCCATCCTGGTTTACGGTTGTCCAGTCGTCGTAGTCCGGGGCGCGGTCGTCGTGCTTGGAACCGTTTGAAAGGGTGGCGCCGATGCCAAAAATGAAAGCAGCTCTGTGCTTTTTGGTGAATTCATTCTCGCGTTCCTTCGGGCTCAGGTTCGGGTACATTTTCAACAGGTCTTCCGAGTGGATGAAGGTGAGTTCTTCCGGAAGCCAGGGGCGCATGCAGGGATATTGTTCGAATAACAGGAACTCGGTTTGGCGGATGGCAGCAAAAATACGGCGTACCACCGATTTGAGAAAGTCGATGTTGCGGTCTCCTTTGGTGATGCACATTTCCCAGTCCCACTGGTCAACGTATAGGGAGTGAAGGTTGCCCAATTCTTCGTCGGCCCGGATGGCGTTCATATCGGTGTAGATGCCGTAGCCTTCTTCGATGCTGTATTCGGCCAGGGTCAATCGTTTCCATTTGGCCAGCGAGTGGACAATTTCGGCTTGGCTGTCGTTCATGTCCTTGATGCGGAAGTTCACCGGTCGTTCCTTGCCGGAAAGATTATCATTGATTCCTTGTCCTGCCAATACAAACAAGGGTGCTGTCACTCTACGCAGGCGTAATTCTGAGGAAAGACTCTGCTGAAAAAAGTCCTTGATGAGTTTGATGGCTTGTTCCGTCTGCTTCAAATCAAGCAGGGCTTTGTAGTCTTTCGGTTGTATAAGGTAACTCATAACGGTTTTCGAATTGGGTCAAAAATTGTGCAAATATATAAAAAAATGACAAAATGGTAGATATTATTCAAAAAATCTACCTCTTTAATGTCTTTTTTGGATTGGGAAAAGACGAAATATCAGGATAACACGTCTGAATCGTACACGGTAATAGTTAAACAGGGTTTTTTTCTATCTTTTTGTTTTTGGTTTTTTTGTCGTACTTTTGCAGCGCTTCTACGGTCCCGTAGTTCAATGGATAGAATAATGGAT
>CAYTIY010000207.1:0-1922 GCA_964438045.1 uncultured Bacteroidales bacterium | reverse complement strand
ACCATCATGGAATACAACATTCCTGTCAAAATAATTGTCCTGAACAACAAATTCCTAGGCATGGTGCGCCAGTGGCAGGAATTATTCTACCGGGAACGGTATTCGTCCACACCCATGAAAAGTCCTGATTTCACACAGGTGGCCAAAGCTTATTCCATCGCTTCCAGGAAAGTGGAGAAACGTGAGGAATTGATGGATGCCATTCGGGAAATGCTTAATCAAAAAGGGCCTTATCTACTTGAAGTTCAGGTGGAAGAAAATGGCATGGTGTATCCCATGATTCCCGCCGGAACCAATGTAGACAACTTGATTTTAGGAGATTGAGCGTATGGAAAAAACACTGTATACCGTAACTGTATATACTGAAAATATGGTAGGTCTGCTGAATCAGATCGCCATCATTTTCACCAGAAGGCACATCAACATTGAAAGCCTGACCGTGTCGAAATCGTCGTTGCCTGGCATTCACAAGTTTACTATTACGGTAGAGACCGATAAGGACTTGATTGTAAAAGTCGTCAAACAGATCGAGAAACGCATCGATGTGTTGAAGGCCTTTTTTTACACCGATAACGAAATCATATTCGAAGAAGTAGCCTTATATAAGATTCCCACCGATTCGTTGCTGGACAATCCCGAAATCGAAAACCTGGTAAGGACGTACAACGCCAGAATTGTAGAAGTCAACCGCAGTTTTGCCGCCATCGAAATTTCCGGATCGGCCGATGTGATTCAGAGTCTGTTTGACCAGTTGAACAAATACAAGGTGTTGCAGTTTGTCCGTTCCGGACGAGTAGCCATTACCCGTTCCACGCAGGAACGGTTGAGTGACTTCCTGGCCGAAATGGAGAACAAACGTGTCAAAACACTGGAGGTATGCAAAAAATAGCCACGTACACGTATAGGGTGCAACCCTTGGATGTCGATTTCAGCGACCGGATACGATTGGCCCAACTGCTGGGTTATTTACTCCATGCAGCCGGCATGAATGCCAGGGAAAACGGATTTGGAACTGATGCGTTGCTGGAAAAAGACAGGGCTTGGGTGGCTTCGCGGCTGGCCATGGAGGTTTCTTATTATCCAAAAGCCCATGAAGATTTTCAGATTGAAACCTGGGTTGAAGATTTCGGGCGGGTGTTTACCACCCGTAACTTCAGGATAAACAGGGAAGATGGATCGCCTATGGGTGCCGGTACCAGTGTGTGGTGCATGATTGACCTGTCCGCACGGAAAGCGGTTGATTTGGGAGACACGGATTATTCGGCATTTGTCACGGGTATACCTTCTTTGATTGAGAAACCGGCTCGTATTCCCGTATTGGTTGGAGAACCGGTCTCAAGACACAGGGTGAAGTACAGCGACCTGGACTTCAACAAGCATACCAACAGTACTAAATACGTGGAATGGATGGTTGATTTGTTTCCCCTTGACTTGTTTGTAAGTACGAATGTGCGCCGTCTCGACATCAATTACATCAACGAGGCTGTGTACGGTGAAACGGTGGAAATCATCCGTCAGCAAGCACATCCCGAAAGCTGCACGTTCGAAATGCATCGGGGTTTGGATATAGTTTGCAGAGCCAATATGGCATTTGACAAACCGTTCGATTTGACGGGATATAAATAATTTGTAATTTTGCAGCATAAAAAAGTTGAGAAATAACGCATTTAGTTCGATTAATCAAATAAAACAATGGCAGTAATGAATTTTGGCGGTGTTGACGAGAACGTCGTAACCCGCGAAGAGTTTCCGCTCGAAAAGGCACGTGAAGTGATGAAAGATGAAGTAATCGCTGTGATCGGTTACGGTGTACAAGGTCCTGGTCAATCCATGAACCTGCGCGACAATGGGTTCAATGTCATCGTTGGCCAACGCAAGGGTGGCAAGACATGGGACAAGGCTGTTGCTGACGGTTGGGTGCC
>CAYTIY010000206.1:0-1981 GCA_964438045.1 uncultured Bacteroidales bacterium | reverse complement strand
GACCCGGTGAATCGCAGATTGAGACCGACCGCCGCATCATCCTCGACAAGATTGCTCATTTGAAGGAGGAACTCAAGTTGATCGACAAGCAAAAAGCCACCCAGCGCAAGAACCGTGGCAAAATGGTGCGCGTGGCCTTAGTGGGTTACACCAACGTGGGTAAATCTACCTTGATGAATGTGTTGAGCAAGTCGGAAGTTTTTGCCGAGAATAAGCTGTTTGCCACACTTGATACCACGGTACGCAAGGTCATTATTGATAACTTGCCTTTCCTGCTTACTGATACGGTCGGGTTTATCCGTAAGTTGCCCCATGATTTGGTAGAATCTTTCAAATCAACCTTGGATGAGGTGCGTGAAGCCGATTTACTGGTACATGTGGTGGATATTTCCCACAGCGGATTTGAAGAGCAGATTGATGTGGTGAACAAAACACTGACGGAACTGGAAGCGCACAACAAGCCGACCATTTTGGTGTTTAATAAAATTGACGCGTTCCAGCATGTGGAAAAGGATGAGGACGACCTGACACCCCGTACCCGGGAAAACATCAGCCTGGAAGAACTCCAGCAATCTTGGATGTCGCGTATGAACAAGGATTGCATTTTCATTTCGGCCAAGAACTTGTCGAACATGGAGGCGTTGAAGGAGTTGGTGTACGAACGGGTGAAGGATATTCACATCACCCGTTTTCCCTATAACGATTTTTTGTTTCAAAAGTACGACGTAGACGAGTAACTTAATAAGATATATATGACTGATAAACAATGGGCTACCCTTAAGTCGCTGGTGAACGGCGAGCCCGTGGAAGGAAACCAAGTTGGTTTTATCATTGACTGCCCCTGGCTGCCGGGATGGTACGGCTGCTCCATTTTGGATTACTTTACCGACGATGCCATTTGGCTGGATGCCAATAAGAAGGCATGGGAATCCTTTCCTGATGTGATGTTTTTGCCGGGTGCTTGGAGCGAATACGGCATGTGTACGGAGCCTTCCGCTTTTGGTTCGAAGTGTACGTTCTGGAAAGACGAATTTCCCTTTGCCCATCCCATCATCTCTGATGCTGAGGGTATTGAAAAGTTGGAGGTGCCCAATCCGGAAACGGACGGCCTTTTACCCTTCATGCTCAACCGGTTGGTAAATACCAGACCGGCCATGCAGGCAGCCGGACACGATATCCGTTTTTCGGTTTCTCGTGGTCCGTTGAATATCGCCTCTTTTTTGATGGGTACCACCGAATTCCTTACCACCATGATGATGGATCCGGAAGCCACCCACAAACTGCTTCGTACCATTACCGACTTCCTGAAACGCTGGCATGCCTTGCAGCACGAGACCTTCGATTCCATCGACGGTATCATGATGCTAGACGATATCGTGGGCTTTATCAGCGAAGAGGATTTCAAGGAATTTGCCTATCCGTACCTCAAGGAATTATACGATACCAACGATTCGGTCAAGTTGTTCCACAACGATGCGGATTGCACGGTTTCCGTAAAGTATTACCCCGAACTGGGCATCAACCTGTACAACCCAGGCATCCATCGTACCTTGACTGAGCTGCGTGCCGAGACAAACGACAGCATGGCTATTCTGGGTAATATCCCTCCACGGGATGTGTTGGCTGCCGGAACGCCGGAAATCGTGGCGGAACAAGCCCGCTTGTTGAAGGATGAAGCTGCCGGGTTCAAGCGCATGCTCTTTTCCTGCGGGGGCGGCATGCCTCCGGGTGTAACAACGGAAAATATTACCGCTTTCATCAACGCGGTAAGGGGTTGACAAAATACCCATTTTAAAACCGGAAGAGCTGTCAAATAGGATCAGTTCGCGGTGTTTTTGTAACTTTGTAGCGCAAAATATTAACATTATTAAGCCATGGCTGTACCTCCATTTCATTACCAGGATCCATTTCCCGTCGGGAAGGACCAGACAGAATATTACCTACTAACCAAAGACCATGTGTCCGTTTCCTCCTTTGAGGG
>CAYTIY010000205.1:0-1985 GCA_964438045.1 uncultured Bacteroidales bacterium | reverse complement strand
GTTTATTTTGATTGTTAGTTTTGCGTTCTTAACAACAATCTGCAACGGCAAGCAAACACCCAAGGATTGGCTGATTGATAATTCCGGGTATAAAGCTACCGTCGAACAAGCAGAAAGAGGGAACGACCTGGTACTTACAAATGGTTTGGTCAAACGGGTTTTTCGACTACAACCCAATGTGGCTTGCACTGCTTATGAAAACCTGAGCAACGGACAGCAGTTGCTCCGCGCTGTAAAACCCGAGGCTGTTCTGGTAATTGATGGCAAAAAATACAATATTGGCGGACTTTACGGGCAGAAAGAACAGGCTTATCTTTTGCCTGAATGGGTGGATAAATTCACGGCAAATGAGAATGATTTCCGGCTAAAATCCCATGCTGTTTCTGAAATAAAACCTTTCATCAACTGGAAGAAAACGTTTTGGGCCAAAAGCAGTCAGCCGGCCCGGGGAAAAGTGCTGACCATGGTTTATGCCTCTGAGTTACTGAATGGCATCGAAGTAAAAGTACATTATGAATTGTACGATGGTATTCCGTTGATCGTAAAATGGCTTTCAGTAACAAATAATACCGGTCGTTCCATTAGAATCAACCGGGTGATTAACGAAGTGCTTGCGCTGGTTGAAGAAGAAAGCGCGGTGGTTGGCACTCCTGAACAAATGAAAAAGCAGCATGGTATGTATGTGGAAACCAATTATGCGTTCAATAATGCCATGCGCTACGACATCAGCGACCAGACGACTCACTGGAAAACGGATTCGACTTATACTTCGCAGGTGAATTACAATTATCAGACCCCGTGTTTGCTTGAGGTTTATCCTGAAAAAGTGACGGCAGTCAGTTTGAAACCTGGAGAGGTAATGAATTCGGTGCGCACCCATGAACTTTTGCTTGACAGTTATGACCGCGAAAGGCGAGGATTGGCTATCCGTCGGATGTATGCAACGGTCGCTCCATGGACCAATCAAAATCCGATATTCATGCATCTGGTAAGTCGTGACGATGAACAGGTGAAAACAGCCATTGAACAGTGTGTGGCTACAGGTTATGAGGCTTTAATCCTGAGTTTTGGAAGTCACTGCAACATGGAGGATACAACTTCAGCCAATATTCAGAAATGGAAAACCCTCGCCGAATTTGCTCATCAGAAAGGGATTAAAATCGGTGGGTATTCACTATTCAGTTCCCGTCGGATCAGCGATGAGGATGATGTGATCGACCCGATTACCGGCAAACCTGATGCGGCCGCTTTTTTCGGTCATGCACCATGTCTGGGCAGTAAATGGGGGTTGACCTATGTCAATAAATTGAAGTATTTTATGTCGGAAACAGGTTTTGATATTTTCGAAAATGATGGGCCTTACCCGGGCGATGTGTGCGCTTCAACCGTTCACCCCGGTCATACCAATCTGGATGATTCGCAATGGCGGCAAATGGATATGCAAAAAGCGCTTTACCATTGGTGCAGCGAAAAGGGTATCTATGTGAATGCGCCTGACTGGTATTTTCTCGATGGCTCGAACAAAATTGCTCTTGGATACCGCGAAGTCAACTTTTCACTTTCGCGCGAACAGCAAAAGATTCTCAACCGTCAGAATATTTACGACGGTACCTGGGAGAAAACACCTTCAATGGGATGGGGTTTTGTACCGCTCACCCGATATCAGGGTGGCAGCGAAGACGCCATTCTGGAGCCGCTGGAACAACACCTCGAAGATTACAAACAACTAATGATGCAGTACTACGGTGCTGGAGTACAAGCCTGCTACCGGGGCCCTCGTTTGTATGATACCGACAAGACCAAACAGATTGTCATCGAGACGATTAACTGGTATAAGAAGTATCGAGAGATTTTAAATGGGGATATAGTCCATCTTCGGCGGGCTGATGGACGCGATTGGGATGGCTTTTTGCATGTTGATCCAAATGGAAAGGAAAAAGGGTTGCTCTTGCTTTTCAACCCACTCAATGTGCCAATGAAACGCA
>CAYTIY010000204.1:0-1989 GCA_964438045.1 uncultured Bacteroidales bacterium | reverse complement strand
GTAACTGTGGGTGTTCCAACCGTACCCCCATGGCCAGGCTTTTGGCTTCCAGGTGAAGTTTTTTTCTGGAAAGCAGGTGATAGACATCACGGGCTGAATGGCCGGTAGCTAGGATGACGGGTCCCATGAATTCCTCGCCCGAATGGGTGCTGATACCTACCACACTCCCGTTTCGTATCAGGAGGTCGTCCATGCGGGTTTCAAACTGCACGTCGCCTCCACTGGCTTTGATTTGTTCACGCAACCGTTCGATGATGCCGGGGAGCCTATCGGTGCCGATATGGGGATGGGCATCGGCCAGAATGGAAGGGCTTGCCCCAAACTGACAAAGTATCTGCAGGATGCGGTCCACGCTGCCTCGTTTCTTGCTGCGGGTATAGAGCTTACCGTCTGAAAAGGCACCGGCGCCACCTTCGCCGAAGCAGTAGTTGGATTCGGGGTCAACCACCTGTTCGCGTGAAAGGGTGGCTATGTCTTTACGGCGTTCATGGACATTGCGACCTCGTTCCACCACAATGGGGCGGATGCCTTGTTGAATCAGACGCAAGGCGGCAAAGAGACCGCCGGGACCGGCTCCCACCACAATGGCAGTTGGCCTTCCGCTTACGTTCGGGTACTGCTGTGTTTCAACTGGTTGATCCTGTGGCTTTTCATTGATATAGACCCTAACCCTTAGGTTGATATATATGGTGCGCTGACGGGCGTCTATGGAACGTTTCAACACCTGGATGCCCTGTATTTCGGGTGTATTCCATCCTTTTTCTTTACACAGCCAGGCCGAAATGGATTGTTCATTGGCGGCTTGTTGGGGCAGGATACGAATATCGAGTTCCTGTATCATCGTTGTTCTTTTCGTTTGGGGAAGGGGATCAGGCAAACAGCAACCGGAAGGCTTCATCCACCTTGCTGACCGGGTGGATTTCCATGGAAAAGCGTTTCAGATCGAACGAGGTGGTGGGCAGTTTCGGGATAATGACCTTTGTAAAGCCTAGTTTCTGTGCTTCCAGCAGGCGTTGTTCGATGCGGTTGACCGGTCGGATTTCACCCGAAAGTCCTACTTCTCCGGCCAAACAGACGCCTTTGTCGATGACGATATCGAGCGAAGAGGAAAGGATGGAACAAAGTACGGCCAGGTCGATGGCGGTGTCGTTTACCTTGATGCCTCCGGCAATATTCAGGAACACATCTTTTTGAGCCAGTTTGAATCCGGCCCGTTTTTCCAACACGGCCAAGAGCATATTGAGTCGTCGTAAGTCAAAGCCTGTGGCTGAACGTTGTGGGGTGCCGTAAGCAGCGGTGCTAACCAGGGCCTGCACTTCAATCAAGAAGGGGCGGATGCCTTCGATGGCGGCGGCAATGGAAACGCCGCTCAGGCCGGTATGGTGTTGGGATAAGAGTAGTTCGGATGGGTTCAAGACTTCTCGGAGTCCTTCTTGTAGCATTTCGTAAATTCCGATTTCGGCCGTACTTCCAAAGCGGTTCTTGATGGAACGTAGGATGCGGTAGAGGTATTGTTGGTCGCCTTCAAACAGAAGTACAGTATCTACGATGTGTTCAAGTACTTTTGGGCCGGCCAGGTTGCCTTCCTTATTGATGTGCCCGATCAGAATCACGGGTGTACCACTCTCTTTGGCAAAGCGCAACAAAGAGGCGGCTGATTCCCTAACTTGTGTCACGCTGCCGGGGGAGGATTCGGCCAGTTCGGTCGATACGGTTTGGATGGAGTCGATAATGAGCAGATCGGGTTTGATGGCGGCTGCGTGGACAAAAATTTCTTCCAAGGATGTTTCGCTGACAAACCAAGCTTGCTGGTTGTCTCCGCTGATGCGTTCGGCCCTCAACTTCAGCTGTTGCACGCTTTCTTCCCCGGAAACGTACAATACCTTGTACCGGCTCATGTGCATGACGGTTTGCAGGACGAGGGTGGATTTTCCGATACCGGGTTCGCCACCAATCAACACCAGCGATGCAGGTACTAATCCCCCTCCT
>CAYTIY010000203.1:0-2004 GCA_964438045.1 uncultured Bacteroidales bacterium | reverse complement strand
ATACAGGCTTGTCCGATTGACGAACAAAGCGGGGCAGGTTCAACTGCACCATCAGCTCTTTTTGCGTTACCACCTGCGTCGAAGTCTTAGTATCAGTATAACCATAGTACAAATCTTTGGTGTGCGCCGCCAGGTTCACGTTCCAGCGAGTCAGGCTTTCGGGCACGGTGAACGAGAACGTTACGTTGCCGGCTGTGTCGGTGAGGAGGTGGGGGTAAAAGAAGGCGGTTTCGCTGAAGATGCGGCGGGGGGTGACCTGCGGTTGTGGTGTGGGTTCACGCAACTCTCCAACGTTAGCAAGTGTGTGATTTTGCGACGCTATAGAGGTTGAATGAAGTTCCAAGCCCCCTTTTGTTGATTTCACCCGAGTGGAAATCAATTGATCCATCCAGGAAACATCAAAATCGGACAAACCCTTGACCGTGTAAATCCTATACGTGTAGGACTGATTCAGCTTGCTGTCCCATGCCGATTTGGCCGTCAGCAATGCTCCTCCACCTGGAGAGTAGAAGGTTGAGGTGTATCTTGGGTATAAGTAAAAATTTGGGGAACGAATGGCATCCAGGGATGCATCGTACATGGTTGCCAACACTTCTGCCTGTTTGTTCAGGAATTTCAATTCAGGTATGGTAAGGGTCCATTCAGCGGTTTCTCCTGGACGCAACTTGTTACGGAAAACACTCAAAGCAGGGTTCAACCACTTATCCGTCGAATTATATTGTAGCAACACGGTCCGTGTGAACAGTTGTTCGTCCTTGACAAACAGGAACTGCACATACACACCCTCTCCGTATCGCTCTTCATAGGGGAGTGTAAAAGCCTTCATTGTGTTTGACATCGGAATCCAGGCACTGTCCAAACAAACCCTGTCCTTTTCGACCCGATACAGCACATGGACATCTTTGGCTGCCGTGCCAAAATGGATGACAGCCGTTTCACCGCGGGCATATTCGTTCGCAAAATCATAAGAAGCGTCCTCCCAGGCGTAGGCTTTCACAGGGATGCGTTTGTCGGTGGGGGCAAACAGATCAAACGAGCTTACTGTACTAACCAGTTGCCCGCGGCTGTCGTTGGTGGTACAAACCAGTTGATACGTTCCTGATTTGAGTCCTGCATAATCAAGTGTCAATGGACCGTCCTTGGTGTGGATGCGACCGGATGTTACCAGACGGCCGGGTTTCCGTTGCGGTCCGTCGGATCCAAATGTTGGATACATACGTTTTCTTCCGGTCGGATCATCGACATCGACATAATCGTTGGATGGATCCAACAGGTACAACTCATAGGCAACTTCAGTCGGAACATTGACACCATCCAGGGTTTCCACCAGTATCTTGATGGGCCTTCCAACCGTTTTGTCAATCGTGGTACCAAAAGGTAGTACGGCAACGACAAACAGCGATTTGTCACCAACGGAAACATTGCATTGACCTACCTGTGTTTCTCCCTTTTGGTCGGTAATCGTCGCCTTGATTTCATACGTATGATATTGGAGGCTGCTGCTGTTTTTGACGCGTTCGGGTAAAAAGGAAACGGTGAAGGTGCCGTCAGACCCTGTACGGGTTGTCCCGGTGATGACTTCTTGTTCTTCAATGGCATTCCAGGAACGTTGGTGTGAACGCCGGAAAACCCGATACGTCACGGCAGCCCCCGTTACCGGATAACCGGCATAAGCCTTCACGTTGCCGGTAACAGTAACAGTTTGCCCAAAGTGCACATCGGCCTCCTGTTTTTCCAATACTACTTCAAACGTGGGACGTTTGTATTCCTCTACTTGAAAATACTCACTGCCTCGTTCCGATCGCAGGCTGAAACTTCCACTCTTTCCAGTTTCAGGCAACACAAACGTTCCGGAAAAAGAACCGAATGCGTTGGTCGTAAACGTTTGCTTTCCGATAGTCTGGTAATTGGCATCCTTCAGTTCCACCTCATACGATTCATTGGTAAGTACCTGTTGAACGGTTTTGTCCACATGATAGGCTATACCTTTGAAATAAACCGTTT
>CAYTIY010000202.1:0-2036 GCA_964438045.1 uncultured Bacteroidales bacterium | reverse complement strand
AACAAGATATTGAGGTGATTGAAAAATTTATTGCCGAGAAAGGTCTGAAAGAAAATGGATTTACGCGCTGTGTCTGGCTCTCCCCCTTCGGGGAAGTTGGAGGGGGCTTCTTTTCCGAACCTGACAACGGCATTTACCACGCCATGAACAAAGGCATCCGGATGGCACAAGGGGAGTAACGAAAACGTTTCCTTACTTGATTTAATATGAAATTTTCAGTATCTTTGTAAGTGGTAATATAATGCAACTAAATATTGAAATAAAGATCTAATTGGTGCTATGATACAACTTAATAAAAAGTCGGTAGCAGAAGTTTGTTGTTTACTTGCCGGACGGGTTAAAGCACGGCGATTAGAATTAAATTTGACGCAACAAGGATTGTCGGCAAGAGCCGATGTGAATATTGAAACGTATCGGCGTTTTGAACGGACCGGAGAAATCGCTCTTGTCAATCTGGTAAAAATTGCACTGGCACTCAATATGCTCGATGATTTTGAACTGTTATTTTCGAAAAAACAATACCAAAGCATCGACGAAATACTTAACGATAAACAACTCCCACGTAAACGGGGGAAAAAGGGATGAAGCAGATAAAACTGGTTGAAATATCTTTTAAGAATCAGTTGGTTGGCAAACTTGCACTGACCGGCGACGGGCTGTGTGCCTTCGAGTACGATTCGGAATTTATTCTGAATGGTTTTTCCATTTCACCTTTTGAGCTACCACTGCAACCCGGTGTATTTATTGCTAAAAGATCCCCTTTCAATGGAAATTTTGGTGTTTTCGACGATTGTTTGCCCGATGGGTGGGGCATGTTGATACTTGACCGGTTTTTGCAAAAACAAGGGATAAAACCACAAACACTTAGCTTGTTAGACAGGTTATCACTTGTAGGCAGTACGGGCAGAGGTGCTTTGGAGTTTCGGCCCGACAGCAGTTGGTCGGCTGATCCGGAATATCGTCAGTTTGAACGGATGGCTGCCGGATCACATCAGATTTTGACATCTAAAGCAATAGGAGATGAGATGATCGAAACGTTGTACCGTCAGGGAGGATCTCCGGGAGGTGCCAGACCCAAGGTTTTTGTTACAGCAGAAGGGCGTGATTGGCTGGTGAAATTTCCGGCTGCAACCGATCCGAATGACATCGGACTGACCGAATACAACTGCTCTCTGCTGGCGAAGGTATGTGGCATTGAAATGCCGGAAACCCGTCTGTTCGAAGGAAAGTATTTTGGTGTCGAACGTTTCGACCGTTCTCCTGATGGCAAGATACACGTGGTGAGTGTAGCAGGATTATTACGGGCCGATTACCGGATACCCTGCCTCGATTATCTTGCTCTTTTCCAACTCTGTCAGGCTTTGACGCATAATATGCAGGAGATGTGGAAACTATACCGCCTGATGGTTTTCAATTTTTTGATAGAAAATAAGGATGATCATGCTAAAAATTTTGCATTCCTGTATAAGAACGATGAATGGCAGCTGGCTCCGGCTTTCGATATTCTGCCAGGCGATGGAATGAATGGATATCATACTACTTCTATAAACGAAAGTATTGAACCTACTAAACAAGATTTGATTGCTGTGGCCGAAAAAGCCGGTCTCCAACGTACCAAAGCAATAGCTATGATGAATGAGATGGAAATACAAATAATGACCTCATCACTCATCACTCATCACTAACCACTAACCACTATATGACCCTCACCATCATCACCATCAACTACAACAACGCTTCCGGTTTGCAAAAAACCATGGAAAGCGTATTAAATCAAACTTCAAAAGAGTTTGAGTATATTATTGTGGATGGGAGTGCCCCCCACCCCCCTAAAGGGGGTGTTTCTGATCGTGCGGTTATTGAAAGCTTTGTGAAGAATGTGGAAGGGCAGGAGATTGGTTTTACGCTCTGTACATGGCTCTCCTCTGAAGGGGGAGTTGGCGGGGGCTTTTATTCTGAACCCGACTCGGGCATCTACAATGCCATGAACAAAGGTATCCGAATGGCTAAGGGTGAGTATCTACATTTTCTGAATT
>CAYTIY010000201.1:0-2052 GCA_964438045.1 uncultured Bacteroidales bacterium | reverse complement strand
TCGCTCAATACATGATAGACAGACTTCAGGAGCGAATGTCCTACTGCGATCAAGGCGCGTTTTTTGCCTCGTCTTGCTGCTATCTTATGGTATCTTGCGCTATAGAAAGTATTCTTGGTTCGGGTGGCTGCCCAGGCTGCCTCAGTAAGAACGACCTTTACCTGTTTGTTGCCGTGGTTGGTGCGGCCGCTTTTTTTTTACCCGCACTCCCGTTGTTGCCCGGACACATGCCGGCCCAAGAGGCCAGATGTTTTTCCGTAGGAAAGACGCTCATGTCTAACCCAATTTCGGCAACAAGGTCTTCAACCGTCTTTTTGCTCAACCCGGGAATGGCTTTGAGATTCTCCAGAACATTCTCATAACAAGATAAAACCTCCTTGATTCGTGTAGTAAGACTCTCAATCACAGCCTCGCTGGATGCAATATCCTGCCTAATCATTTGTAGAAAGTAGATGTGGTGCTCATTCATCAATCCTTGACAAGCCTCGTAAAGATCCTCTTTGCTCACCTCAAGCCGTTTGTGGTACACCTCATCAATGTCAGCCATCGTGATCTCCTTGCCTTCACATAGCTTATTGATGAGCTTGGTGGCCACAACGCCTTGCGTACTGCTCACCACGCTGGAAAGCTTTATGCTGCAATCTTCCAATACACGGATGATGCGGTTCTTTTCCGAAGCTACGTTCTGAATCATCTTCGTGCGATAACGGGTCAGGTCACGCAACTCACGTTGCTCTCTGGGTGGTATGTAACTCGGTTTCAACAAGCCAGCCAACAGCAACTTGCATATCCATGCGCTGTCTTGTTTGTCCGTCTTGTGTCCGGGAACATACTTGATGTGGCGGGCATTAACAATCCATACCTTGATCGATGTCGGTTCGAGGACATGGTACACCGGCTTCCAATAAACGCCGGTACTTTCCATCGCCACATGAGTGACACCGTTTTCCAATAACCAGTCTTTCAGTTCTGTCAAAGAGCGCGTGAAGGTTCCAAATTCTCGGGTTTCCTTCTTGAGTCCATCACCACTTATCGTGGCCACCACCACTTTCTGGTGGACGTCAATGCCGCATCCGCGGGATACGACTTGATTGAAGCTTACTTGAGGTTCCATAAATCTTTGGTTTGAAACAAAGATAAGCACAGAGACCTCACATTTTCATTCGCTTGGACGTCTAAGACGTCATGGGTGTTTCATATTATCCCACATTAATATATATGCACTTTTATGATTTACTCCATCACCAGAATCTTATCAGATGAAACGGAACCATCAATTTCTTTTTCAAGAATTCTTTGTTAACATCTTTTTGAGATACCTCACTAAATTTTGAATAATAAAACATATTATCATCAAATTTCCAATTACCATACTCAAACCCATCAACATGTTCTGTTAAGTATAATAAAGAACGCGCCTGTGCATCCTGTTCAATTTCATCACTAATATCCGTTCCGTCATTAACCAATGCATTCCATGCACTTGGTATAGCAAAACGAGTCAAGTAAAACCAACCGGAAGCCTGACTTTGTAAGTAATGCCCATATTCGTGTTGAAACATTCTATTCCCAACATTTGGCCTCAATTCATTTCCCCCAATTATATAGCTTCCTAGAGTATAAGCATTTGTCCAGCCAAATCCCACTCTATCTCCCTGTGCTGTCACAACCGTCGCTCCCTCGCAGTAACCAACATGATCAACTTGGCCAAATGTATTTTCTCCATGCGCTGCTGAAAAACCCATAACAGTCTGAGGTAATTGGTAAGTTAATCTAGAAACAATTTGCCATCCCCAACCTTTTCTATCTGTGTCGGCAGCGAACAAACCTCCCCAAATTTTAGCTGAGTTTTCTGCGTGTCGGTTAGCACTCGCAAAACCATCACCAAACCACGTATGATGCCCTTTTTCATGATTTCCACTGATTGAACGGGAAAATCCTTTAAAAAAACCCAGAATCCAGTCATCCCAAATAAACAACTTCCCAGAAGGATCTGCATACTTCAACGGATTGTTCAAACAATAACTATACCGGTTGAAGTTCTGGCTGTAA
>CAYTIY010000200.1:0-2071 GCA_964438045.1 uncultured Bacteroidales bacterium | reverse complement strand
AGAAGGCAGGTAAAACCTTCACAGAGGAGCAATGGCGGTGGTTAAAAGCGATTGCTCAATTCATTGCTGCCAATGCCGAGATTGAACCTCAAGACTTGATGCACGCTCCGATATTTGCAGATCATGGCGGATTACTTGAGGCTAGAGAACTGTTTGGTGGCGAGTTGATACCGATTATGGATGAGTTGCAAATGGTGTTGGTGGCGTGATGACTTGTATACCAACAGAATGGGTTGAGCTTGAAATATCAAAAGTATTTATGACAAGCACTGGCACAACGCCACCAAAAAGTGATTTTTCAAATTATGGTAATTTTATACCGTTTGTAAAACCACCAGAACTTATTGGGAAAATAATAAGCTCTGCAGAAGACAATTTGTCATATGAAGGCTCAAGAAAAGCGAGAATTTTATCTCCTCGATCTATTCTTGTTTCATGTATTGGTAATCTTGGTAAAGTTGGGATAAACAAGGTAGATGTCGCATTCAACCAACAGATAAATGCCATAGCACCTAACTATGGTTGTTGTATTCCAGAATTTATTTTCTATCAAGCATTGTCAATAAAGTTCAAAGAGTCACTTGAAAAGCTTTCATCGGCCACAACCATATCTATTGTTAACAAAAAGAAATTTGATTCAATCAATATAGTTATCGCCCCGCTCAACGAACAAAAACGCATCGTTGACAAGATAGAGCAATTATTCAGCAATCTTGATGAAGGTGAATCGTTACTCAAGAAGGTACAGCAGCAGTTAAACGTTTATCGTCAATCGGTGCTAAAAGCCGCTGTTACCGGTGAGTTGACCAAGGATTGGCGTGAGGAAAATAAACATCGTCTTGAACCCGGTGACGTTCTGCTTAAGCGCATCTTGAAGGCCAGACGTGAACAATGGAATGGTCGTGGACAATACAAAGAACCGGAAGCGCCAGACACTCCGAACTTACCAGAATTGCCGGATGGGTGGGCTTGGTACAGTCTTGATCAACTCCTTGTAACAATAGAGGCTGGCAAAAACCTAAGATGTATTGAAACACCGCCGGAGAAAGACGAAACAGGAATTATAAAAATCAGTGCTGTTACTTGGGGAAAGTTCCAAGAGAACGAAAGTAAAACTTTAAACATAAATGAATCCGTAAACAACAAATGGCTGATTCAAAAAGGTGATTTTCTATTTAGTCGAGCAAATACGCTAGAATTAGTCGGAGCTAGCGTAATAGTAGAACATATTAATAAAAAATTATTATTAAGTGACAAGGTCTTGAGGTTTTTTTTTGCTTTTGATGTGTCAAAATGGGTTAATTTCTTTCTCAAATCATTTCATGGCAGAAAGCAAATAGAACAGTTTGCGACCGGCAACCAACTTTCAATGCGGAATATATCTCAAGGGAACATAAAAAAGATATGCGTTCCGCTATGCTCAGTTGATGAGATTGAGAGAATTGTTGAAAGTCTCACCACATTATTTTCCGAGATTGAATCTCTTGAACAATGGTGCTCATCCGAACTAACCCGCAGTGCAACGCTTCGTCAATCTATCCTGAAAGATGCCTTTACTGGCAAACTGGTTCCGCAAGATCCCAATGATGAACCAGCCAGCGAATTGTTGAAACGCATACAAGCGGAACGATCCGTTGACAACAAAGCTCCGAAAAAGAAATCACCGTCTACCACCCCCACCCGCCGGGGACGACCACGCAAAAACAAACTGTCATGACCGAACGCGATTATTCATCCCTAGTATCCAAAGTCTGGAACTATGCCCACGTCCTACGTGACCAAGGCATTTCCTACGGTGATTATGTAGAGCAAATCACCTATTTGCTGTTCTTGAAGATGGACGACGAACGCACTGAGTTTTTTGGCGAGCCGTCTGTGATCCCTGATGCATACCGGTGGAATAATCTGGTCTCGAAAGATGGGGATGATCTAGAGCTGCAGTATCGGCATTCACTTGAACAGCTTGGCAAGGAAGAAGGCCTGATTGGCACCATATTCAAAAAGGCCCAGAATAAGCTGACCGACCCGGCAAAGCTCAAACGTATTGTATCGCTCATTGACAGCGAAGGAC
>CAYTIY010000199.1:0-2122 GCA_964438045.1 uncultured Bacteroidales bacterium | reverse complement strand
AAATGATAGAGTATGAAAATTAAAGAATTATCAATTTCAGAATTAAAAGCAGCTTATGATTTCGTATTATTGGACTTAAAAGATTTAGAAGAAAGCGCTAAACGAGAAAAAGTTCCAGTAGAGAAAATACCCGCTTATAGCGAAGTAAAGGAGGTTGAAAATAAATTATGGCATGAGTTGTTGAATAAAACTCGATTGCTCGAATAAAATAATAAAATATATGGGGTAGCATAGATAGGACTAATGCACTGAATTCAGAAATGATGACAGATAGACGGGTTCGACTCCCGTCCCCCCACTATGTAATACCATGACAGACGCAGAGATAAAAAATATACACGTAATTCAAATTGATTGTTTAAACAAAAATTTAACCGTCTGAAAGGACGTAAAATTAAAAGAAATGATGAAATTCAGCAATGTAAGACTGTTAGTCAAAGACTATGAAACGTGTTTCAAGTTTTACACCGAAAAACTTGGTTTGGAAGCAGCTTGGAATTTAGAAGGTTGTTATGCAAGTTTTAAAGTAGCCGAAGGTATTGAAGGTTTGGCACTATTCGTATCCGACCTTATGGCACCTGCTGTCGGCAATACGGACAAAAGTCAGCCGACCGATTGCCGAGAAAAAATGATGGTGTCGTTTGAAGTTGAGAATGTTGATGAAACGTACAATGCGCTTTTGGCAAAAAACGTTATCTTCATTAATCAGCCAACCGATATGCTAAATTGGGGTATGCGAGTAGTTCATTTGTACGACCCCGAAGAAAATTTGATAGAATTATATACACCGTTGAAAACAGAGTAAGAAAGAAAGTATAAGAATAATGATATATTGAGAGCCGAAAGGCGAAGCGATTTTTGATGTGTTTCAATCCATCAATCTTTTTTTGTTGAATTTCAAGCATAGCTTGTCCTGTCAACGTTGAACTTCACTAATAATGTTGTAGGTCTGTGACCTGGCTTACGGAAGATTCCACTAAGATATTTTCACGTTCAACAGTAATTTGACAGATTATTCAGTACTTTAGTGGTCAAGGCCATACGTTGATTTATTAGGTTGTTCATGGCTGTTTGTACCACTCATCGAAAAAGCATGTATGGCGGAGGACGTATTACGTTTAAAAAAGAGGATTGTTGAACTAGAACAAGAGAATCAATTTCTTAAAAAACAACAAATTGAGATAACGGAAGCCAAGGAGTTGTACCTGAAGATATTTGAGGAATTTCCAGCGTTGATCTGGCGTTCGAGGTTGGACAAGTTGTGCGATTATTTCAACAAAACCTGGCTGGAATTTACCGGTAGAACCCATGAACAGGAATTCGGAAATGGCTGGGCGGACGGCGTGCACCCGGATGATTTTGATTTTTGCCTGCAGACCTACGTGACAGCTTTCGACAAACGGGAATCGTTCTTCATGGAATACCGAATGAAGAACAAATATGGCGAATACCGATGGATACGTGATTTTGGACGTCCGTTCTACGATGTCGACAACACCTTCCTGGGCTATATTGGTTCGTGTTACGACGTGACTGAAATAAAGAACAACGAATTCAAGCTCATTGAACTAAATGCGACAAAGGATAAGTTCTTTTCCATCATCGCCCACGATTTGAAATCACCGCTGAATGCCATCGTTGGTTTTGCTGAGTTGCTTTCAGATCAAATAAAGGAAAAAGACTATGAGAAGGCTGAACAATTTGCATCCATTGTGCTTCAGTCGTCAAACAGAGCCATGGATTTGCTGATGAACCTAATGGAATGGGCGCAATCGCAATCGGGCAGAATGACTTTCAATCCAGAAATATTCGAAGCTGGAGCGGTCATTGAAGATACCGTCCACTTGTTTGAAGAAGCTACCAAGCAAAAAGACATCACGATAACCTTGCACTTGCCCGAATCTACGTCGGTTTTTGCTGACAAGGCCATGATCAGCACCGTGTACAGGAATCTGGTTTCCAATGCCATTAAATTTACCAACTCATCTGGCGAAATCCGTATTTCTGCTGTCCAGCATCAAGAAGAAATGATTTTTTCCGTTGCCGATACGGGCATAGGCATACCTCAGCAGTTGATTGAACGGTTGTTCCGCATTGATCAAAGCTTTTCGACTACCGGTAC
>CAYTIY010000198.1:0-2155 GCA_964438045.1 uncultured Bacteroidales bacterium | reverse complement strand
TGGGTGGGTAGTGGTTGGTTTAGATTCCATCAATGAATATTACGATCCGCAGTTAAAGTATGCCAGGCTTAGGGATGCGGGTATTGAAACGACACAGATTGCGTACGGCAAGCTGGTGGAAAGTTCCACAACCAAGGCCTATACATTTATCCAGCTGAAGCTGGAAGACGAGGCAGGGATGAAACGCTTGTTTGACGAGCAGGAATTTGGGGTGGTGTGCAATTTGGCTGCACAGGCCGGGGTGCGGTATTCCATTGAGAACCCCATGGCGTATGTGAACAGCAACATCGTGGGTTTCACGCAGGTGTTGGAGCAGTGTGCCAGGCACGATATTGAACATTTGGTGTATGCCAGTTCGAGCAGTGTGTATGGCATGAACAGCCACATGCCGTTTTCCACCCACGAGGCGGTGAATCATCCGGTTTCGTTTTATGCGGCGTCGAAAAAGGCCAATAAGCTGATGGCGCACGTGTTCAGCAAGATTCACAACCTGCCCACCACGGGTTTGCGGTTTTTTACGGTGTATGGCCCGTGGGGGCGTCCCGACATGTCGCCCATGTTGTTTGCCGACGCCATCATGAACGGCAAAACGCTGAAGGTGTTCAACAACGGCGACATGGGGCGCGATTTCACGTACGTGGACGATATCGTTGAAGGGGTGGTGCGGGTGCTGCAGCATCCGGCGCAACCGTCGCCCACCTGGGATGCGGCTCATCCCGACCCGGCCACGTCGTCGGCACCCTACCGCTTGTACAACATTGGCAGTTCCTCGCCCGTAAGGCTGCTCGATTACATTGAAACGCTGGAAGAATGCCTGGGCAAAAAGGCGGTGAAGGAGTTCCTGCCCATGCAACCCGGCGATGTGCTCAACACCTTCTGCGACGTGTCCGACCTGGAACGCGAGTTCAACTACCGCCCTTCCACCACCTTGAAAGAGGGCTTGACGCGGTTTGCGGCATGGTACAAAGGCTATTACGTAAGTTCACTGCCGCCCGCCCAATGAGCGTTGCAGTGGAGCCGGGAGGGTAGTCTGTGGCGTAGTTGCGCCGAAGCCCGTTAAAAAAACCGAGCGGCGGGAGGCGTTAAAAATCTCATCTTCGGAGGGAGCGCAAGCGACTGACTTTGAGATTTAGCCGGGAGCGTGAAGGTTTTTAGGGCTTCAAGTCGGAGCGCAGACTACCCTCCCGGCGGAACGGAAACAGAATCATTGATAATGAGTAATTGTCTCATGCAATTTGCGTAAAATTAACGGTATCTTGCAGCTATATTCATTATCAAAGCAACACTGAGCCATGACCAAAGAAACAGCCATCAATAGTACAAATAGGAGATTGTAACATGACTAATAAAAAGAAACTGCAAATCCGTAATAGTACTGCCGAATTTCTCATTTTCACCAATCAGGCGAAGGAAGACGGCATTGAGGTACGAGTTCAGAACGATACAATTTGGCTTAGTCAAAAATTGATGGGTGCTTTGTTCGATTGTTCGACGGATAACATATCGCTACATCTTAAAAATATATTCAAAGAGAACGAGTTGGACGAAAATTCAGTTACCGAGGAATTCTCGGTAACTGCATCGGATGGCAAAACATACATGCGATACATGGTCAAACTGCTGCCGAACTTATCGTGTCAAGGGCAAATGCTGCAAAAGAGCATATGGGTTTGAAATCATGGGAGAAAAGCCCCGATGGTAAGATTGTGAAAACGGATGTTTCAATTGCCAAGAATTACTTGACCGAAGCAGAATTAGAATCATTAGGCCGAATTGTCAATGCTTTTTTGGATTTGGCTGAAGACCGGGCCAAAAGGCATATTCCCATGACAATGGAAGATTGGGCGCAACGCGTTGATAAATTTTTGGAAGCCGACGACCGTGATGTATTGCAGAATAGTGGAAATGTAACAGCTTTGATGGCGAAAGATTTTTCCGAAAGCGAATTTGAGAAATACCGTATTGTACAAGATCGTTTGTTTGAATCAGATTTTGATAAAGAGATTAAAAGTATTGTGACTAAACCTACGGTATCAAAGGAATGAAGGATTTGAAAACCCCATGGCGCACGTGTTCAGCAAGATACACAACCTGCCCACAACGGGTTTGCGGTTTTTTACGGTGTATGGCCCGTGGGGGCGTCCCGACATGTCGC
>CAYTIY010000197.1:0-2160 GCA_964438045.1 uncultured Bacteroidales bacterium | reverse complement strand
CGATGAGTTCGTTCTTGCTCTTGATGTGAATCAAGGCTTCCAATTGGTCCGGTCCGATGTAGAAACTTTCTTCTACATATGCAGCCTTCAGTGCCGGTATCGTTTTGTCCTTACGGAAATCCTTGATGAGTTTTGCAGGCGCATTGGGAACAGTTGAGAACATCAACGCGCTGTTACCCTTCAAGGTTTCGTAAATAGGTTCAAAATCGGTATCCAAGCTCTCCAGGGCTTTTTTGAGCAATGTGTTCTTAACAACAACCAGCTTGATGCCTTCCTTGAAACAGCTTCTTCTCAGACTGCTGGTATCAGCCGCATTCAAGGCCGTTATGTCGGTAACGTAAAAGCTACCATATTCTCCTATGGTTGAAGCCAGTTGCTCGATAACGATGCTTTTATCTTCCTTCTTCATAATTCATGCTGGATTAATTTTCCTCTGCGGATTTAGGATCTACCTTAATTCCGGGACTCATTGTGCTTGAAAGATAAATGCTCTTGATGTACGTTCCCTTGGCAGCAGAAGGTTTCAATTTGTTCAACGTGGAAATGAATTCCTTTGCGTTTCCAAAAACCTGTTCTGCGGTGAACGATGCTTTTCCGATAGAGGCATGAACGATACCGCTCTTGTCTACCTTGAAGTCGATCTTGCCTTGTTTAACTTCCTGTACAGCTTTACCAATTTCCATGGTAACAGTGCCGCTCTTTGGATTTGGCATCAAACCGCGAGGTCCGAGCACACGTCCGAGTGCACCGATTTTACCCATTATGGCCGGCATGGTGATGATCACATCCACATCGGTCCAACCACCCTTGATCTTTTCAATATAATCGTCCAGACCTACATAATCAGCTCCGGCTTCTTTAGCTTCAGCTTCTTTATCGGGGGTACACAATGCCAGAACTCTAACTTGCTTTCCGGTTCCATTTGGCAGTGACACAACGCCACGAACCATTTGGTTGGCTTTTCTGGGGTCAACACCTAGACGAACGTCAATGTCGACAGAGGCATCAAACTTGGCCAAGGATATTTCCTTTACCAATGTGGATGCTTCCTTCAACGTGTAACTCTTTCCAGCTTCAATTTTTTCAAAAGCCAACTTTTGTTTTTTTGTCAGTTTTCCCATTTCAATTGAAGTTTAAAGATTTGAGGGAAATTCCCCTGTTACGGTTATACCCATGCTGCGAGCCGTGCCAGCGATCAGACGCATAGCCGACTCCACGGTAAAGCAATTCAAGTCTTCCATTTTGTCAAGAGCAATGGTTTTCACCTGTTCCCAAGTGACAGAAGCCACTTTCTTGCGATTGGGTTCAGCTGAACCACCCTTCACCTTGGCTGCTTCCAAAAGTTGAATGGCAGCGGGCGGGGTCTTGACTACAAAATCGAACGACTTGTCAGAATAATACGTGATAACAACTGGCAATACTTTGCCTGCCTTATCCTGTGTTCTGGCGTTGAATTGCTTGCAAAATTCCATGATGTTCACACCCTTGGAACCCAGTGCAGGCCCAACAGGAGGAGAGGGATTTGCTGCGCCTCCCTTAATCTGTAATTTGATTTGTCCAGCAACTTCTTTAGCCATCTCGTTTAAATTAAAAAATTTGTGGAATGGTGAAAAAGAAAAGCATCAGTGCGTAACCCCGGCTATTCTTTTTCTACTTGCATAAAACCCAGTTCGAGCGGAGTCTTCCGTCCGAAAATCTTTACCATCACCTTGAGTTTTTTCTTCTCATTGTTGACTTCTTCGATGACGGCGCTGAAACCACTGAATGGACCGTGGTTTACCTTTACGGATTCGCCCACATAGAAAGGAATGTTGAATTCTTCACCAGTTTCCTGGAGTTCATCCACTTTTCCAAGTATGCGGTTAACCTCAGACTCCCGAAGACTCTGGGGATTATCCTTGCCGCCCAAGAAACCGATCACGTTCGGAATGTTTCTGAGCTCATGGATAACCTCACCTACGAGAGTAGCCTCCAGCAACACATAACCGGGCAGGTAGGAGCGTTCCTTCATGACACGCTTGCCGTTACGTACCTGATACACCTTTTCCGTCGGAATCAATACCTGTGATATATACTCACTCAGCGAGGAATTCTTGATTTCTGCCTCAAGGTATTCCTTCACTTTGTTTTCCTTACCACTGACTGTACGCAGGACGTACC
>CAYTIY010000196.1:0-2185 GCA_964438045.1 uncultured Bacteroidales bacterium | reverse complement strand
TGACCACCACTTCGCGTTTGTTCATCGAAATGACGGTGCCTTCAACAACTTCCTTGTCCTTAACGGTGTTCAAGGTGTCGTCGTACGCTTTTTCCAAATCTTCTTTGGACATGTTGCCATAGGTGTCGCCTTTTTCGTAGGCGTCCCAGTCAAAGCTTTCTGCAACGGGAGCTTTGGGTGTTTCTTTTACTACAACGGGTGCTTCCTTCACTTCAGGAGCAGCAGTTGCAGTTTCTTCGTTTGTCGTTGCCGTTTCGGCAGGTGTTACGGTTTCTTCAACCGGAACAATTGGGGTGTTTTCTTCCATAATTAATTTACAGACAAATTACTAAGTTGGACATTATATTGATTCGAAAATCGGCCGCAAAGTTAGAAAAAAACATGCAATAATCAACCGAATTTGCCTATAAATGATGTAATTTTGTCTGATAAACACGGAATTACCATGAAGTGGCATTGTCTCTGGGTTTTTGTATCCATGTTTTTTATATTCAATGGATGTCTGTCATTCAGACCCTATTCGATGGACGTGCTGAGACCAGCATTGGTGTCTCCTGCCACAACGAATGGAGGCATCATGCTCATCAACAACGCTGCCATTCAACCTGCGTCAGTGGGGCATTTTTTTGATGGATTGAATGCTTCGGGAAGGGATACCAGTTACTCTCCGGAGTTAAGCATCGATACGTTACCGGGACTACTGTTTAATTTTTTATCGTCGCGGATTAAGTCGGAAGGTTTTTATCCGGTTGTCGATGTGGCAATTCCTACCCATGAAGGCTTTGGAAACGAGCAGGAACCGGATGCCTTTCTTCGACTGGAGGCTTTGGATAAAGCTCAGCGAGAACGGTTGAGGCGTTATTCTAGAGCATCCGTTTGGGCATCCCTCGATGGATTCATGATGCAAACACAATCGGGTACTAAATTGAAGGAATCCACGTATGTATCCACACGGGATGTGTTTGTACGTACGTTCTGGCGCGTGTATGACGCATCATCGGATTCGTTGTTGAAGGCTTTTCAACACCGTGACACCCTCTATTGGGAAGTGATGGGAGATGATCCGGGTGCGACTTTTGATGCTTTACCTGCTTTCAAATCGACCTTGGCAGAAATTGCTGATTATGTGGCCGATGATGTTTTTCGGATCTTGACGCCTTATTGGGAGCCTATTGAGCGCCTTTATTACGTGACAGGAAACGTTCAATTGAAGTTGGCTGGTGATGATGTGAAAGCAGACAGGTGGGATGCTGCAGCTGAGCTTTGGCAGGATACCTACGAAAAGGGAAGTAATTTGAACCGGTTCAGGGCAGCAGTGAATATGAGCCTGTACAACGAAAAAGACGGAAACAACCGAGAAGCGTTGAAATGGGTGCAACATGCCAAGGAAGCGTACAATAAGGTGACCATAGTGCAAAGTGAATACGAAAGGGATTATTTGAATGCACTGGAAAGGTCCTTGCGTGTCAGAATTCAGGAAATGGAGCGACAAGGTGTCGGCTATGGTGGATTTGTCGAGTGATTTTTGTACATTTGAGGCGCATTCATCCATTTAGTATGAAAAGAGAACCCTTGCTCCAAACATTGGAGTATGCGATACGTAAGTCGCTCGAAAAGTTGAGGACGAGAGAATCATCCGCTGCCATCGTTGATTTGTACATTCAGCCCAATCCTGAGTCGGGTGACGTGACGATTCTTGACGATGAGGACAACATCCTGACAAAAGTGCCTGTGCCTGAATGGGAGGAACAAGCTGACACTGTTGATTCCGAGAAGATATTGGCAGAAAGTGCAGACTTGCTTCGTGCGTTGGTTAAAAAAATGCAGGAGGAAGGTCTATTTGATACGGTGAATATACTGAAGCCGTTTTCGGTTCTTATGGTTGATGAAGAAATGGAGGTCCTTTCTGAGTTGTTGACCATTGATGAGGAACAACTTATGCTCAACGACGAATTTCTAAAACATATGGATGAAGAACTGGATGGTTTTTACAAACAGTTGATGTCCGATCTTTGATTTTCTCTAAACGCATTTTTTTATTCAAAAAATCTGATTAATTTTGCGCCCGCTGACATGGGAAAGGCGTGTTATTCGTCACCTGTCAGCATTCTTTTCTTCGTTTAGCTAATTCGCCGAAATAGCTCAGTTGGTAGAGCAACGCATTCGTAATGCGTAGGTCGCCGGT
>CAYTIY010000195.1:0-2199 GCA_964438045.1 uncultured Bacteroidales bacterium | reverse complement strand
CCCAAAATTCCAGAAGTTCATCTCGATATTGCACGACTGTTTTTTATTCAAACCGAGACCTTCGTTTGAATAGGAAAATGACATATTCCCGAAACGGCTCGAACCTGAGGTATACAGATCAGGAATACTGAAACCATTAACAAACCCAGCTCCTGGCAAACAATTACCTGACCATTCCACACGGGTAATGTTATACCGCATATTTTGAGTGCTGTTCGTTCTTAGGCTGTTGAATTGGGCATTTGAACTAGTTTCGTACAGGGTGTAGTCTTCAAGCAGGGTATAGGCACTTGCCGGGATCGTAATCACTAGTAACAGGATCGCTATTACGAAAAACCTTCTCACTGTCACCGCCTCCCGAATACAGCCGATCCAAGCATGGCTATCAGTGCAAAACCGATTATCAGGCCGGTGACGTTAGTAGTAAAATAATCGAGGGTGGTATCCATCCAATCACCGGGATCGGTTAGAGGATTTGTTATGTGCGCTTTTGCCACGACGTAAAGATCCGTATCATCAGGGAGAGTTACTGAGCTGGTAAGATTCGTCGTTTCGTAAAGGGTCCCGTTAGGGAAATACCAGATAAGGTCTCGTTCTTGTAAATCCGTAGGGTTCGCAAAATTGAGAGTAACGGCAGAGACCGGAGGACAGAAACAAATTACAAGAAAAAGGAGCACAGCTAAAAGC
The DNA here is from genome assembly GCA_964438045.1 of uncultured Bacteroidales bacterium. Classification (GTDB taxonomy): domain Bacteria; phylum Bacteroidota; class Bacteroidia; order Bacteroidales; family UBA1402; genus UBA8389. The sequence continues at coordinate 1,512 of CAYTIY010000195.1, read as the reverse complement.
GGAGGTATCTTCATGTTTAATAATAAAGCGTCTTAGATATTATTTTTTTTGGACAATTGTATAATATGTTTGTCGTTTCTGGACAATTGGGTAATTGGAGGATCGCCCCGGTGATACCATCCGGGACAATCTCAAAAAGAGGTTGAGGGTCTAATGTCTATACATGCATCTTTGAGAGGATCGCGCCGAGGATGCCGAGGATGAAACCGATCAGGGCGGTCGCGATAATCAGAGGTACTGCAGCAATGATGAGGCTGAGCAGCGGGGTGAACAGGTCCACCATGTCTCCAATTATAGGAGCCACGCTGTCATTCAGCGATCCTGCGGATGCATACGGCATGAGGGTTACTCCGGCTGTTCCAAGAGCAAGCGCCGCGCGGTTGCGGTACCTCTGCCAGGTGCTCATCTGCTTTTCAGTGACAAGTTCTTTTGCCATGATTCTACTTTTGTCCAGTGGTATTTAAATCTTTATGTCGTCCACGGCAGAGAAAAGATACGGTTTTATAATTATTTCCGAGATGTAATATATACTCGCGAATGTTCTGAAATGTCTGTTAAGAATTTTTGAAACTAGTATGGATTTTTCTTGTTTGGGGTGTTTAATTTTCCCGTATTCTATACTACATTCAGAGTTTATATACCCTCAAATCTTTGGGGTAGGGCTGGATCTATTACAGAGCGCAGAAAAAAAGAGAAATTCAGAGTATATTATAATGCCATGCGGCATTGAGCAGAATCAACAATATTAATAGAGCGTTGCCGGTGCATGGATGGCAAAGGAATTTAGATAGGCTCATGCTTTCGCAACCTTTTCTACCTTTGGCTTTACATCACACCATACTTCCGGGTTGTATCGCTGGTTGCAGGACCGGCCTGGCTGCCCACAGGTCCATAGGCCGCACGCATCCTTTGTCATGTGTGGGCAGATCATGGTTGCTCCTGCTGCCGAATGGCTGCTATCCATTTCAGCACGTCCTCATAACAGGTCTGACTTACATAATCCCCGTTTTGTTCTGCTTCCTCTGATGCTCGAATAGTAGGTTCCGCAAGTTCATCCAGCACCTCCGCCCGCGCCTTCTGCCGTGATTCTCGCACATATGCCGGGGAATATATCCGCATATGCTCACAGATTTCATCGCAGTTCTCTATATCGGTGCATCCGTTTTCTTCACAAGGGTTTGGTTCCGGCGCCGGCCCGCTCGCGCTGCTGTGGCTGGCGCAACCGACAATATCAATGAAATACGGTATTCCGATCTGAAGTGCTCTCGGATCTTCAAGGAATATCTTTTTGCAAATGCGGCTGCAAAGGTCTTCCTTATCGCAGTCTGGCAACCTGTGCTTGCACGTTTCGCACCTCTGCGGATGCGGTTCACTGCGGGTCATCGGGCATACCCCCTCGGACATTGTCGAACCCGACCTCATCATTCCCGCTTTCCGTGTATTCCTCGAAGGCGGTCTTCGGCAGGGTTGCCAGCACCATCGCAACGTTCGCGGTGTCGGTTGCTGCGGTGT
>CAYTIY010000194.1:0-2233 GCA_964438045.1 uncultured Bacteroidales bacterium | reverse complement strand
GGGGTAATAGGGGTAGTTATAAATTGTAGCCATTGTACCCAATTGATCAAACCCATTTACGAGCATGCCTTCCGGGTCAAGGTCGCAAAAACCGAGTGGACCTTTCAGGGCTTTCATGCCTCTTTCCTTGGCCCATTCCTCCACGGCAGCAAGCAATGCCATGGTCACTTCAATATCATCGATCACATCAAACCAGCCAAAACGCGCATGCTCCTGCTTCCAAAAATGATTGACATCCTTGTTTAGTATGGCAGCTATTCGTCCTACTACTTTCCCGTCCCTGATGGCCAAAAAACAGTCGGCTTCACAAAAATCAAAGGCTGGATTTTTCTTGGTGTTAAAGGTGTTCAGCTCGTCAAATGTCAGAGCCGGTACGTAATAAGGGTTGTTCTTGTAAAGTTCTAAAGGAAATTTGATAAATTTCATCCTGTCCGATCTGGACGTTACTCTCTTAATTTCAATACTCATGACTATACAGTTTTGTGTGCCTCATGGCGATAAACTCGGCAAATATAAAAAAAAAGAGGCGGACTCGTTGGAGACCACCTCTTTTTCATGTCGATTGCCGAATTTTAACGGCGCAAGCCCAATTCCTTAATCAGGTGACGATATTTTTCAATATCCTTCTCCTTCAGGTAGTCGAGAAGACGACGACGCTTGCCGACGAGCATTCTCAGGGCGCGAGCAGTGCTATAATCTTTTTTGTTTGACTTGAGGTGATCAGTCAAATGGCTGATACGGTATGAAAACAATGCTATCTGGGACTCAGGTGAGCCAGTGTCAGTGTTGGACTTTCCGTATTGGCCAAAGATTTCTTGCTTTTTCTCTGGATTTAAATACATAAATAATAGAATTACTGTTAGTTGGGAACTAAATGAGCGTGCAAAAGTAGGTATTTCTTTTTGAAAAACAAGCGTTTTCTGCAAAAAAACGATTATTTTTGCAGTTCAATAGGTACTTAGGTTACATATACGAAATTAGAGGATGTACGAAATCAGGAATATAGCGATCATTGCTCACGTTGACCACGGTAAAACCACCTTGGTGGATAAAATGTTATTGGCCGGGCAGTTGTTTAGGAACGCCGAGTTGGCGGGCGAGTTGATTATGGATAACAACGAGTTGGAACGAGAAAGGGGCATTACCATTCTTTCCAAAAACGTTTCCATCAATTACAACGGAGTAAAAATCAACATCATTGATACGCCGGGTCACGCCGATTTCGGCGGAGAAGTGGAGCGCGTGCTGAACATGGCCGACGGCGTTTTGCTGTTGGTAGATGCGTTTGAAGGCCCCATGCCGCAAACGCGTTTTGTGCTGCAGAAGGCGCTGGAAATCGGATTGAAGCCCATCGTGGTTATTAATAAAGTGGACAAACCCAATTGCCGCCCTGAGGAAGTACAAGAGGCTGTTTTTGACCTGATGTTCAGCCTGAATGCTACCGAATACCAATTGGACTTCCCTACCGTATATGGTTCGGCAAAGAAAGGTTGGATGTCGGAAGACTGGCGCAATGAAACGGACAACATCACGTTTCTGCTCGACCAGATTCTGGAGCACATACCGGCCCCTCCTTATTTGGAAGGTACCCCCCAAATGCTGATCACCTCCCTCGACTATTCCTCCTATGTCGGACGTATTGCCATCGGACGCGTACACAGAGGTGTGTTCAAGGAAAACCAGGATATTACGTTGATCAAACGCAACGGCACTCAAACGAAAGGTCGCATCAAGGAACTGCATGAATTTGTCGGTTTTGGTCGTAAGCGCTCTACTGAAATGGCCTCAGGCGACTTATGCGCCATGGTGGGCATTGAAGGATTCGAAATTGGCGACACGGTGGCCGATCCGATTGAACCGGAAGCGCTGAAACCCATAGCTATTGACGAGCCGACCATGAGCATGGTATTCACCATCAATAACTCACCCTTCTTTGGCAAGGACGGAAAATTTGTCACATCCAGGCACATCCACGACCGGTTGATGAAGGAACTCGATAAAAACCTGGCCCTGCGTGTGGAAAAGGATATCGACTCCGATACGTGGACTGTCTTCGGACGTGGCGTGTTGCACCTTTCCGTACTAATTGAAACCATGCGCCGTGAAGGGTATGAACTCCAGGTGGGTCAACCCAAGGTGCTTTTCAAAGAGGTGGATGGTGTAAAGTGCGAACCCATTGAAGAAATGACCATCAACGTGACCGAAGAATCGGCCAGCAAGATGATCGATGCGG
>CAYTIY010000193.1:0-2262 GCA_964438045.1 uncultured Bacteroidales bacterium | reverse complement strand
GACAGAGCATTGAATCAACAAAATTAAGAGCCCGATGGAAAGAAATTTAAGAAAAGAAAGAGCCGGGGTGGTTTTCAGCAACAAAGGTGACAAGACCATTACCGTTGCTGTAAAGTGGAAAGAAAAACACCCCATATACGGTAAGTTTGTCCAAAAGACAAAGAAATACCATGCTCACGACGAAAAGAATGAATGCAACATCGGTGACACCGTGCGGATCATGGAAACTCGTCCTTTGAGCAAGACCAAGAGATGGAGATTAGTGGAAATCATCGAAAGAGCGAAGTAATATGATACAAACAGAATCTAGACTATTAGTCGCTGACAACTCAGGCGCCAAGGAAGTCCTGTGTATCCGCGTATTGGGCGGTACTGGCCGTCGTTATGCGTCGGTAGGGGATATCATCGTGGTGGCCATCAAGAGCACCATACCCTCCAGTGAGATCAAGAAGGGAGCTGTATCGAAGGCCGTCATTGTCCGTACGAAAAAAGAAATCAGACGCGCTGACGGATCATACATTCGTTTTGATGACAATGCCTGTGTGTTGCTGAACAACGCCGGTGAGTTACGCGGAAGCCGTATTTTCGGTCCGGTAGCACGTGAGCTTCGTACAACGAACATGAAGATTGTTTCGTTAGCTCCTGAAGTACTTTAACCAGTAGAACGTAAATCGAATGAGTAAGTTACATATCAAAAAGGGTGACACCGTCTATGTAAATGCAGGCGAAGACAAGGGTAAAACCGGTCGCGTGCTTCAGGTGCTGGTAGAAAAGCAGCGCGCCATTGTAGAAGGTGTGAACGTGGTCTCCAAGAGTACCAAACCCAATGCGAAGAATCCTCAGGGAGGAATCGAAAAGAAAGAAGCTGCCATTCACATTTCTAACCTAAACCCGTTGGATCCCAAAACTGGCAAGCCGACACGGGTTGGTCGAGTAAGAAATGCAGAAGGCAAGTTAGTACGTGTATCTAAAAAATCTGGGGAGGAAATCAAATAATGGCAAACACCGCATCTCTTAAGAAAGAATACGCAGAACGTATTGTTCCTGCGTTGACAAAAGAATTCGGCTACACCACAATCATGCAGGTTCCTGTATTGAAAAAGATTGTCATCAATCAGGGTTTGGGTCTCGCCGTTGCCGACAAGAAGATCATTGAAACAGCCATCAACGAATTAACTGCCATAACAGGTCAAAAGGCTGTTGCAACGATTTCCAAGAAGGATATCTCCAACTTCAAGCTTCGTAAGAAAATGCCTATCGGCGTGCGTGTTACATTGCGTCGTGAGCAAATGTACGAGTTTCTGGAACGTCTTATCCGTGTTTCATTGCCCCGTATCCGCGACTTCAAAGGCATCGAAAGCAAATTGGATGGAAGAGGAAACTACACGTTGGGAATCGAAGAACAGATCATTTTCCCCGAAATTAACATTGACAACATCGTCAAATTGTTGGGAATGAATATTACCTTTGTGACTTCCGCAAAAACGGATGAGGAAGGGTATGCCCTGTTGAAAGAATTTGGCTTGCCCTTTAAAAACAACAAAAAAGATTGATAGAATTATGGCAAAAGAATCTATGAAAGCACGCGAAGTGAAGCGCGCCGCCCTTATCGCCAAGTATGCCGAAAAAAGAGCTCAGCTCAAGGCAGAAGGTAACTATGAGGCGTTGCAGGCACTTCCGAAGAATTCTTGCCCTGTACGTATTCACAACCGCTGCAGCATGACAGGACGTCCGAAAGGCTATATTCGCCAGTTCGGCATTTCCCGCATCCAGTTCCGTGAAATGGCGTCACAAGGTTTGATTCCCGGCGTGCGCAAAGCTAGTTGGTAATCCGTATGGCAAAACCAACGTTACAAAGTAACTGATGTTAAATATTGTCCGGAGAGTCCGGATCAATTTAAATTATTAATATGACTGATCCAATAGCAGATTATCTGACCAGATTGCGGAATGCCATCAAGGCCAAACACAGAGTTGTGGAGATTCCCGCATCGAATTTGAAAAAAGAGATCACCAAGATCCTTTTTGACAAGGGCTACATCCTGAACTACAAGTTCGTGGAAGACGGTCCTCAGGGTTCCATCAAGATTGCCCTGAAATACGATCCCGTAAACAAGGTTAACTCGATCAAATGTTTGAAACGCGTTTCCACACCGGGTTTGCGTCAATATGTTGGTTATCGTGAAATGCCCCGTGTCCTTAACGGACTGGGTATTGCCATTTTGTCTACCTCCAAGGGGGTGATGACCGATAAAGAAGCCA
>CAYTIY010000192.1:0-2276 GCA_964438045.1 uncultured Bacteroidales bacterium | reverse complement strand
AGTCGACAGTTGATGCGATGTTTGAACCGTATTTGATTCCTCAGGATTGTGGCTTGCGCACCGACAACCGCTTTGTGCGACTGACAACGACTGAAGGCATCGGCATCGAGTTTTCGGCAGCCGAATCCTTCAATTTCAATTGCTACAATTACAGCACCGAAAATTTGTCAAAGGCAAAGTACACCTATCAATTAGTCAAATCGGATGGCGTAACATTCAATTTCGACTATAAAACTACCGGGGTAGGATGCACGGCATTGGGGGTGTATGCTAAATATCAAACCCTTCCTCAATTCATACAGTTCACCAGTTCAATCAAACCTGTTAAAATCAGTAAGTAAGAGGCGTGAGTGAGTTGAGCAAATTGTGGTATATTCATAGAAGGTGTCGAATTCGACACCTTTTGTATTTTAGTATATTGACAACTGGGGGACAACTTGTCCCCCAGTTGCACACACTAAACGGCGGAACGGAAATGGATACTTGTTACATAATCCCAATCATAATGGAATTCCATCATTCATAGTATATTTGCTTTCGAAATGAATAAAATAAATCAACATATCCGGGAGCAGTTAGAAAAAAATAAAAAAAGGAATAGACGATGAAAAAGGTACAAGTGATTTCAGAAAACGAGCATTATACAGCTGTCAATCTTGGTAGCCTGCAGGATATTGAGCACTATTCGCTGATACATCCAAAACTGAACACGGAGATAAAAGGGAAAGTATTTTTGAAAGAGGTTTCCAAGTCAACCGGAACAGAAATTTCATTAACAACCCTTCCTCCCCATTCAGACGTAGGGTATTTCCACATACACCAGAAAGACGAAGAAACCTACATCATCCTCAAAGGATCGGGCTATTTTCAAGTAGATGATGATTGTTTTCCCATTCAGGAAGGCAGCGTCATCCGAGTTGCCCCCAAAGGCGAGCGCAGCTTGTGCAACACCTCCGATGAACAACTGGTGTACGTATGCATACAATCGAAGGAATACTCTCTGGAAGAACACACAGCGGAAGATGGAAAAAGAGTACCAGGAAAGGTGTTTAAACTATCAGTCCCTTCCCTTTAGTGATGACAAATAAATAATTTTGCGCATATACCATGAATTGGTATATTTACAAAAAATATAATGCGCTACAACTATGGCCAAGAATACATCAATTTTGCTGGGTGAGCACTTTGAAAATTTTATCAATGAGCAGGTTAAGTCGGGTCGGTTCTCATCGGTGAGTGAGGTTGTGAGATCAGCATTGCGCCTGTTTGAGCAAGAGGAAAATAAGACAAAAATACTTGTAAACGAGTTGAAAGCAGGCGAGAAATCGGGCATGATTTCTAATTTCAACAAAGATGAATTCCTCTCAACACTTCACAGCAAGCACTTGAAGCATGAACGTTGAGATTAGCAAGAAAGCCGCTGAGGATATAGAACAAATTTGGCTTTATACGTTTGAAACCTGGTCAAAGGAACAGGCGGATCGGTATTATCACCTGATTTTTGACGAAATCGAGTATATTGTGGCAAATCCATTATCTGGAAGAAACTTTAACCACATCCGAAAAAACTACCGGTGTTCAATTGTAAAATCCCACTTGATATTTTACAGGTATTATAAATCAGAGAATAAAGTGGAGATTATCCGAATTCTCCATCAAAGTATGGATATTGAAGAGCGATTGTAGAATGATTAAAACGGATTGAATCAAGCAGTCTGGTTTTCCAAAAAAGGTGTACATTCAACGTTTGAAACGTTTTTCGTACACGTGTATTTTGCTCATTTAACATCAGCAACCATGAAAAGAATATCGAGTTGGTTATCAGACTTATCGTGGGTTGTGGCCTTGTTTTTATTGACGTTTACAGCTCCGGTTCAGGCGCAATTTTCGCAGTTGAAAAAGATTCAACCCGTGGAACAGGCTCCTCCGGCCGATCAGGGGCAACGGAACTTTGGTGGAATGATTCGTCCGGCAGGCGCAGCAACGGGTACACCCGCAGGCACACAGGCACCCAGACCACCAAGACCGCGCCCCGCGGAGCCAGCGGTTCAGACCGTTTCTCTGGATGCGCTTTCCATGAGCGACCCCTTCATTTACGCTGACCCCAAAACCAACACCTACTACCTCACCGGAACAGGCGGTCGGTTGTACAAAAGCACCGACCTGAAGATGTGGACAGGGCCGTATAACATCATTGACCTCAGTGGTACCTGGATGGAAGGCAATTTTGTAGCAGCAGCCGAGATTTTCTATATCGGTGGTAAGTATTACCTGGC
>CAYTIY010000191.1:0-2282 GCA_964438045.1 uncultured Bacteroidales bacterium | reverse complement strand
ATTTCGGCCCGTACAACGGAGCCTGGGCACCCTTCTACAACCTGCACAAAATGTTCGCCGGACTTCGTGACGCCTGGTTGTATTGTGGCAACGAAGAAGCTAAAACCCTGTTTCTGAAATTCTGCGATTGGGGCATCGACCTCACCGCCTCGTTCACCGAAGCACAGATGCAGTCCATCCTGAACATGGAACACGGGGGCATGGATGAAGTATACGCCGATGCCTACCAAATCACCGGTAACCAAAAATACCTGACGGCTGCCAAGAAATATGCCCACAAGCAGATTTTGGACCCCATGTCACAAGGTACCGACAACTTGGACAACAAGCACGCGAACACCCAGATTCCCAAGGTCATTGGTTTTGCCCGCATTGCCGAATTGAGCAACGACCAGACCTACGAAAAAGCCGGTCGCTTCTTTTGGGAAACCGTTACCGGAAAACGTACCCTGGCCCATGGCGGAAACAGCCGCAGGGAGCATTTCCCCAGCGTTGAGGCCTGCTTCGATTACGTCAACGACGTGGACGGCCCGGAATCATGCAACTCCTACAACATGCTGAAACTGACCGAAGACCTGTTCCGTATGCAACCCAAGGCAACGTACGTAGATTACTACGAACGCACCCTGTTCAACCATATTCTCTCCACCCAACACCCGGAACATGGAGGTTATGTCTACTTCACCACCTCACGTCCCCGCCACTACCGGAGCTATTCAGCCCCTAATAAGGCTATGTGGTGCTGCGTAGGAACCGGTATGGAAAACCACGGCAAATACAACCAGTTTATCTATACCCATAGGAACGACTCCTTGTACGTAAACCTGTTCATTGCCTCCGAACTCAACTGGAAAGACAAAAAGGTAAGCCTCAAACAAGAAACCAACTTTCCCGACGAAGAACGCACCAGCCTGACCATTACCCAAGGTAATGCCAAGTTCAATCTGATGGTCCGTTACCCGGTATGGGTAAAGAAAGGCGCGCTGACAGTTTCGGTCAATGGTAAGAAGGTTGCCTATACCGCACAACCTTCCTCGTACATCTGTATTTCCAGAACCTGGAAAAAAGGCGATGTAGTGACGATTGAACTGCCCATGCACAATACGATTGAGCGAATGCCCAACGTATCACAATACATTGCTTTCATGCACGGTCCTATCTTGCTGGGAGCCAAAACCGGCACCGAAGACATGAGGGGGCTCATTGCCGACGACAGCCGTTTCGGACAGTACCCCGGCGGCGCCAAATTCCCCATCGACAAGGCACCCATCCTGGTGGACGACAACATCTCGACCATAGCCGACAAACTGGTACCTGTTACCGGGAAACCGCTGAACTTCAAACTAAACGTCAAGATGGTCAACCCCATTGAAGGCATCACCTTGGAACCCTTCTTCCGCATACACGACGCCCGCTACATGATGTACTGGATGACGTTGACTAACGCCAACTACCGCACCTACACCGATTCCATTGCCGCCATTGAAAAGGAAAAAATGGCCCTACAGGCACGCAGTGTCGATGCGGTTGCCCCCGGTGAACAACAACCCGAGGTAGATCACGGCATGGAACGCCAGGCTTCTTCCACCGGCAATTTCAACAACGAATTCTGGCGCGAAGCACGGGGCGGCGGTTTCTTCAGCTACAAAATGGGCACCAACAAGGAAACCGGACTGCGGTTGTCCGTCCGTTATTGGGGAGCTGAAACCGGCAACCGTACCTTCGATATTTATGTTGACGATACGAAATTGGTCACAGAGACGCTGCAAGGCAAGTGGAACCAGAACAGTTTCAAACAGGTGGAATATGTTATACCCGACAATCTGTTGACCGGCAAAGAATTCATCCGCGTCAAGTTCCAGGCCGCAGCCGGCAATACGGCGGGTAAAGTGTATGGTGTGAGGATAGTACGAGCAAAGTAAAAAACACATAAACAATGAAAAAATACTGATTGCAGGCATCGTGGCTCTTGTTTCTCTAGCCAGCTTGTGCCGTGCCGATAACCCGGTGACACAAACCCATTTTTCACCCGACCCTGCCCCCATGGTATATAAAAACACCGTATACATGTATACAGGCGACGATATCCCCGGTTTCGACTTTTACTACATGACCAAGTGGAGGGTGCTTTCGTCCACAGACATGGTGAACTGGACCGACTACGGGGTACCCATTTCCCTGGAATCGTTCAGCTGGGCACGCGACCGCGCCTGGGCCGCCCAATGCATCGAACGCGACGGCAAGTTTTACTGGTACATCTGCGCCCAAAGCGATAAAAACGA
>CAYTIY010000190.1:0-2296 GCA_964438045.1 uncultured Bacteroidales bacterium | reverse complement strand
TTTAGGTTTATGCAATGGTATATGATTTATTATGATACTCAAAAAGGAGATTATTCCGTCTATACAATTGATGCCCTGGCTTCCCTGATTAAGGCTGAAAAAATAAAACTGGAGGCCTCCGATTGTCAACTTGTGGAAACCTATCAGACTGCTAATGGGTTTGCAATAAAAGGAGATACCGTTCAGGCAAAAAAGCTGGTCGGGACTCTTACACAAAAACAGATTGACAGAATGAATACCCTAACCAATGTTCAATACCAGGAACAAATATCATCCGAAATGTCCAAGATGGCGTCGAATATACGTTTTAAAAGAAAACTTGATATCCTGGAAACGGAGATTAAAGATAAGAACATCCGAAACGTTTATATGGCAAAGGTTCTTTATGAGAAATTAAATGATGACAAGGCTCCAATGGATCCAAAAAAGCTAGACGGTTTGTTGGTGCAGGTGGAATCGCCGGTTTTCAGGGAAAAAGTGATGGAGACCCAAACGTTTTATTCTGAACTATCCGGGCAGAGTTTGGAACATTTGGAAAGCCTGAAAAACACCGACCATTTGAGCTACGCCAAAAGTGCCGATTCGTTGTGGGTGGAACTGATTCGTCCCTACCAAGGGAAAATCATTTACGTTGATTTTTGGGGTACGTGGTGTGGTCCCTGTAAAGAGCAAATGGAGTACGTGGCCGATTTGAAAAAGCAGTTTGTGGGCAAGGACATCGTTTTCATGTATTTGGCCAATAATTCACCGGAGGAAAGCTGGAAGAAAGTAATCAAGAGCTACTCACTGACAGGCGAGAACGTGGTGCACTACAACTTGCCGCCTAAACAACAAGAGATGATTGAGCAACGGTTTGGCATCCACTCCTTTCCTACCTATATGATTGTGGATAGGAACGGGATTATTGTGGACACCAAACCGCCTATTCCTAGTTTGAAGGAAATAACCGTGGGATTTTTGAATGGCTGGTTGGAAAGGAAAAGTAACAATTAAAATTACCAGTTTGTTAAGGTGTCCATGCAAGTTGAATTTGCTAAAATTAAAAAAATTCATATCTTTAACCCAGGATTAAAAAATAGACAATGAAAAAAACATGGATGGTATTGATGGTTGGTTTGCTGCTGTCAGTATTTGCAAAGGCCCAGGTTCCTGGGGAAGCGTTCCCGTTGGTGAATTCGTTATCCGGTTTATGGACTTCCGGAAAAACAGAGGCAGCCGTAGATTCTACGATAAGGCTAAATCAGGTATATCCCCCTTTGCTAATTGAGTGCCTGCACAATTCGCTTGCTCAATATGTCAAACAGGAAAGGTTCCGCCACAATGCAGACGATTACCTTGAGGCTCTCATTAAACGAAACAACCCGGGGGTCAACCGCATCATTAAACCGCTTTATGTATGGAGCAAGACCATTGCTAATTCTGATCGTGTTCAATTGGAAAAACGATTCAGTGAAATGGTCCAGGTCTTGGGCGACAGCTCCGATTACGAAACGAATGCGGAGCGGTATGCGTTGTTGATGTTGAACGAGCCCACTGTGCAACAGTTGATTGATAAAGGTGCGCGAGAGAAGTTGCTACTTGCAGTTATCAGAAATTTGGAACGGTATACCAACTTGACTATACAGGTTAAGAATAGGAATGAGATGGAAAAGAGGGCATGGAACCGATACCTGTTGGCATATGCTTATTACTCGCGGTACACATTATTCGATCGTAAGGAAGAATACTTGTTGAAAGCGTCACAATACAGTCCTGATGAGCAGGATGTCCAGGTTAAGGCCGCCTATTTCTACGACGCAGCCTTGCTCACTGGAAACGTACAACAGATTGGCTTCCAACAAGAATATCTGAATTACCTTACAGGCGATCATCGAACCACCGAGGCATTGGCTTTACAGACCGAAATCACGTTCAATGCACCTACTGACCAAAATTTGAAGGCGTTGAAGGATGTATATGCGCTTGAACCGTCACAGATTCCTTTCACCGAATACTGGCACCGGTATTTCAATCAAAAGAGCAAGAAAGTGCCCTCGTTGAAAATCAATTATGTGGAAGGAACCCTCGATTTGACCAAAAACCGTGATCATTGGGTTTACGTTGATGTGTGGGGAACGTGGTGCAGTCCTTGTGTTGAGGAGTTGCCAACATTACAGGCGTATTTTGTGGCAAACAGTATGAAGCCGATTTCCTCCCTGAAGATTTTCACGTTCTCCTATTCCTCTGTGAACCTGGGGGCTTTTATGAAAGAGAAGGGCTTCACCTTTCCGGTGTTTGAGATTGACAAAAAGATCAA
>CAYTIY010000189.1:0-2327 GCA_964438045.1 uncultured Bacteroidales bacterium | reverse complement strand
TGGGCAAACGGTAAATACGGAAGGATGGAGTTCTTGTCTGAAATCGATTTTTTCAGTGCCATTTCCTGTCGTTTCATCGAATGCGACGAGAAAACCCGGGAACCCCTGTATTCCGTTGAAGAGCGCGATGAAAAATGTCCGGTAGTTGCCAAAGGTTTCAGCGCCTTTATGTTGATGAGCCTGAAAGACCAAAAATATCAAAAAGATGTTGATTTTTACGAAGACTATTTTCAGTCATTACGATACAGACACCTCGACTTAATAAAGACGATTCCCGGATCATCCCACCGGGATACAGACGAAGAAATCTTCAGGAATCACGTCTATATAGAAGACATAAACCTGAAAGCATCCGCTCCCGTTTTTGACTATCTTCCCAAAAGCGACCAATCGATGCTGAAGGCTTACAACCATTGTTATCTTGAACACATACAGCAATACTCCAAATTAATCAGCAAGCAATACACCTCCTTTGATCAGGCACTAGCCGAATGTGATATCGAAGACAAGATTCTGTTGCATGCCATCAACAATTTCTGTATTCCTCCGCATACAGAAGCCTTTGAATTGTATAATGATATCCTGCTGCTGAGAACCATGTACAGGAAAAAACCCACTTCTTGCATGGAATACATTCGGACGATCTACAATGAAGAATGGAAAGAATACCTCGTCATTCTCCACACCATCAAAACCACGTTTGATCCCACCGCCGATATTCAGCTATTACTTCCGGAGAAATATGCCGAGGAACAGGCAATAAAAGCATACGAGCTTCAAAAGAATGAATGCCGGAAAAGACTAACCGGCAAACAAGATGCAACCCCCGTTCAGGAACTCAAAGAAGAAAATCTGGAAGAAACAGGTGATACCGGAAACCCGAACTTTACTTATGATACTCAAAAAGTAAGAAAGATCTATTCAGAATACAACGATCATTTATTTGAAGGAGTAAAAGAGCTGGATTTTTATAACATCATTGCAACGGCAACACTCAACAAGTTGACAGTAAAAGAGGGTATGAAAGCCAAGTTCCGGTATATGATTTACACCCTTAGTCAGGTGATTCGAGATAAGGACTGGTATCAAACAGCTGCACGCAATGTCAATACCGAACCGCTAAGATGCAGCGGTGCAAATGTTGATTATATCTGGAAAAAACGTGCAACATCCCTTATAAAATAGCACCCACCACAACATTACCCCAAAGTTTTTATTTCACCCTCTTGTAAAGTACAGATAATCAATAGTATCTGTACTTTTTTTATTTCCATAAAAGCAGTTTCACCCTCCACCCACCACAGAGGTTACCCCTTACTTTTGCTTTCGTCAAAAGACCCGAAGTAAGTATCAGTTTTCGGGAGACATTCGGAGACAGTCTGATACCTGTCTACCGGATGGACAAAAAATTTAATATAAAATGACTATGAATTTAAATTTTATTGATGTTGCTGAGCAATATCCCGAACTGAACATTACCGTAAAGGTAGGCGACCTGATTAAAGCAATCGACTATTGCGTATCGAAAACCAAACAAGAACTCGAGCTTCAAATCACAGACGCCAAAGCCGAAACCTATCCCAGCCCCAAAAGGGTCAGTGAAATCCTTGACGTAGACCTCTCCACGCTTTGGCGATGGAATAAGCGGGGTTATCTGTGCCACACCGAAGTCGGTGGGAAGCGCAGGTATAAAATGAGTGACGTAAACGCTATTTTGAAAGGAGGAAAGTAATATGCGCAATTACGATGAATTTTCTCAAGATCATTGCGAACGCATTCAGCGCAAGTTAGATGAATTGGCATACTATTTCAGACGTAGTAAGTATCCATTCGAGAACCTGTTAATTGAAAATACCCTGTTCACCACTTTGATGCGCATCCATAAGAAAACAACCCAATATTGGCGTGACAAAGGGCTCATCAGCTATTCACAGGATGGCGAAAAGTACTATTACCGGGTATCCGAAATCCGGGAATTACTCAACAGGTATCACATGAAAGCCAACAAGGAGGAATAACGATGGAAAACAAAAACAAAGCCCTCCCGAACCAGCCGGATCCGCCAGGTAATAATCAGAACAAGTTGCACAAAAACACCCGCTTTCTAGACCTTTTGAAAAAGGACATTGAAGAGCATCAGGCGAATTTTGAGACAATGAAAACAAAAAGCCCGGAAACACAGGAATCACAAGAACCACAGAAACCACAGAAATCACAGGACACTCAGGACACGCAAAAACTCTCAATCTCCGTTGAACATGCCGAGATACTGTCCCTGTTGATTGAGCAAATCGTTGAAGTCCGATTTCGGGAAGTCACAGGATTGA
>CAYTIY010000188.1:0-2423 GCA_964438045.1 uncultured Bacteroidales bacterium | reverse complement strand
GGAACTGAAACAGGAAAATGGTACAGTAAAAGCTAACGGTTCAATAGGTGTTGTACGAAACCACGTCGTCTAAGGGTTTGCGCTTTTTGTCACGGGTGGGTTGCGTGGAATAGCCGAGCAGCACCACCAGGACAGGGCGTTTGGAAGCAGGAATACCCAGCAAGGAAGAGAGCTTTTTCTCGTTGAACCAGCCCACAATGCAGGAACCAAGGCCCTGTTCGGCAGCAGCCAGCGTGAGGTGCGCGGCAGCGATGCCAATATCCATGTGCGGATAATACTTCTGTTTGATGATACCCCCCACACGAGAGGTAAAATTCGGGTTTTCTTCCACAATGACCACTTGAACAGGAGCAGCACCTGCAAACGGATTCATACCCTTGTCGGCAATGGCGGAGGCCGTCTTAGTCCGGAGGTCGGGATCTGTCACCACGACAAATTTCCATGGTTGTGCGTTGCAGGCTGAAGGAGCCAGATGGGCTGCACGGAGGATGTATTCCAGTTTCTCCGGTTCAACCGGTTTGTCCGACTCGAATGATCGGTCACTTTGCCGTTTCTTTACCAGTTCAATAAAGTTCATCGCTACAAGGTTTGAGTTTGTATACTGCAGCATAACAAAGCAGACCCGAATACGGTTCAGAGGAAAGTCGTCAAGCTGTCAATCCAGCTTCAATACGGCCAAGAAGGCCTTCTGGGGTACTTCTACGTTGCCAATCTGCTTCATACGTTTTTTGCCCTTCTTTTGCTTTTCCAGGAGCTTGCGTTTGCGGGAGATGTCACCCCCGTAACACTTGGCCGTTACGTCCTTGCGCACCGCCTTCACTGTCTCGCGTGCAATGATCTTGGCACCAATGGCAGCTTGGATGGCAATGTCGAATTGTTGGCGTGGAATGAGTTCCTTCAGTTTCTCACACATACGACGACCCAGCGTTTCGGCGTTGCTTACGTGGGTGAGGCAGGAGAGGGCATCCACCGATTCCCCGTTCAGCAAGATGTCTAACTTGATTAGCTTGGATTCCCTGAAGCCATTGGGGTGATAGTCGAACGAGGCATAGCCCTTCGAAATACTTTTCAGTTTATCGTAAAAGTCAATCACGATTTCGCCCAAAGGCATGTCGAACAAAATTTCTACCCGGTTGCCACTGATGTATTCCTGCTTCACGAGCTCGCCGCGCTTGCCCAGGCACAAGGTCATGATGTTGCCCAAGTATTCGGTGGTGGTGATCACGGAAGCCCGGATGTAAGGTTCTTCGATTGTCTCGATGGTCATAAAGTCGGGCAGGCCGGATGGGTTGTGAACATCCAATACCTCACCCTTTTTGGTGGTGACCATGTACTGCACGTTGGGAACGGTGGTGATCACATCCATATCGAATTCCCGATCCAGGCGTTCCTGGATGATTTCCATGTGGAGCAGACCCAGGAAACCACAGCGGAAACCAAATCCCAGCGCCAGTGACGACTCAGGCTGGAAGGTCAGGGATGCATCGTTGAGCTGGAGTTTCTCGAGCGAGGAACGCAAGTCTTCAAAATCTTCAGCATCGATGGGGTAGACCCCGGCGAATACCATAGGCTTTACCTCCTCAAACCCGTCGATGGCCTTCAGGCAGGGGTTTTTCACGTGGGTGACGGTGTCGCCTACTTTAACTTCCTTCGATGTCTTAATGCCGGAGATGATGTAGCCCACGTCGCCGCAACTCAACTGGTCGCGGGGTGACATTTCAAACTTCAGCACCCCGATTTCATCGGCGTTGTATTCTTTCTTGGTGGCAAAAAACTTGACAAAGTCGTTTTTACGGATGGTGCCGTTGAGTATCTTGAAGTAGGCAATAATGCCACGGAACGAATTGAATACGGAGTCAAAAATCAATGCCTGAAGCGGTGCATCGGGGTCACCGGATGGAGCCGGTATGCGGTTGATGATGGCATCCAGTATCTGTTCGATGCCCTCGCCCGTCTTTCCGCTGGCACGGATGATGTCTTCCCGTTTCACGCCCAGCAGTTCGATGATCTGGTCTTCCACTTCTTCAGGCATGGCACTGGGCAAGTCAATCTTGTTGAGCACCGGTATGATTTCCAGGTCGTTGTCTATGGCCATGTATAAGTTGGAAATGGTCTGAGCCTGTATGCCCTGCGAAGCGTCCACAATTAGCAAGGCCCCTTCACAGGCAGCAATGGAGCGGGATACCTCGTACGAAAAATCCACGTGACCCGGGGTGTCAATCAGGTTGAGCTGAAATTTCTCCCCCTTGTAGATATAATCCATCTGGATAGCATGACTCTTGATGGTGATGCCGCGTTCTCTTTCCAGGTCCATATTGTCCAACATTTGATTCTCGGTGATGGACAACGTGTGGGTGTATTCCAACAAACGGTCTGCCAGCGTGCTCTTGCCATGGTCGATGTGCGCGATAATCGAGAAATTG
>CAYTIY010000187.1:0-2434 GCA_964438045.1 uncultured Bacteroidales bacterium | reverse complement strand
TTCCGGCTTCGGGTCGAAGAGGGTTTGCCTCGGCCGGTCAAAATGCGGTACCCAGCAACAAGAGTTTTGGTCGTTTTCCGGATGGAGCCGATTCCGACAACAACATCGACGATTTCAAGACTCAACGTGCTGCAAGCCAACAGGCCCCAACAGAGGCTGGCCCCATCCGTCCAACTCCGGGAAGGCCCAATCAGTTTTGATGGGTATTCATCATACTTGATTTGCCCTCGAGTTGAGCTGCCGCGTCGACGCTGAAGGCGCCTTCGGTCACGACTTCTTCGCCGTCTGTCAGTCCGTTGAGAATCACATAACTGTTTCTCAGCATCGGACCGAGTTCCACCTCTCGCATGGAAAAAATGCCCTCGTCTTGTTTCACATAAACCACTGAACGCTTGCCGGTCCATAGGACTGCGGTAGTGGGAATAACCAATTTATCGTTGTATTGGTTCAAGTTGGCTTTAACAATGCCAGTGGCGAACATTTCGGGTTTCAACTTCCCGGAAGCGTTGTCCACCTCCACACGTACCCTCGAAACCCGGTTGGCAGGATCCACAACAGGATCGATGAATCGGATGGTGGCGACCATGTTGACACCCGGTAGCGCTTCAACCGTGAACGCAAGTTGATCACCGGTATGCAGAAAGGGCAGGTCGCTCTCATAGGCGTCGAACATCACCCAGACTTTCTTTATGTCTGCCACATCGAACAGCACAGTACCCGCGTTTACGTAGTCGCCGGTATTCACGCGTTTGGCCGTGACAATGCCGGAGCTCTCGGAAAACACCTCCATATTGTTTTTCACTTTTCCCGAACGAACAATTTGTTCAATCTGGCTATCCGATAATTTCCATTGCTTGAGACGCGTTTTGGCCGCTTCGAATAGTTCGGGTTGATCAGCTTGGCTTGCCACCGTTTCCAGCAATTCCTGTTGTGCGGCGATAAGCTCCGGGGAATTGATGAGTGCCAGAAGTTGACCTTTTTTCACCGGTTCACCGGTAAATCCGACAAACAACTGTTCAATCCGCCCGGAAATGTGAGCTGTTTGACTCCTGAGCAACCGCTCGTCAACCTGTACCTTACCGTACAACCGAAGCTCCTTAATGGGGGCGTGGCGGCTTACCACCGAAGTGGAAACATTGGCCAGTTGAATGGCTTCCGGTGTGAGGTGCACGGCTGTTGAATCCCATGTGGTACCGCTATTTGTGGTTAACGGTATTAGGTCCATTCCACAAATGGGGCAGTCGCCGGGATGGTCTTGTTTAATTTGAGGATGCATGGAACATGTCCAGGTTTCATGGGCTATTTCCGTTTTCGGAGACGTTTCTGTCTGTTTTTCATGAAAGAGCAACCAACCGAGGAACAGGCCGATAATTGCGGTTGCGGTTAATTGAAAGGCTTTATGATTGAATACTGTTTTCATTTTCTTGGGTTTTAGTAATTGCCGGCCAATTGCCGGATTTGGGCTTGGGCGATCAATACATCGAAACGGGCATTGACCAATTGAAGGGCATAGTCCACTTGTTGGCGGCCGGTACGCAGCAAATCCTGCAGTGAGCCGTTTGAAGCAGCCAAGCGAGTTTGTTGTAGTTGGTAGGTTTTGGCGACCAGCTTTTGCTGCGTTTCCACCAACTGTACCCGTCTAAGTGCGTCCCGGAAGCGGAACACGGCTTCCTTGAAATCAGCCTGCAACTTGTTGCGCATGGCTTCATACGCATGTGTCGTTGCTGATTGAAGCCAGGTTGTTTCCTGTTCCAGCGCCTTGTATTTTTTTCGATAGAAGGGCAGGGAGACCGAAACCATGGGCATAAGCATGTCACGCCCGTTCATCATGGATGAAGATGAACCTTTGGAAATCACCGAGTAACTCAATCCAACGCCAATCATGGGGTACCCCATCCGTTCCGACATTTTTTTGCGTGCCTCCTGCGCTTCTCGTTCATAGTCAAGCATGGCAAGCATGGGATTTCCGTTCAAGGAGGTGTCCGAAGGAGGCTGGAGCGGATCGACATAATCATTGGCAGGAAGTGAAATCGACGCTGTTTCGTCACGATTGAGCAGTGTGTTGAATCCGAATGCCAGGTAGCTGTAAGCGTCTTCAAGTGAGGCCAGCTGATTGTTGAGCTCGTTTTCTTCCTGTTGAAGGGAGTAAATAGTGCTTAAATCACCGGCTGATGCTTCGGTCATTCTTGAAGCACTCATTCCTGAAGTTGCCATTGAGGTGGCGTTTATCGTTGGTCGCTTTCCAACATTCTTATTTTCTCCCATACTGCCCATTCCGCCGCCATTGGAGGAGATGTCTGAAGGGGAGATTCCTGTTTCACCGACTGTGGCGTTCTTGCTTCCAGAGCCTGCCTGATAAGTTGTGGTGGCCAAACGTTTCATTTGACGAAGCAATTCCAGATTCTTTTGTAGAATCGTAACCTGTTGACGGTTT
>CAYTIY010000186.1:0-2456 GCA_964438045.1 uncultured Bacteroidales bacterium | reverse complement strand
AACTAACCATTTGACCCAAAACGTATGAACCCAGTTTCCGAACGGTTGGCAAGCCTCTCACCTTCCGAGACCCTTGCCATGTCTCAAAAAAGCAACGAGCTGAAAGCCAAAGGCATCGATGTGATCAACATGAGTGTGGGAGAACCAGACTTCTTCACACCAGACCACATAAAAGCCGCTGCCAAACAGGCCGTTGACGACAACTTTTCGTTCTATTCACCCGTCCCCGGTTATCCTGCCCTCAGGAACGCCATTGTCGCCAAATTAAAACAGGAAAACGGACTCGATTACACCGCTGAACAGATTGTCTGCTCGAACGGAGCCAAGCAATCGGTGTGCAATGTTTTGCTGTGCATCATCGGAAAAGGCGATGAAGTAATCATACCCGCACCCTATTGGGTAAGCTACGTGGAAATGGTCAAATTGGCCGAAGGAACGAACGTCATTGTTTCCGCCGGTATCGACCAGGATTTCAAGATCACACCCGCTCAATTGGAAGCAGCCATCACGCCCAAAACAAAAGCGTTGATCCTGTGCTCACCGTCCAACCCTACCGGTAGCGTTTACTCCCAGGAAGAATTGGCCGGTTTGGCCGAAGTCTTGGCCAAGTACCCCAACGTGATCGTGATTTCCGACGAAATCTACGAACACATCAACTACTTCGGCAAACATGCCAGCATAGCCTCATTTGATAGCATCAAAGACCGTGTGGTCATTATCAACGGTGTATCCAAAGCGTATGCCATGACAGGCTGGCGCATTGGCTGGATTGCTGCTCCGAAATGGATTGCCGCCGCTTGCAACAAACTACAAGGTCAATATACGTCAGGTCCCTGCTCTGTGTCACAACGCGCTGCCGAGGTAGCCTACACCGGCACCCAACAACCGGTGGCCGATATGCGTGTGGCCTTCGAACGCCGCCGTGACCTCATTGTCAAGCTGGCCAAGGAAATTCCAGGACTCAACACAGCCACTCCTCAAGGTGCCTTCTACATCTTCCCCGAATGTCACTCGTACTTCGGCAAGTCGTTCAACGGAAGGGTGATTGAAAACTCGGGCGACCTGGCCATGTACCTGCTCGAAGAAGGTCACGTAGCTGCCGTGGGTGGTGCCGCCTTTGGTGCTCCCAACTGCCTGCGTTTCTCCTACGCCACGTCCGATGAAAACATCGTGGAAGCCATGCGCCGCGTCAAGGAAGCGTTGGCCAAACTGAGCTGAAACATCCATTGAAAAAACAGAATGGGCCGTTCTACCAAGGATGGCCCATTTTATTTCCGCAAACGCTTCTCCAAATAGGCCTTTTTTTCAAAAAGGCTGTTTGCCTCCCGATAGCCGATATCAAATAGCTGTTGGTATTTACCCACATCCGAACCGCTGAAATCATTGATAGCCGCGGGTTCAATTACCCAGTCACACATTTCCTTGGCATAGTTGGCGTTGTTGCGGAAGATCATGGAGTAGGAACGCAGGGCTATTGTAGGAATGGACAATTCATACGGACCGGTTCTTACAGGTCCGGTGCTCACGCCCACCAACGTGTTGCACGAGGGCCTTATGGCAAAAGCAGGCAAATTTTGCAAAACGCCTCCGTCAACGTAATTCACTCCATCGATTGTATAAGGCTTGAACAGAATGGGGACGGAACAGGAGGCCACCAGGGCATCGACCAATGAACCTGTTGAGAACACCACGCTTTGCCCCCTGTCCAGGTCAGTCGCCACCACCCTTAGCGGAATGGCCAGGTCTTCAAAGCGTTCAGCTCGTAAAAAACTATCCAACACCGCTTTAAATCCATCCATGCTGAAAAATCCGCCGTGGTTCCAGTCAAATCGCATAACGTCAGTCAGGTGTAAGCTTTCACTAAGCTTAAGGATGGAATCGGGTGAGTAACCATCTGCATACAAAGCGGCCACCACAGCTCCCGCACTGACACCAGCCAGCACATCGGGCTTAATACCTTGTTCTTCAAACGCTTTCAACACCCCAGCATGGCACAGCGCTTTGGCTCCACCCCCACTGAATACCATCCCCAACTGAAACAGCGATTTTTGGGTTGAATACAAATGCTCACCAAGCTGAGCCGTAGACACAGGCCGCTCAATCACGACAGTTCTGACACGCTCCGGCTTATTGAGGATTAGTACAATAAGCATAAGCAAGACCATCAGGATGTACAATTGCCGCTGATTCATGGGTGTCGATTTACAACAAAGATAACAGGAAAAACAGCCGATGGTCGTGTACGTTGCCCAAAAAAAACTACCTTTGCCACATACCCTTCAATGCGTTACAACCATGATCAGCGAACAACTAGTTGAGTGCGTTCCCAATTTCAGCGAAGGCCGGCGGTTGGATTGCGTAGACCAAATCGTGGACTGTTTCAGGCACCGCACCGGTGTGAAGTTGCTGGATTACACCCACGACACCGACCACAACCGCATGGTGGTCACGGCTGT
>CAYTIY010000185.1:0-2456 GCA_964438045.1 uncultured Bacteroidales bacterium | reverse complement strand
AACTATGCCTATTCGGCCATTTCCGGTGTTTCGAACATTGGTTTGGGTGCCAACTGGTGCGGACATATTTTTGCGCAATCGAACTGGTATGCCTTTGGGCGTCTGGCCTGGGACAACACCCTGAAAAGCGAAACAATTGCCAGAGAATGGTTGGCGCGTACATTCAGCCCGGATCAATCGGAAAGCCATGTGGCAATTAACGCAACCTCCTGGAAAACCAAATTCGTAGATCCTGTCATCAAGATGATGCTGGATAGCCGCGAGGCCGTGGTCAATTACAGTATGCCACTCGGTTTGCACCACCAGTTTGCCGGCGATCATCATTATGGCCCGGGACCGTGGTACGCTCCCCGTGGGCTCCGTGTGGATTGGACGCCTCCATATTATCACAAGGCCGACTCGCTAGGTATCGGTTTCGACCGTTCCAGTAAGGGCACCAATGCCGTTGCGCAGTATCACGAACCGTTGCGGTCACAATTCGATAAGGTACAGACTTGCCCTGAGAACGTCTTGTTGTGGTTTCACCACGTGTCTTGGGATTACCGCATGAAAAGCGGGCGTACCCTCTGGGAAGAAATGTGCTACAAATACGACAGCGGCTTCCAGGATGTACGCCGTTTCCAGAAAGTGTGGGATCAGGTTCAACCCTATGTGGATGCCGAACGTTTTGCAGCGGTTCAAAGCAAATTGAAACGACAAATGCGCGACGCGCAAGTGTACAAAGATGGTTGTCTGTTGTATTACCAAACATTCAGCAAGCGCCCCATTCCGTACGAATTGGAACGTCCCATCTACAACCTGGATTACCTGATGAAAGCCAATCCCCTTAACATAAACGAAAATTGATAATCAGTTATTTAATTCTATGAAAAACTCTATTTCAAGCCAGAAAGTGCCCCTTCTTGAGAAGATCGGGTACAGTATGGGAGATGGTGGCGCCAATTTGGCGTTCCAGATGATGATGATGTTCCAAATGTTCTTTTACACGGACGTATTTGGCATCAAGGCAACTGCAGCCGGTACCATCTTGTTACTTGCCCGGTTTGTTGATGCGTGTGTCGATCCGTTTGTCGGTGTGATGGCCGATAGGACCCAGACAAAGTGGGGTAAATACAGACCTTGGGTTTTGTGGACAGCCATCCCATTCGCCGTATTCTTCGTGTTGGCCTTTACAACACCTGATTTGGCAGAACGTGCCAAGGTTATTTATGCGGGCATCACCTATACCTTGTTCATGGCGGTTTACTCATTCAACAATACCCCCTATGCTTCATTGGGCGGTGTCATGAGCGGTGACATCAATGAACGGACCAGTATTGCCTCCGTCCGTTTTGTGACGGCTACCATTGCCACGTTTGTTGTCCAAGGGTTGACGCTTCCTCTTGTGACCAAGTTGGGAAATGGCCAAGACAATGACCCGAAGGGTTGGTTCTTCACCATTTTGCTTTTTGCCGCAGTTTCAGTGGTGTTGATGGTCATCACCTTCTTTTCTTCCAAGGAACGCATCCAACCGCCCAAGGATCAAAAAACCGATTTCAAGCAGGATGCCAAAGACTTGCTGGGTTGCATTCCCTGGAAAGCCATGTTTTTCCTCACCCTGTTCCTCTTCATCACCCTGTCATTGTTCGGCAGTGCCATGAACTACTACTTCAAGTATTTTGTCGATCCGGCAGCTTTGCAGCAATTCCTGCTTGGTTTTGGTTTAGTCGTTGATGGTGACCTGAACGGCTGGCAGAGATTCCTCGATATGTTCGGTTTGATTTCCAAAGCTGACGGGAGCAATGTGTTCTCGGTTGGTTTCAGTATGTTCAACATTGCTGGTCAGTTGATTACCTTGGCTGGTGTGCTGCTGTTGTCGCAGAGCATGTCGAAGATATTTGGAAAGCGGAACGTTTTTGTTCTTTGCCTGGCGTTGACTGCTGTATTCACTGCCTTGTTCTTCTTCGTCGATCCTTCACAAATCGGACTCATCTTTATCATCAACCTGCTGAAGAATGCGGCCTACTCGGTTACCATTCCGCTCTTGTGGGCTATGATGGGTGACGTGGCCGACTTCTCGGAATGGAAGAACAACCGCCGCGCCACCGGTCTGTGTTTTGCCGGTATCGTATTTGCCTTGAAAGCCGGTCTCGGCTTTGGTGGTTTGATCTGCGGTGGTATCATGGATGCCTTCGGATATATACCCGATCAAGCTCAAACCACAGAAGCACTGTTTGGCATCCGTTTGTCATCCAGTATCGTACCCGGTGCCATTTTCTTCATTTGTGCCATGATCTTGTTGTTCTACCCGATTACCAAGAAGATGAATGTTACGATGCAGGCAGAATTGGAAGAACGTCGTAAGAACCAATAAGACTCAACACGTATTATTAAACTAGTCTAATAGTATTACATGTCAATGAATTTCAAAACAATTACCGCATGTGTAGCGTTGGCAGCCACGGCCTTTGGGCCGG
>CAYTIY010000184.1:0-2494 GCA_964438045.1 uncultured Bacteroidales bacterium | reverse complement strand
TGATGATGGTGTTGCTGGTTATCTTTGAGATGGTGTCTTCATAGGTCTTCGCCAACTTGACCAGAGACTCATCAGCCGTTATGATGGTGTTCACGTAGTGCTGCGAGGCTTCCGTCACGTTTCCTACCGTTTCGAGGTTGTTCACTGTTTCGCCCAATTTTCGTAGACCTGAACCGAACTGCATCAACAAATCCGGCGAAATATCGGCCCGCTGCAGCATTTCGTCGAGTCTGGCCAGGGCTATGGCACTGCCGGCTTGGTTTTCAGTTTGTCCACCGCCGAAGCCGCTATTGTTTCCACTGCTAAAACCGCCTTCGTATCCGCCGCCCTCGTGGCCATTTTGTTGGCTACCTCCAAACAAGGGCCTGCCCTCGCCGTACACAACGGGAACCGAACCCATACTGGCCGCCTGCATACTTCCTGCGCCCTGTCCCTGGAGGCCTCCTCCTGCGTATCCAACACCGGCAACAGCCAAACCGCCTGCCGTATTACCCATGCCGGCCGCTTCTACTTCGTCCCCTTCGGGATGCTCAGGCTCCGGTTCAGAGTCGAAGGCAAAAAAGAAAAAGATGAGGGCTTCTGTTAACAGACCGGTTGACAACATGACACTGGCAAACGGCCAGTGTTCAATTTTGAACAGGGCTCCAACTATGACCACAGAAGCTCCCAAACCGTACAGACGGGAAAGGAATTTCTTAAATGATTTGGTTTGGACCAACCGTTCTATTGCATTCATACTCTCTCTTTTCGGGCTCAAAGCCATTAGCGAATCACCAAAACCAAAGGTTCAATGGTGCGATTGGCTCCATCAGGCCCCTTTACCACAATATCTTCAAATTCAATAATTTGCCCCCTGTTGGTGCGGGCAATTTCATTCAGCATTTCTCGCGTCAGGTTTTCACTGTCAGACTTATATTCGTACATCTCAAAGCCTCGTTGCATGCTCATTTTAAAGGATTGCACCACAAATGTAAACTTAAATTCAAAATCTTTCGGCATCTTGGTGACAATTTTTCCCGCATCGATGATGCTTTCCCTATCTACAAATCCGTCTTTTTTGTTGGCAATGAAGGGATCAGGGTCTGGAATGGGTTTCACCCGAAACGTTTCCACCCCCATGGGTCTCATGACGTTGTTTATTTTCGCTAACACAGAAACGGAGACTTCTTTCACGTCACCTGGTATAATGGCTATCCATTTCCCTTTTTCCGTTGTGGGCTTAAGGGTGCCTCTGGAAAGGGTAGGAAACAGGTCTTCAGCCGGAACACCGGAAACAGCAACAGAAAGTGGGTTTTCAACCCCGACATACAACACATTCATGTTGATGGGTGAAACCGTTGCTGTGGGCTGTGCCACGAAGAATTCCGTATTGAAATGATACGTGCGTTCACGTCCAGAGTTGGTGGGTACACTCACAAAACCGGCATATTTCTGAAGTCCGATTCCGCTTACCGGAAACTTGACCATCAGGCGGCCCCCTTCGCGGGCAACGCGTGTGGCTTTTTCCCGTTGAGTCAAGGGCAGGGAATCAGCGTTATGCATAAAATACACGCTGGGACTAGGGCTGTGGCTGGTGTCGTAAGCGGCCACAATCACTTCAGCTTCATATTGGTCACCTGTAAATAAATAGTTGGCTTTGGGAAGCACCTTGGCTTCGATGCGGTCGTACTTGAAGTCTTCGGCTATACTTTCCCGTAATAACCCATTAACCACCTCAATTTCTGCATTTTGCACTTCAGTAATGAATTTATTGAGGATGGGTATGTCGGCGGCCAGGGGAATATCGTAGAAGTGGTGGAGTTCCCAGTTTAATTTTTGTCCACCCTTGTCGCGGTAATTCTTTCCTTCCGTTTCCAGCCCCAGGTTGACGCTGTTTTTGTACTTGGGTCCAACCAGCCTCATCATGCTGTCTTTGTAGGCAATAATCCTATTCTTAAGCTCTCTTGCTCTGCCTTTCGACCCATCTTCAGGTTGACCTATCAAAAACTCTGTAGTAGCCGTGTAATCTTCTTTTTTCTTCAGTTTATCGAAGGTAATGGTCTTTGCCGAATCAAGGGGTATTTGCTCGGTAAAGGCAATCAGGTTGTCGCGCAAGTCTTCTATGTACGTAATCATGTTGGCCGACAAGCGCATGGCAGTCTTGGCTTTGTCCCAAAACGGCCCTACTTCAATCTGATTCAGCATGTATTCCTTTTCCAAGTTCGAATAGGCAACTTCACTCTGTCCCTTGAAGTTCTTGTTGGTCAGCATCACGCTGTCGTTCACTACCCCAAACCCATTGATGACATCCCTCGATACATTCAGTGCCAACATAGCCGTCAGTACCAGATACATCATATTGATCATGCGCTGACGGGGTGTCTCTTTATGTCCTGCCATGAAAAACTTTAGTTATTAGAAATAGTGTAAATTACATCAGCCTCAACTTGAAGATCTTCCAGTTTTAACAAGTCTGGATCGTAGTTGGGCGCTAATTCCCACGAATAAGTCAACT
>CAYTIY010000183.1:0-2503 GCA_964438045.1 uncultured Bacteroidales bacterium | reverse complement strand
GATGTGTTTCACATCAACGAACCGGCTGTGGAAGTGATGTGTCGGCTGGTCGAAAACTGGTGGTTGGGTGCGCACGTTTCCTACAGGAATATTGGCAACTTAAATTTGATGGCTACCGACCCTGAGGTTTTAACCGGGTTTTCCAGTGGTATTTCAATTAAATATGGACTATTCTAACACCATCAGTAAAAAAGAAACCGCTTGGTTTGTCATTAGTGTGACCGCAATACTGGAAGTTTGCATCATAGTATACAACCAGCTTTCCGGCAAAACCCACCTCTCCGAATTTTTCAGTATTTCCATCTCTTTTCTGGTGGGCTGGTTCTTTGCCACAATCATGGGATCGCTGCTGGTTGTATCCGACCTTCAACTCATCAATTATCTAAACAAACGTACTCCATGGACCGGACAAATCTTCAAACGTTCGGTCCTTGAAGTATCGTTTTCCTTGCTGCTTTCTTTTATCATTGGTACCCTTGTTTCACTACTTTCCCATAGCCTGTTTCCATACAGTGACGGCCTGTTCATCAATGTAATCAACAATGCCCTGATCACTGCCGTTACCAACTTGCTCGTCATCTCCATTTTAGAAGCCTGGATTTATTACAAGGAAAACAAGGAAAGCCGACGTCAAGCTGAAGCCTTAGAGAAAGAATTGACGTCCATTCGTTTTGAGGTTTTGAAAAGCCAAATCAACCCGCATTTCATGTTCAACTCATTGAGCGTGTTGTCGGGTTTGGTCAAATCGAACCCCATACTGGCTCAGGGATTCATTGCCGATTTTGCGTCGGTGTACCGCTATGTGTTGGAATGTATCGACAAACCCGTGGTCCGCTTAAAAGATGAACTCGACTTTGCACAAGCCTACATGCACCTCCAAACCATCCGCCACGGAAAAGAGGCATTGATTTATCGCGTAGAAGTGCCGGCAGAAATGCTCGAACAGGGCATTCCTCCCCTATCCCTTCAAACCGTACTTGAAAACGCCTTGAAACACAACCTCGTACAAACTGAATCTCCTCTGTTAATCAATATTTGGGTAGAACATGCGTGTTTATGCATCAGCAATACGATGCAGGCCAGACTGTCTGCCACGCCATCCACCAAGGTCGGCCAAAACAATCTTACCAAGCGATACCGCCTTTTGTATGCCAAAGCTCCCCGTTTTTTGCTGAAAGAATCCCTATATTTGGTTGAACTTCCCTTAATACCAATTGACGATGAACATTCTGATCATTGAAGATGAAAAAATAACGGCTGAAGCACTGGAGTCGATGTTGCACGACGTAGCTCCCTATTGCACCGTGGTTGGAAAAACAGGAAGCATTAACGAATCGGTTCAGTGGTTGTTGTCCCATTCAGCCGATTTGATCTTTATGGACATACAGCTTTCAGACGGACTTTGTTTCAGTATAGCCGAACAGGTTCCCATAACTGCACCCATCATTTTCACGACGGCGTATAACGAATTTGCATTGAAGGCTTTCCGGTTGAACAGCGTGGATTACGTGTTGAAACCCTACGACGAAGCCGCCATACGAACAGCCTTGCTCAAATACCAAACACTCAAGCAACATTTTACGGTAGATCACCAACAGCTGATGACAGACATGATGGCTCAGAAGAGTACCTTCAAAAAACGATTTTTGGTACAAGCCGGTGTAAAATTGCTCAGTATTGAGGTGGAAAAAGCCGCCTATTTCTATTCACTGGAAAAAAGCACCTACCTTTGCACCTTTTCCGGAAAATCCTATGCCATTGAATCAACGTTGGATACCCTTGAAACAGAATTGGATACAACACAGTTTTTCCGAATCAACCGAAAGTACATCCTCAACATTCAATCCATCGTAAAAATGATACCCTATTCAAGAAGTCGGTTAAAAATGGAGTTGAACCCGCCCCTGACCGGCAACTTGGAAGCCATTGTCAGCATAGACCGGTCGTTTGCCTTCAAGCGTTGGTTGAATCAGTA
Organism: uncultured Bacteroidales bacterium; assembly: GCA_964438045.1. Taxonomy (GTDB): domain Bacteria; phylum Bacteroidota; class Bacteroidia; order Bacteroidales; family UBA1402; genus UBA8389. The sequence continues at coordinate 528 of CAYTIY010000183.1, read as the reverse complement.
AATCCATTAATCGAAACATGAGCACCTTAAAAGCAACCCTTTGTACCTGTAAAACAAAGCAATGGATACCTTCAGCCCGTTTGACCGAAATGGTTGAAGCGCTCAAAGCCAACGGATACGCAGTTGACGTGGTGGATGATTTATGCCGGACCGCCATGGAAGCACCCTACGAATTGAAGGACATTGCACAAACGCTCGTTGTGGCCTGTCACCCCAGAGCCATGAAAAACCTATTCCAATGGCGCGGGGCGGAACCTGGACGGGTGGCCAACCTACGAAGCCTGCCCACACAGGAAGCACTGAAAGAAGCTGTACCTGCATTCACCTGGTTAACATTATTGAAGGAGGCCAAGCAGGATAATCTATTAGGAAATGAAGCAGCGATCAAAACAACAGCGATGACAACTGCGAAAAAAGCATCTTCTAGCGAGTCAGCACATTCTGCCAGTTCAACCGTTTCATCCGGCTCATTGAACGAAGGTTGGTTTCCCGTGATTGACAAACAGCGGTGTGTGGACTGCGGCCGTT
>CAYTIY010000182.1:0-2542 GCA_964438045.1 uncultured Bacteroidales bacterium | reverse complement strand
AGGAAATTGGCACCGGGTATATCCAGCACACGTACGAAGCCGGCGACATCAAACCATCCATGGGTAACATTACTGTGGGTTTGAAAAGCGCAACAGGATCAACAACTGCTGCGGGAACAACATCTGCAGCAGGCTCAGTAAGTTCAACTGGCACAAAAACCACAAGCGTTGCATCCGGCATGGGCTGGGGAGTCGTGTACTACCAGTACTACCAGAACATCGACCATGTAAAAGCCCAGGGAGGCAACGGACTCACCGTCAGCAAGCAATTGTTTGTGGAACAGCAATCCGCAACCGGTACGGTTATGGTTCCTATTTCGGGACAAACCCTCAAACCAGGCGACAAGGTCATTACCCGCCTGCTCGTAACGGTAGACCGCAGCATGGATTTCGTCGTACTGAAAGACCAGCGTGCCGCCTGTTTCGAGCCGGCTAAGCAGCTATCGGGCTATGTGTGGAGAGAAGGAGTGGGGTATTACCAAACCTCAAAGGATGCGTCCACCCAGTTCTTCTTCGCCTCTCTGCCCAAAGGCAGCTACGCGTTCGAGTACCCGGTCTACGTCAACAACGCCGGCTCATTCACCGACGGGGTGGCCACCCTGCAATGCCTGTACGCCCCCGAATTCTCCGCCCATTCAAACGGCGGACGAATCGAGGTAAAAAAGGCTGGTATGTGATTTTTTTGAACCTCATAGCCCGTATCGGACAACGAGGTTTATTTAACTGAAAACAAAAAAAATGCTTATTATTAATAAGATAAGTATTCATAAATCGTAGAATAGACTATATTTTTTTAATAACTAACCAAAGCAATCTGACCGTGAACAATCTACGCCTGTTTAGACCCTATAAGGGGCTGTTTTGCTTTTTGATCATGGTTGTCGTTCAAACAACCGTTTTGGCAGCTCAGGATGCACCTTCATCAATCTATGAAGAAAGGTGGAAACAGGTGACCGCCTTTATAGAGGCCGACAAGCCGGAATCGGCATTGGAACAGGTTGCCCTCATTGAAAAACAGGCAAAGGCGGACAACAATAGCCCGCAATGGATCAAGGCTCGTGTCATCTCCATAAAGCTGATTGTACAAAAAGACCCTGATCAATTATCCATTCAGTTGGCAGGCATGGAAGACCTCTCCGCCAAAGCTACGGATGAAGCGATGAAGGCCATGTTGCAATCCATTACGGCGGAGATGTACCTGGATTATTATAAAAAAAGAGCCAGCTCCCTGAACTATCGGACTCCTTTGGTTGGACCGATGGGCAACATGAACACATGGTCCGGCAACGTTTTTACGGATACTATACGGACCTTGCTTGCCAAATCCCTGGTGCCGGCTGAACGCTTGCAAACCACATCGGTGGAAAGCGTCAAAGAGGTATTGACTGTTTTATACACCCCCATTGAGCCCAGCCTTTACGACGTATTGGTCCGACGCAGGATTGTGTTATTGAACGGCCTTCGCGAAGTGCAAACTGATCGAAACCTGAACATGGAGCCGACTCCCTTGTTTGAATCCGTTGAACGATTTATCACCCTTCAGGTGAAGGACGCATCCGTTTCTGACGTGGAAAAGGACATCATTGGCACCCTTCAGCAGTGGTTGCGGTTCAGGCTACGAGACGGAAAAACGGAAGCTCTCATCCATGCCGACCTTTACCGTCTTCAGACCTTGTTTACGATGGTTTATCCACAAAATGTACAGCTAACTAAATTTACTGCGCTTACATCCGATCAACAAATGTACCTAAAAAGGCTGCAGGACTTGTCGGCCCGTTATGCCGATAACGAAGCGGTAGTGACCGCTTTGTGGGCAGAGGCTCAGTTTTACTTGGCATTTCATCGGGAAGGCGACAGTCCATTCAAGGATTACAAATACAAGGCGTACGCTCTCTGTGCCAAAGGATTGAAGCAATTCCCCAGCGCTCAGAAGAGCCGCATCTTAAAAGATTATTTGGATATCATAACCAAACAGGGTATCAGTGTTACCGGCAATGCCGTGGTGAAGCATAAGAAACCTCTTACAGTCAAAGTCTACGCAACTAATACGAATAAAGCCGAGTTGACCGTTTACCGTGTCAATTTAACCGCCAAAGAGTTTCTGCTGAAACATAAAAACAGAGAGGATACCCTTGCCATGGAGTATTGCACCGTGTTGGAAAAACGGTTGGTCACATTTAATAGGGATACCTTATTTAGTGCCATCGATACGTCCTTGGTCATTAAAGGGCTTCCTTACGGCCAATATGGATACAGCCTGCGCATTCCCGGAGAAAAAGGCCTCACCGTCAATGCCTTCTTCGTGGTTTCCGATATGACCAGCATGACCATCAGTAATTACACCACCTTATGTGTGGTTGACCGTGTTTCCGGAAAGCCGTTGCCACAGGTGGACGTACAGGTGTTTTCCTATCCGGATGGCACTAAGGACTATGTGTTTGATACTCCGTCAGCAGCCGGAAAAACCAACGACATAGGATTTTTTTTGTATTCGGTCGGTACCGTTGCGAATTCGGCCCGTCCCAATCGACTCAACAACGTG
>CAYTIY010000181.1:0-2585 GCA_964438045.1 uncultured Bacteroidales bacterium | reverse complement strand
GCAACCAGACAACCCATGAACTGTACTATTGGAATGAGACCGACAAGCAGTGGAACGGCCACATCAAACGAGAGACAACCTTTGACGCAGACCACCAGGTGAACCAACTGGCCGCGTTCAACTACGAAGTACCCGCATCGTACAGCAGGCAGTTGCCCACCACGTACAAGGAATACTACTGGCACGAGGAAACCGGCAACTGGAATACCACCCCCCAACGGATGGATCGGTATTACTATTCACCCTACACCGCAACCTACACACCCGATACCGACCACAAACTGGAAGCCTACCTGGATCCCGTCAACGACATCCTGTACGTGGACGACAAGGAAGTAAGCATCATGGGCGCTTCGAGGGTAAAACCCGTGAAAGTGTACGACCTCAGCGGCAACCTCCTGCTCACCGAACCCGCGCGCATCATCCACTTCTCACCCTATCCCGAAGGCCTTTACCTGATCACCGTCAACGGACAGTCGTGCAAGGTCATCAAGCGGTGAGATGGAATAAAAGTGACACCTGTCGACTTGATCAAATTGGAAATGCGGTTGTAGGCTATGGGTTGTTTGACGCTTAGCGCCAACCGTAGGATGGTCATTCGAAGTGCCTCTTCGTTTCTGACCCCGTTTCGTACCACAATATCGGATTCATGGTTCTGATACGTTCATCGTCAAATATAAACAGGCGTTGTGCGAATTATGAGATTTGATCAAAAAAAAATATATTTGCTCTGCGTAAAAATACGCAATGAACTGCGTAAAATGTAAAGCAATGTACAAAAAGTCTGAATATCAAATAATTAAGAGTAGGGTTGAGGAGCCGAGAAGGTTTATTCAAGTCGTTATGGGACCCAGACAAGTGGGTAAATCTACCGTAGTTAAGCAGGTTATTAAGAATGTAGACTTTCCCTGTCAGTTTTTTTCGGCCGACGATGTGCCTGCAACCAACAGTACCTGGGTTTCAAATTGCTGGGCTGCTGTGAGAAGTTTGCAAAACAGCAAGGGGTATGATAGCATTCTTCTTGTTATTGATGAGATTCAAAAGATAAAAAATTGGAGCGAAGTAGTAAAAAAAGAATGGGATAACGATACGTTTAATGATCGCAATATTAAAGTGCTACTGCTTGGTAGCAGCCGTGTGTTGTTAGAAAAGGGACTTTCCGAATCGTTGGCCGGTCGCTTCGAAGAGATTCGAATGTGTCATTGGAGTTATCCGGAAATGAAAGAATGCTTCGGTTTTAACCTCGATCAGTATTTTTTTTACGGGGGTTATCCCGGAGCGGTTACGTTGATGGATGATGAGGACCGTTATCAACAATACATCCAATCGGCCATTATTGAGGCTACAATCAATAAAGATATTTTGATGGATACGCCCATCAGTAAGCCAGCTTTGCTGAAACATACGTTTGAATTGGGAGCCGCCTATTCGGGTGAACTTCTCTCTTTGAACAAAATGCTCGGATCGCTGCAAGATGCAGGTAATACGGCTACATTGTCAGGATATGTCCATCTTTTAGATGAGAGTGGTATGCTTTGCGGACTGCAAAAATACAGCATCGACACGGCTAGACGAAAGGCTAGTATACCCAAGTTTCAGGTATATAACAATGCGCTAAAAATGGTATTTAGCCCGCTCACATTTGAACAAGCAATCGCTGACCGTAGAGCATGGGGACGTTTGTTTGAGTCCGGGATTGGCGCCTATCTCGTCAATCAGGCATTTTTGCATCGTTTTGAGGTTTTTTATTGGCGTGAACGCACCTATGAAGTGGATTTCATTCTTCGAAAAAAAGGAAGGGTCGTTGCCATTGAGGTTAAAAGCAATGCCGAGAAGCGCACGGATGGACTTGAAAAGTTCAAAGGGATGTTTCATCCTAATGAAGCGTTTATTGTTGGTGACGGAGGGATCAGCCCCGAGGATTTTTTAAACATGGAAATCAATCAATTGTTTTGATCAAGAGAATTTCTCGAAGCGCCTCTTCGTTTCTGATCCCATCTCGTACCACAATATCGGAAAAATGATTATTCGAGCCACATCCAAACTGCTTTCGATTGCCAGGATTAAACCGGTAAAAATGGAGGCTACAATAAACGGACCGCTTCCCGGGGAGTGGTACGCCTCGTTGCTGTCAACCGGAAGAAAAGGCGGTTCGGTCATCCATTTTTTGCATCATCCCACCCTGATTTCCATCTTGGTGATGGGCCGTTCGTTGAACAAAGCACTCGATGTGCTGCCTGTCAGGGTACATGCTTTGTTGGATCGAAGAGGATTCGTACCTAAAGTACCTGTTTGGAGGCAAAATTGCCAAGGCTGAATCGAAGAACTATATTTACCCCATTGATCAGTTGAAAAAACTACTGACAGATTATGAGTAATCCCGAGATACTAAACGATATATTGGCGCATACTGACAAGGGAAAGCTGAATCAGTTCATCAGGGAATATGCCGCTGAAAACGAAGATTTTCAGTCAGCTTTCATGAACCGGTTTTCACCAAAACCGAAACCAATGCCGGGTTCCAAACGGAAGCAACCCGGGGATGATTATGTGAAACGCATCCAACAAGCGTTTACCGGTACAGG
>CAYTIY010000180.1:1808-2672 GCA_964438045.1 uncultured Bacteroidales bacterium | reverse complement strand
CGGATATTATGACAACGAATCTGCTGTCTCTGTGATTAGCGGTTTTACAAAAGGCTCAACAAGTATTGTTGTAAGTAATGCATCTACATTTAAAGCAGGTGATGTTGTGTTATTGGCTCAGTTGGATGATGCTACTAATCTGGAGGAAGTGAGATATTTGCCAGGACAATACCATGAACTGAGGAACGAAAGAAAAGGACAATGGAGCTGTGATTTAGACCAACCCTACAGATTGATTTTTGAACCACTTGAGAAACCAATTCCTACAAATGCGCATGGCCAATATTGTTGGCTTGAAATTACAGGTGTAAAGGTGATTGAAATTGTTAATTACCATAAAGAATATTAACTATGGAGCCAAAAAACAGATTTTGTCCTCAAACAAGACCGCATCCCGGTGAGACGTTGGAGGAGAAACTGCAGGAGATGGGGATGGGGCCGAAGGAGTTTGCTTTGCGCACAGGTAAGCCGGAAAAGACCATCATCGATGTGCTCAAGGGTGCTAGCTCCATTACGCCTGAAATGGCTGTGCTATTTGAGAACGTTACCCGTATACCGGCCAACTATTGGATGAACCATCAGCGGTCGTACGATGAATACTTAGTCAGGAAGAAACGCAGGGAGACACTGGGTGAAGCGGTAGCCTGGGCAAAGCAGTTTCCCTTGGCGGATATGATTAAAAAGGACTGGTTGCCGCCATATAGCTCCATTGAGGATAGAACCATTGAACTGCTGACATTCTTTGGCTTTTCCAACTACACCGCCTGGGAAGAATATTACTTCAAGCAGCAGCTCAAGGTAGCATTCCGCATTTCATTGGCACAAACCAAAGAACCCTATGCCATTTCAGCCTGGCTGCGACAA
>CAYTIY010000180.1:0-1798 GCA_964438045.1 uncultured Bacteroidales bacterium | reverse complement strand
CAAGGAGAGTTGCAGGCCGCTGAATTAACAGCGAGCGACTATTCAGAAAAGAAGTTCAAGGAAGCCTTGCCGCAGATCAAGTTGCTCATGGCCAATCATCCCGATGCCTTCTTTAGCGAGCTGCAGCGCATTTGCCTTGATGCCGGGGTGAAAGTGGTCCATACGCCCTGCATCAACAAAGCCCCCATTAGCGGTTCCACCCGCTGGTTGAACGACACCCCTTTCATTCAGTTATCAGGTCGTTACAAACGCAATGACAGTTTTTGGTTCACGTTCTTTCACGAAGCCGGGCACATACTACTGCATGGCAAGAAGGATATTTTCCTCGAGAACCTGGACTATTCCTACAAGAACCTGGAAAAGGAACAGCAAGCGGATGGCTTTGCCATCAAGTGGACATTGACAGAAAACGAAGAGGCGCAGATTGTCGCGGCTGCCCCATTGAACGAGGAGGCCATTGTCTCGTTTGCCAGGCAGTTCAATACCCATCCCGCCATCATCATCGGCCGGTTGCAGCACAAGGGTTTGATTCCCTTCAAAGTGGGTCATCGGTTTTTGGTGCCGGTGGTGTTTGAAGCGTAAAAAGCGTCTAAATGACAAAAAACCAGCGTTATGCCTCGTGAAATTAAGAAGTATCCTGTTCGGCATCCGTTACTTCGAAGGTATGTCCAGTTTTTCTGGTCGTTCCAGGTAGATTGGTTGGAGATGGATCATAAACTGATTCCGCAACGGACCATCAATGTGCGGTTCAACCTGAGCGAGACACCCCATTTCTTGTCGATGAATGATGCCGAGCAATTGCTTGAAAACGCGTATTTTTCAGGGCTGCAAGATCATTGCTTGCAAGCCCGAATCAAATTGAGCGGGAAAGTTGATGTGATGGGCGTGTGCTTTTATCCCGATGGGTTTTACCCCTTCCTGAACATGCCCATCTGCGAATGCAAGAATCAGCTGTTGGGCGCTGATGAAGTGGGATTCAAGACAGCTAAAACCATCGTTGAGTGGTTGCAGGAAACACCTGATATCGACACACGGTTGACGATACTTGAGCAAGAACTGGTGACACTGCTTGTGAACAACACGCCAGTAAACGAGCATTTCAGGCAACTGGTACATGCCGTTACGAATCTGGACGGCAGCATGCAACTGACAGCATTCTGCAAGCGGCACACTGTTAACATTCGAACCGTAGAACGCCTTTTCAACAAATACGTGGGCGTTTCGGCCAAAACATACAGCACACTGGAACGCTTTCACAAAAGCGTCAACCAGATACTGCAGCATGATTATTCCAAACTATCCGACCTGGCATACGACAACGGCTATTTCGACCAGATGCATTTGATCAAGGAGTTCAAACGCTTTTCCGGAAATACCCCCAAAGCCTTTGTCCAGCAAAACAATTCTATCTTACACCTGGCAAAAATGCGGTAAGTGTCGTTTTTGTACTATTTTATCGATACAGCCCGCCCTACATTTGCTTCATCAGTTTACACCAAAAACGAAGAAGAAAAATGAACCCACATTCGGTAAAACTCGTCTGTTTCTCACCCACAGGAACAACCAAAACCATCGTTCAAGCCATGGCAACCGGACTTGGCCACCGCACCATTGAATTACTGGATATTACAACGCCGGCTGCCCGACAAGAGGTGCTGAAAACGAACGAAAACGACTTGCTCATTGTTGCCGTTCCGGTCTATATGGGCAGGGTGCCGTCGGTACTGACAGCCTGGATTCATGCCATCGAGGCCAACAATACACCAACCGTTTGTGTCGTCGTGTATGGCAACAGGGC
>CAYTIY010000179.1:0-2711 GCA_964438045.1 uncultured Bacteroidales bacterium | reverse complement strand
TAAGGAAATTAAATAAGATAAGCCATGGCAAAAAAAGCAGTTGCATCCATGCAAAACAAAGGTGAAGGCCGTGCCTTCTCCAAAGTGATCAAGATGGTTAAATCTCCCAAGACGGGAGCTTATATTTTTCAGGAAGAAATCGTTCCGAATGAAAAGCTCAGCGATCATTTGAAAAAATAATCGTTGTTGCGTGATATGATCAAAGAACTGCTGTTTAGTAACGGCAGTTCTTTGGTATTTATTTACGTATAATATTCTGAAATCGAATTTGATGGGTTTATTCAACCTCTTTTCCAAAAACAAGGACCAGGAGAAATCCGTGCTCGACAATGGTCTGTCCAAGACAAAAGCCTCTGTTTTTTCAAAGTTGGCCAGGGCTGTTGCCGGAAAGTCAAAAGTGGACACCGAGGTGTTGGACAACCTGGAGGAGATGCTCATTTCATCCGATGTGGGGGTAAATACAACTCTGCGTATCATTGAGCGTATCGAGAAACGCGTCGAACGAGACAAGTACGTAGACACAGCCGAACTAAATTCCGTACTGAGGGAAGAAATAACGTCTTTGCTCATTGGACACAGCAGTGAGCAAAGCGACGAATTTGTCTTTCCCGAATCGGACGTGCCCTATGTGATCATGGTTGTGGGTGTGAACGGGGTAGGGAAGACCACCACCATTGGAAAACTGGCCTACCAATTCACGCAAAGCGGTAAAAAGGTTTACCTGGGAGCCGCAGATACCTTCAGAGCAGCTGCCGTTGAACAGTTGGTCATATGGGGGGAACGGTCGGGAGCCACAGTGATCAAGCAAACCATGGGAGCCGATCCGGCATCGGTAGCTTTCGATACGTTGAAATCAGCTCTCGCCAATAAAGCAGACATCGTCATCATCGACACGGCCGGAAGGTTGCACAACAAAGCGGGTTTGATGAATGAACTGACCAAGATCAGGGATGTCATGAAAAAGGTTGTACCGAATGCACCTCATGAAGTCTTGCTGGTTTTGGACGGATCAACCGGTCAAAATGCGTTCGAACAAGCCAGACAATTTACGCTGGCTACGGAGGTTAGCGCCCTGGCCGTAACAAAACTGGATGGTACAGCCAAAGGGGGTGTTGTTATAGGCATTTCAGACCAGTTCCAGATTCCGGTGAAGTACATAGGACTTGGTGAAGGAATTGATCACTTGCAATTGTTTAACCGACGCCGTTACGTGGATTCCCTTTTCGGTTCAAATTGACACGATGGCCACACAAAAGACCGTCACAATTCTTACACTGGGATGCTCCAAAAATTTGGTGGATTCCGAAAAGTTATTGCATCATTTCTCGGCAAGAGGGTATAAGGTCTTGCACGACCAAACCCCGCCCAAGGGCAGTCTTGTCATCGTGAACACCTGTGGTTTCATTGGTGACGCGAAAGAGGAATCAATCAACACCATTCTCGAATACGCCAGGCTTCGTCGAAAAGGACGCATTGGTGGATTGTATGTAATGGGTTGTCTTTCACAACGCTATTTTTCAGAGCTTAAAGAAGAAATTCCAGAAGTAGACGGATTCTACGGCAAGTTCAACTACGAGGATGTATTATCTGATCTGGGCGAGACCCTTCCTCAGGCCGGTTGCATTGAACGCCACCTCACCACACCCCCTCATTACGCTTACCTGAAGATTTCAGAGGGCTGCAGCAGGACATGTTCCTATTGCGCCATACCCATCATTACTGGCAAACACCGTTCAAGGCCCATGGATGAAATTATTCAGGAAGCCCGCATGCTGGTTTGGAAAGGAGTAAAGGAAATTCAGCTCATCGCACAGGATCTGTCGTATTACGGAAAGGACAGGTATCGTTCATATAAATTACCGGAATTGGTCTCTCGACTGTCCGACATACCGGGTTTGGAGTGGCTGCGTTTGCACTATACCTATCCGTTTGAATTTCCCATGGATTTGTTGCCGGTGATGCGGGAAAGGCCGAACGTGTGCAACTACCTGGACATGGCTTTGCAGCACATCAGTGATCCCATGCTGCTCAAAATGCGCCGAAAGATCAACAAAGCTGAAACGCTAGACCTGTTGGCCCGCATCCGAGAGGAAGTTCCCGGCATTCATTTGCGTACCACCTTGATGGTTGGGCACCCTGGAGAATCGGACGCTGATTTTCGTGAATTGATGGATTTTGTAGGTCAAACACGCTTCGAACGCATGGGAGCGTTCATGTATTCGGAAGAAGAAGGAACGTATGCAGCACGCCGATACAAGGACGATGTTCCCCTCGAAGTAAAACAGTCCAGGCTGGATGAACTCATGTTGTTGCAGCAGGGCATCTCAGAATCAATCAACCGGGAAAAAATTGGACAGGTGCTTAAGGTTGTTGTCGATCGGGTAGAGGGGGATTTACTCATTGGACGTACTGAGTTTGATTCGCCTGAGGTTGATCCGGAAATACACCTTACTGCTTTACACGGAATCATGCCCGGCACGTTTGGGCGGGCATTGGTGACCGATGCTGGACCTTACGATCTATCGGGTCAATGGATTGACAATTGAACGAACTAATTATTCACACCATGTATAAACGATTATCGCTTATCATCACGCTGTGTCTCACTGGCATATGCTCGTTGTTTGCTCAACAGGAAACCTCAGCTTCATTGTATGGCTTTGTACGCAGCGATTTCTTTCTTGACTCTCGTGCCAGTAAGACGGGCATAC
>CAYTIY010000178.1:0-2774 GCA_964438045.1 uncultured Bacteroidales bacterium | reverse complement strand
CACCGCCAGACAAACTCCACATGGTTGCGTTCTCAATACCGGGAACTTCTTTCCTAAAGGCTTCCAGCATTGATTCGGGTATGCGTGTTGAGTGATTTTTATTGACCAACAGGTACAATCGATCCGCGTGTGGGTACTTCCGGTTCATCTGCCATTCCTGTATGTTATGGGCAGTTAGTAACAATACGGCGGCCAAACTCAACGACAATCCAAACAGATTGAAGTAGGTGTGCATTTTATGGCTGCGAAACAGGGTATTTAAAAACATGGCGTATGCGTTTGCTTGGTATTGATTATAAGGCTTCTACCCCGGCAAACTCGAACGCCTGGCGTTGCTGTTCCGTAATGATTTGTCCATCAAACAAATGCACAATGCGGTGCGCAAAGCCCGAATCCCGTTCGGAGTGGGTTACCATGATGATGGTGGTACCTTCCCGATTCAATTCAGACAGGAGTTTCATCACTTCCAGCCCATTCTTTGAATCGAGGTTACCGGTGGGTTCATCGGCCAGGATCAGTTTGGGATTGGCCACCACGGCACGGGCTATGGCCACGCGTTGCTGCTGTCCGCCGGAAAGCTGTTGCGGAAAATGCTTGCTGCGGTGGCTGATTTTCATTCGGTCCAACACAGCATTGACCATCTGCTTGCGTTCACTCGCTTTCAGCTTGAGGTATATCAGGGGCAGTTCTACGTTTTCATACACGGTGAGTTCATCAATCAGGTTGAAACTCTGAAAGACAAAGCCGATGTTTCCTTTGCGAAGGCTGGTGCGCTGGCTTTCCTTTAAAATTGCCACTTCTTGTCCATCAAAGGCGTAGCTTCCACCCGTTGGATTGTCCAACAGTCCGATGATGTTCAACAAGGTTGATTTTCCACAACCGGAAGGCCCCATGATGGCCACAAATTCCCCTTTTTCTACGTTGAGGTTCACGTTGTCCAATGCTGTTGTTTCGACTTCTTCCGTTCGAAAAATCTTGGTTAACTGTTCGGTTTTAATCATGGTAGTATGGTTTGATTCATTCAAAAATTAGTTTCTCGTTGTCGCCAAACGATTCATAGCCTGAGACGATAACTTTCTCGCCTGAGGTAAGGCCTTCCAGTACTTCGTATCGGTTCGGATTTTGTTTCCCAAGCCGGATGTTCCGCTTGAAAGCGGCTTTCTGATCGGGAGTCAGGACATAGACCCATTTGCCACCGGTGCTTTGAAAGAAACTGCCCCGTTCAATTTGTATGGCCTCCTTGGTTTCTCCCAACTGAAGGCTGAGGGCATAGTTTTGCCCGATTCTCCAAATGGCGTTTTGGCTGCCTTTGAGCTGGAAGTCCACCTTAAACTTGCCTTCGGACACTTGCGGATAGACCTTGGAAACAGTCAGTACGTGCTTTTTTCCGTCCCTTTCCAAGGTCGCCGCTAATTCCTTTTGAACACGATCAACGTAATATTCGTCGATGGTACCCGTCAATTTGTAACTCGTCAACACCTGGATTTGCCCCACGGTCTGGCCCTTGGAGATTGACTGGCCCATTTCAGGATTAAACTTGGCCAACAGCCCGTCTGCAGGTGCTTTTACCCTCAGGTTCTCCAATTGTTGTCGAACCTGCTGCATTTTCAACCCGATGTATCTGCGCTTGTTGGCACGCCATTCAGCATCGAGCGCCCTTTTCTTTACCGCAATCTCCTTTGTCTTCAGGGAGGTTTCGTAGCTGTTTTTCAAGGTCAGGTATTCTTCTTCCGATACGCCGCCTTTTTCATGCAGCCTGGTCGTTTTTTCCAGTTTTCGTTTTAATTCATAAAGCTGGTTATCTTCAACCAAGAGGGTTTGTCTATCGCTCAAATCTTGTTGTTTCATCTGAATGAGCTGGTCGTTGAGCTCGTTTGTGAGAAATTCATAGCTCGAATGGCTATCGGCAAAACTCATGTTTAGTTGGTCGTTGTGCAAGGTCAACAACACATCCCCACGCTTCACCTGCATGCCCTCTTCGGTCAGGATTTTTTCCACCCGTCCACCTTCCAGCGCTTCAATCGTAATGACCGTACCCGGTTCGACTGATGCGTTTACCCGGATATAATCCGGAAAAGGAGCCCGGACAACATCGCTCACAATCAATTGGTCCCGATTAACCCGATACGTACTGGACGGATCGCGCAACCAAACAAACACTCCCAACACAATCAGCCCCACTACAGGTACGATGATGCGCAGGTGTTTGGGTTTCAGGATGCGGTGGTCTACGATGGGTCTGTCCATGGTTTTCAGTTGTTCTTATGATAAGGCAAAGATTGTGCCACTATTGCATCTGTCTAATTATATGCTTCTTACACTCATCTCACACTGCCGGAAGTGTCTAAATTCAAGACAGTGCAGTGTCTATTATTTGGACAGTTACGCGTTGAACTAATTAATTGTTTACATTTGATGCACATTCAATGAATTACCTCCATGCCAGAAGGCCATCTCCTCATTGTTGACGACAACCCCGGTGTACTGAGTGCGCTGAAGCTTTTCCTGCAGCACGAGTTCAATGCCGTCACCACCTTGCCACATCCCCGCCAAATCAATGCGCTGCTTACATCCACACGGGTGGATGTCGTTCTGCTCGACATGAATTTTACGGCCGGAGTGAACTCGGGCAATGAAGGCTTGTTTTGGTTGAATGAAATCAAGGCGTTGGATTCCGGCATTGAAGTGGTTATGTTCACGGCTTACGGCGATGTTGAAATGGCCGTCAAGGCCCTCAAGTTCTACGGCGATATGCTGCGCGAGTTTGGACCTCC
>CAYTIY010000177.1:0-2786 GCA_964438045.1 uncultured Bacteroidales bacterium | reverse complement strand
TAGGTCGCCGGTTCAAGTCCGGCTTTCGGCTCACTTTCCCATACAACGTATTTGTTTTTTTTGTACCTTGTGCTTTTGAACGATGGAACTTCAAAAACAAGATATTGTTTGCATTTCAAATACCAGTTGGTTTGGCAAGTACGCTAAATCAACGGTTATGTTGCTTGAACGCATTGCCATACATAACCGGGTGGTTTTTGTGGAGCACCACTACACTTGGGCCGATGTTTGGCACACCTTCAGGGGCAGGCGGCAAGCACCGATAGCCCAGATGTTAGGTTTAAAGCCTCGCCTGCAAGTTATTAAAAGTTCAGTGGGAAGTCAGGTGTACAAGCTGGTAATGCCTCCATCGTTACCGGTGTTTTTTCTCAAAAACGAACAACTGTTTAAACGCCTGTTTGGTATCAATACCTTCGTTTATAGCCGCATTTTAAAAAAAAAGTTGTGCGAACTGGGTATGGATAATCCCTTGGTAGTAACAGCCTACAACCCTTTTTACGGGTTGGCCATGCTACGTAAACTCAACGAGCAAGCTCATATCTATTATTGCTACGATGGGGTGGAGCCATCTTATTACGGCCAACGTATTTTTCGGTATGAAGAGGCCTTTTCACGTCAGGCCGATGCCATCATATGCAGTTCCGATTATCTTGGGGCAAACAAACAACCCCTCAATGACAGGGTCTATGTGGTTAAAAACGGTGTGAACTTTCCGCTTTTCAGTAATCAGGCAAAAATTGAGCCTTATAAACGCGAACGCAAAAAAGTGGGCTTTATCGGTAGTTTGGATTCACGCTTTGATATTGACACGGTTGAATATGCTGTGCAACAACTCACTGATTTTGACTTTGAATTTACCGGTGATATGCGAAACGAACGCATGCGCAACCGGCTGAAAGTTTATGCAAACGTGTCGTTTTTCGCCGCCGTTAAACCTGAGCAAGTTCCTGCTTTGCTCAACCGTTACGATGTGGGCATTATACCCTATTTGATAAACGAAGTGAATCTTAACATCTACCCTCTCAAAATTAATGAATTTCTGGCTGTGGGAGTACCTGTGGTTATGAACGCTTTTGCTGACCTACCCGAGTTTGAAGGCATGGTGACCACTATTACTTCAAAAGAAGCCTTTGTGGAGGGGTTGCTGCAAGCCTGTCAACAGGATACTGCTGAAAGGATAAGCCAGCGGATTGCGTATGCCAAGGGTAATTCCTGGGACGAAAGGGCCGATGCATTTGCCAGCATTCTGGCTCAGTACACCAAGTTCTGATAATCAATATCTGATACCCAACAAGCTGAGACCGCTTTGATCCAGGTCGGCGTATTATTGGCAGAACATTTTCTGAAAACCATCACTTAGGTTGATCCTGCCAAAATGAACGGAGCCCATTTTTCGGTCGACGGTAGCCACTACCAGTTTGCCGCCACCTTCCTGCATATTACTGCCCATATTGTCCAGTTTGTGACTCGTGATCCTTTTCGACCTTTCCGCCACAATATTATAGGTTGAGTTGGCCCCGTCAAAAAAGGTGTCGTACGCTTGAAGATTTATTGGGCTTTAAGACGAAGTTCTAGACTACCCACCCGGCGAAACGGAAACAGGATAATGAAACGTAAAAAGAAAAAAGGCGGAAAGTAGGCTGTAACTACTTCAGGTAACGCCTCAGGCGGTTTCTGACTTTCAGTGCGAATTTGCGCAGGAATGGGAAGTACTTGCCGCTCTTGATGCTGTATACGATGGATTCAGCTTCGAAAATCATTTCGAAGTTTTCTGTGCATAACACCGGCTTCTTGGTGATGCGGTTGATTTCACGCGCCTGACTGAGCGAACTCTCAACAAATAACTTGTATTCGAACGATTTGTATTCCTGAGCCTTGAATTCACCGTGGTTTCCAGCTCTGATGCGTGCTTCCTTGTCAGGAAGGTCCATTAAAACCAACTTATTGTAGCGGATGTTGTACTTCTTGAGCCAGATTTCCGTATCCTCCCTGTATTTTTCCAACCGCGAAGATACTATCGTACCAATCTTGCTACCCGGAATGAATAACGGAGGAGCATTTAGTACAAAGTCTTTATAGATGGGGCCATCGTCATTTTGTTCCTCGGTTGGGTCCACACATAGCACACCGTCAATATCAAAACACGACTTCTCCAAATCGGTGTGGTTTAGAATGTTCCACTGAAAATAACGAGGCAGTGGTACCGTTTCAAAACTAATGTCCACCATGTTTTCTTTACCGGGAACCACATAAATAGCACAGAATAAAAATTCATACTCTCCAGGTACATTCTTCAATAGTTCCTTGCTTTTCTTCAAAGCCGAACCCGAAGCAATACTGTCATCGACAATCAGCACTTTTTTCAGGTTCTTATTGTCAAAAAACTGGCTGCGCGCACCGGCGGTGTAAATGTGACCATTGGCAAACGAATGGATGTCTGTATAAGGCTTGTTCAGGTACAACGCCAATAGATTTGCCGGCATCATTCCACTTCTGGGGATGCCTACAATCAAATCGATATCTCGGGGTACTTTGGGGAGTCCCTTTAGGATGATTTGGTTCAAATCTGAAAAACTTCTATAGTACATAACGGTGTATTTTTTGCGTATTGTTGATTTGTATGTTAATGGAAGAAATGTTATCTGTCCAAATGTGCGATTGGTCAATGTCAATCGCGTTTGAAACAATAAGAATATCCCAGGGTTGTAATCCGGTAAATATAAAATCTCTATGTTTCATTTGGATTTGTTTTGGTTATAAACTTCATTATATACTTCTTTTGTTTT
>CAYTIY010000176.1:0-2800 GCA_964438045.1 uncultured Bacteroidales bacterium | reverse complement strand
CATTTAAACAACAAACTATGATAGAGCGTGTCCGCATACAGCAAGAGGTGGAGAAGGCCATACTTGTGGGCTTGATCACCAACGACCAACCCGAACAAAAGGCCAGCGAATACCTCGATGAATTGGCGTTCCTGGCCGACACGGCCGGAGCCGAACCGGTCAAGGTGTTTTTGCAGCGTTTGGATATGCCAAATCCTAAGACGTTTGTGGGATCCGGACGATTGGAAGAAATCAAGGCTTACGTGGTTGAACATGAAATTGACCTGGCCATTTTCGACGATGAGCTGTCATCCAAACAGGTTAAGAACCTGGAAAATGAATTGGGAATAAAGATTCTGGACCGAACCAGCCTCATTTTGGATATTTTTGCCAAACGTGCCCAGACGGCCCATGCCAAGACGCAAGTGGAGCTGGCACAGTACAAATACTTGTTACCCCGACTCACTCGAATGTGGACACACTTGGAACGTCAACGGGGAGGTATCGGTATGCGCGGTCCCGGTGAATCACAAATTGAGACCGACCGCCGCATCATTCTCGACAAGATAGCCCGTTTGAAAGAGGAACTAAAGCAAATCGACAAGCAAAAGGCCACTCAGCGCAAAAACCGTGGCAAGATGGTTCGCGTTGCCTTGGTGGGGTACACCAATGTGGGAAAGTCAACCTTGATGAACGTGCTTAGCAAGTCGGAAGTATTTGCCGAAAATAAATTGTTTGCCACACTGGACACTACCGTGCGCAAGGTTATCATTGAAAACCTGCCGTTCCTGCTCACTGATACAGTCGGGTTTATCCGCAAATTGCCCCACGACCTGGTTGAATCGTTCAAGTCTACACTGGACGAAGTCCGGGAGGCCGATTTGCTGGTACATGTGGTCGATATATCCCACAGCGGATTTGAGGAACAAATCGAGGTGGTAAACAGAACATTGGATGAATTGGAAGCCAGGAATAAACCGACCATCCTGGTATTCAATAAAATTGATGCCTTTCAGCACGTTGAAAAGGATGAAGACGACCTTACGCCCAGGACGCGCGAAAATATCAGTCTGGAAGAGCTGCAACAGACTTGGATGTCGCGTATGGACAAGGATTGCATCTTTATTTCGGCACGCAATCTATCAAACATGGATGTGCTTAAGGAACTGGTGTACGAACGGGTGAAAGAAATACACGTTACTCGTTTTCCCTACAACGATTTCCTGTTTCAAAAATACGATCTGGACGAATAATACTATACTTATGACAGATAAACAATGGGCTACTCTCAAATCGCTTGTGAACGGCGAGCCCGTGGAAGACAATCAGGTAGGATTCATCATCGATTGCCCCTGGTTGCCGGGATGGTACGGTTGTTCCATTCTTGATTACTTCACCAATGATGCCACCTGGCTGGATGCCAACCTGAAGGCGTGGAAGACGTTCCCCGATGTGATGTTCCTACCGGGTGTCTGGAGTGAATATGGCATGTGTACGGAGCCTTCCGCCTTCGGTTCGAAGTGTACGTTCTGGAAAAACGAGTTCCCGTTTGCTCAACCTATCATTTCCGATGCTGAGGGCATTGAAAAGATAGAGGTGCCCAACCCGGAAACCGACGGTCTGCTACCTTTCATGCTCAATCGCCTGGTAAAGGCAAGGCCTGCCATCCAGGCGGCCGGTCACGACATCCGTTTTTCGGTGTCCCGTGGTCCGCTGAACATAGCCTCTTTCCTGATGGGTACCACCGAGTTTCTCACCACCATGATGATGGATCCGGAAGCCACCCATAAGTTGCTCAGGACCATCACTGATTTTCTGAAGCGCTGGCATGCCCTGCAGCACGAGACCTTCGATTCGATCGACGGCATCATGATGCTCGACGACATCGTGGGCTTCATCAGCGAAGACGATTTCAAAGAATTTGCGTATCCGTACCTGAAGGAACTGTATGACACCGACGACTCGGTCAAGTTGTTCCACAACGATGCGGACTGCACCGTTTCCGTGAAATATTATCCCGAACTGGGCATCAACCTATACAATCCGGGCATCCACCGGACGTTGACAGAACTACGTGAAGAGACCCATGACAGCATGGCCATATTGGGCAACATTCCCCCTCGGGATGTGTTGGCTGCCGGTTCACCTGAAGAGGTTGCCGAGAAGGCCCGCTTGTTACGGGATGAGGCCGCCGGTTTCAGCCGCATGCTCTTCTCCTGCGGGGGCGGCATGCCTCCGGGCGTGACCACGGAAAATATTACCGCTTTCATCAACGCAGTGCGGGGCTGAAACTCGCGGTGTTTTTGTAACTTTGATGCGAAAATCATAACTATAAGAAACATGGCTGTACCTCCTTTTCATTATCAAGATCCATTTCCCGTCGGGAAGGACCAGACAGAATATTACCTGCTGACCAAAGACCACGTATCCGTTTCCTCGTTTGAGGGCAAAGATGTATTGAAAGTAAGCCCGGAGGGGTTGACTTTGCTGGCCAATACGGCCATGCGTGACGTGTCCT
Source organism: uncultured Bacteroidales bacterium (assembly GCA_964438045.1). GTDB lineage: Bacteria > Bacteroidota > Bacteroidia > Bacteroidales > UBA1402 > UBA8389. The sequence continues at coordinate 303 of CAYTIY010000176.1, read as the reverse complement.
TCCTGTTGCGTCCTGCACACCAAAAACAGGTGGCTGCCATTTTGGACGACCCGGAAGCTACCGAAAACGACAAGTATGTAGCGTTGACCATGCTCCGCAATGCAGAAGTATCCGCAAAGGGCATCCTGCCTTTCTGCCAGGATACGGGAACTGCTACCGTGTTCGCCAAGAAAGGCAACCAGGTTTGGACAGACGGAAACGACGAAGAAGCGCTTTCGCTGGGTGTGTACAAAACCTACACCGAAGAAAACCTGCGCTATTCGCAGACCATTCCGTTGACCATGTACGAGGAAAAGAACTCGG
>CAYTIY010000175.1:0-2802 GCA_964438045.1 uncultured Bacteroidales bacterium | reverse complement strand
TTCGGTTTCTTTATTGAACATGGTGACGTATCGGGTTGTTTAGGTAGTGTGCTGTTCGTTGTTCGCTTGTTTAGACAAAAGTAAAAAAAAATATTTAAATACCAAAAGACCTTTTTGTCTTTTATTATTTTTTGCGTATGTTTGCAGTATGGATCATACATAAATAAGTAAATATGGAAAAGTCTGGTTTCGAAAATAAGTTGTTGGGCACCATTGTGGCCGATGATTTCAGGACGGCTGAGGTGTTCATGCAGGCTGGGATTGATTTTTGCTGCGGAGGAAAGAAGACGCTGCGGGAGGCTTGCCAGGAAAAAGCCCTGGATGTAAGCGCACTCGTGGGCAAGTTGGAGCTGCTGGAGGAATCGCCGGTCACGCCGGGTCTGAACTTCAACGAGTGGTCGTTGGATTTTCTGGCGGATTACATTGTAAATTCACACCATAAATATGTAGTGAAGGCGTTGCCGGACTTACTGTTTTATACGCGCAAGATTGCGGGCGTGCACGGCGATCGTCACAGGGAGTTGCTTCAGGTGGCCGAAATCATGGTGCATTTGAATAAGGAGTTGCTGCAACACCTGAAGCAGGAAGAGGACGTGCTGTTTCCGGCCATCAAGGATGTGATTCAGCACGATTCAGCGGCTGCGCGCAAGACGATTGCTTCCGAAATTGCCCGGATGAGCGGGGAGCACGAGTTTGCCGGTAGTGCCATGGATACGATCAATGCCATTACCCATGGTTATGTGGTGCCGGAGGATGGGTGTGAAACCTATCGCCTGACATATAAGTTGTTGCATCAGTTTGAAGATGACCTGCATGTGCATGTGCATCTGGAAAACAATATCTTGTACCCCAAGGCGCTTCAGTTATAATGGGTGTCTGTACGATTTAAGTTCGTACTTTTGTGGTGACTCACTTCATGCGTTTATGGATTACAGGGACGTTGTTTTTTTGACGGTGGCTGAAAAGCTCAGTTTTTCCAGGGCTGCAGAGGCGTTGAGCATTAGCCAGCCTGCAGTGACCCGGCACATAAAGGAGATAGAAGAGCGGTACCACACCACGCTTTTTGAACGAAAGAGCAATAAGATTTTTCTGACAAAAGAGGGGGAACGGGTGTATCATGCTTTCAAGGAAATTGCCCGGCAATACCGCGAACTGGATTTTGAGATAGGTAATTTGCACGACCGTGTTTCCGGTGACTTTATCATTGGGGCGAGTTCAACCATTGCTCAATATGTTATTCCCAAGGTAATTGCCTCTTTTCATAAGCGGTATCCCAACATCAACATTTTTTTGATGAACGGCAATTCGTTTGACATGGAGCGGTTGTTGCTGGATAATCAGGTTGATATGGCTTTGGTTGAGAACAAGTCTTCGCAAGCCGGCATCCGGTATACGGATTTTCTCGATGATGAGCTGATTGTCGTCACAGGTAAGGACAGTGTGTATGCTAAGCGTGAGACGATTGGGAAGGATGATCTGATCCAGATTCCGATGGTTTTGAGGGAGCAGGGTTCGGGCACGTTGGAGGTGATCAGGCAGGCTCTTTCACAACACGGTATCAAGTTTGACGACCTCAATACGTTGATTCATTTGGGGAGTACCGAGTCGATCAAGAATTTTTTGTCGGATTTTGATGGTCTGGCCATCATTTCGGAAAAGGCGGTGCAAACTGAATTGTACCTGAAAACGCTTGTTAGATTGAAAGTTACGGGACTGACCATTTCCCGGAAATTCCGTATGGCCTGTAAGCAGGGGCATAAAAGCCGTCAGGTAGAATTGTTTGAACGCTTTTTGTTGGGCTATAACTTGTAGTTATCTTCTATAATAAATATCTATTTGTTATTCTTATAGGGCGCCTGTACTTTTGTGTACAAATTGTATGGGTATGAAAAAAGGTCTTTATTCCGCTGTCATTGCTTTTTGTTTTCTGCCGTTTGTGTCGCCGGCTTTGGCGTTGTGCATTGGTATATTCTTTTCTTTGCTGGGTTTGACCCATGATCGTCTTCATGCCTATACCTCGAAGATTCTTCAGTTGTCGGTTGTGTTGCTGGGATTCGGGATGAATCTTGGTGATGTGGTTTCGGCCTCGAAAAGCGGTTTCATTGAAACGACGATTTCCGTCACGGCTGTCATGCTGTGTGGTTTGTTGTTGGGTAGGTTATTCAGGGTTGAAAAAAATACGTCCATCCTGATTGCCACCGGGACGGCCATTTGCGGGGGTAGTGCCATTGCTGCCGTGGCGCCTATCTTGAACAGTAAGAGTTATCAGAATTCGTTTGCTTTGATTGTTGTGTTTGTGTTGAATGCCGTTGCCTTGTTGCTGTTTCCATTTATCGGACATCGATTGGGCTTGAGCCAGGAGGTGTTCGGCAACTGGGCGGCCATAGCGATCCACGATACCAGTTCGGTGGTGGGTGCCGGTGCTATTTATGGAGAAAAGGCCTTGCAGGTGGCCACGACGGTGAAGCTGATCCGGGCATTGTGGATCATTCCGTTGTCGTTGGTGATCGCTTTCTTTACCAGAAGTGGCGGGAAGCAATCGATCAAGTTTCCCTGGTTTATTTTGTTTTTTACGTTGGCCATTGTGTTTGCCGCTGTTTTTCCGGCTTTTGAGTCGAGCTACGATCACTTCTCCTGGTTGGGCAAACGGGGCATGGTGGTGGCTTTGTTCCTCATTGGTTCCAACATCACGTTTGCCCAAATCGAGCAGTCCGGTTTCAAGAGTTTTGCGCTTGGTATCACGTTGTGGGCGGTGACGGCTGTTGGTTCGTTGTTTTTCCTGACGCGCTGGGGCTAATCCTA
>CAYTIY010000174.1:0-2923 GCA_964438045.1 uncultured Bacteroidales bacterium | reverse complement strand
TGTCAGCCGTCAATACGTCCAAATTAGCCTCCAGATAGTTGCTGCCAATATTCACTCCAGAGCACTTTTCTCTGCGTTCTTCGCTTGGAAACTGCCAAAACCCATGCAGCTCAGTAGGAATTTGAGCGGTGGCAACAGCCGTTCCGGCTTGTAGTAAAAACAACAAGATAAAAAATCCAACTACTTTTTTCATGGTATGGGATTGTGGCATTTATTTTAATAACGTTTGTATTTGTTTCAGACAACCTCCGTCACTGGGACATGGCGCCTCGTTAGGGACTATCTTGCCCTTTTTATCAACCAATATGTAGTGAGGAACACCCTTCATCTTGAACCGTTGAACCAATATATTGTATTGATCCTGATTCAATAAATAATGATCACCAGAAATAGCGTATTCGTTAATCGTTGATTTCCATGCCGATTCTTCGGAATCAACACACAAATAAACAAAAACGACATCGCTGCCTTCCAGCTTCTTTTTCAGTGCACGTGCATACTTCATTTCGCCCAGACTGGGGCCGCACCACACACCCCACACATCGATGTACAGCACCTTTCCGGCATGTTTTGTAAGGATGGAATCCACCAGTGGAGCCATCTGTTCATCATCAGCCATTGAAGCCAGGTACTGCTCTTTGTAGTCGCTTTTCAGGTACTTTTTGGTTTGATCATATGCATTCAGCACATACGATCTCAACGCCTCATTTTTCACGTACGTATAAAATGCAGACAGATTATCCTCAACGATGTCATACTGATTCAATTCAAGCATTTGACTGAAGAAAAGTGCCAATTGTATCTCTCTCATTTGACCGCTCGTTTCAGTTGCAATGACTTCAATGTGTGTTTTATACGCTTTTGGATCTTTACTCCCATTGGGAATCAAGGCTCTCGTTTTACTTCTCAACATCGACCCGATTTCCTCTACAACATCGTTCGTGCTCGATGAAATAAACGCACTTTCATCAAAAATGCCATTTACAACAGACACCTCCTTGTTTTTCCATTCTGTTGGAAACAACTTTGTCTCATTCAAAAAATCGTAGTAATCAGTGGGAAGTTCCTTGTCTCTGTTAAACATCGAGTAACGCATCATATCGTCATACATTCTGTACTTATAGTACGTATCGGCCCACTGCCTGAGCCCAATGGAAGAATGGTGCGCGTTGTAGTAATTCGCAAGAAGACTGTCCGTTTCAGCATAAATCTCGCGTATTCTTTTTTTGTATGCTGTTGGAGATAAGGTCTGTTGAGCTTCGGATACCAAAAAATATTCATTCCTGATAGTCAGGTCTTGCAACTCGGCATTTAATGATGCATTGCTTCCGGAAAAAGAGATGTTACCATTGGCAAAAACGATATGCACTGAATCGTTTGGGGCAACAATAAAGCGATACATCTTGCCATTGTATTCAATTGTATTATTGTGAGGATATTTCTGAAAATATTGAAAGCTGAATTTTCCCTTATCATTGATGGCACTTACCAACTCCGCATCCTTTGTAAACAGCTCTTTTACAGTAAGTCTGACCGTTTTATTTTGAGGATTGACCACGTTGCCGGTTATCACAACATTCGTTTCTTGTGAATACCCGTGCAAGGCAACAACTGCAAAAAAGAGGACGAAACGCACTTTTTTGCCAATAGGCTGAATATTGAACCGTTCAAACAAAGCACGCGGAATAGTCATACGCTAGTCAATTTGGTATCTAATTGAGACATTTATTTCTTCAACAAACCCAGAATCTTATCCTTCACATTATTGGGTCTCAAATGCGAACCACTGTCTATGATGGTTCCTTGTTGATCGATCAAAAAGTAATAGGGAATACCCTGGATCTTAAACACGGATGTAAAATCGGCACTTTGTTCATTGGACAGCAAATAATGCTGACCACCCAGTTGAAATTCGGTCAGGTTGGCTTTCCATAAGGGTTCTTCCGACTGAATGCACAGATACACAAAAGCCACGTCTTTATCTTTCAGCTCCTCCGCCAGTTTTTTCGAATTCGGCATTTCGGCCTTGCAGGGACCGCACCAGGTAGCCCAACAATCCACATAAATCACTTTCCCCTTATTGTTCGACCGGATTGTATCAACCAGTTGCTTGGCTGATGTGTTTTCAAGCTTTTTCAAATAGGCATCGGTTGCCATGACCGGTTTTTCAATCCGATTCTTCACCTCCAAGTACATGGCGTACAACGGCTCTTTTAAAAAGGGCTCGACAATGTACTCGTCTGCTACCTGTTTGTATTTTTCATACAGCCGGATGTTTGAACGGTCAAGCTCCTGCTGAAAACGTTCCGTAAGGACCAACTGTCTCAGCAACTTGTCGGGAGTATTCTTTATGATGCTATTGATGGTCAACGAATCCACCAGACTGGAAGGAGCACCCAAACCTCCGTTGGGTAAAATATATTCTTTAATGACTTCTTCTTCCCAAATCTTTCTTCTTGAATAGTTGTAATGGAATCTGTTGACAAATCCATGCATGGCATATCCACTTACCAACATGTTTCTTTCCAAAGGCAACCGTTTTAACAGCGCCTCATAGTATTCACTTGGAACAGACCATTCTCCTTCTTTAAGTTTATTCGCGCTTTTATGATCATTCGGATACCAGCCCAACGCATCGTAATAGTCTTGTTCGATGAATGTTTTTGCCCAAACCCCCACCAGTTCGTCGGGTTTGTTTTCGTCCACAAATCGGTTGTACAAGGCATCGATTTGCCGTTTCAACGTGTCCAGATACAGCACAAATTGATCTACGTCATAGTCCTTTTTTACGCGTTCTTTTTTATCCCAATCATAATACATGGGGTTCGAGAAATACATGCGTTGAAATATCGATGCCTGCCGGTTTATGGCTGCACCATGGCCGCCAAATCGTATGGATTCCAGTAGCGGGGGCCTATCGTTT
>CAYTIY010000173.1:0-2961 GCA_964438045.1 uncultured Bacteroidales bacterium | reverse complement strand
TCTTTTCCAATAAAATGTTTGAATTCATCGGGAGAAATCTCCCCCAAACCCTTGAATCGGGTAATCTCAACTGCCGAGCCCAGGGCTTCCAATGCGTTCAGACGGTCTTCTTCTGTATAACAATAGCGTGTTTCTTTTTTGTTTCTAACCCGGAACAAAGGTGTTTGAAGAATGTACACATGGCCTTTTTTGATCAGTTCGGGAAAGAACTGCAGGAAAAAAGTCATGAGCAGCAGACGGATGTGCATGCCGTCGACATCCGCATCCGTGGCAATGATAATCTTGCTGTAACGGAGTTCTTCCAGGCCATCTTCGATATTCAATGCTGCCTGGAGAAGGTTGAATTCCTCATTCTCATAAACCACCTTTTTGGTCATACCATACGAGTTGAGCGGTTTGCCCCTCAAACTGAAAACAGCCTGGTAGTTTACATCGCGGCTTTTGGTGATGGATCCGCTGGCTGAATCCCCTTCTGTTATAAAAATGCTGGTTTCATTGAGATTCTCACCCTTGGCATCGTTGAAGTGAAAGCGGCAGTCCCTCAATTTTCGGTTGTGCAGATTGGCCTTCTTGGCTCGTTCCCTGGCCAGTTTTGTCACGCCGGCAATGGCCTTGCGTTCCTTCTCCGATTCACTGATCTTGCGCAACAAGGCATCGGAGGTTTCCCCGTTTTTGTGCAGGTAGTTGTCGAGTTCCTTTTTCAGAAAGTCGTTGATGAATTTAGCCACGGTCGGACCCGAAGGCCCCATATCCTTGGAACCCAACTTGGTTTTTGTCTGGGATTCAAAAACCGGTTCCTCCACTTTGATGCTGACAGCTGCGATGATACCCATCCGGATGTCGGAATAATCGTGGTTTTTGTTGTAGTATTCCTTGACAACCCTGGAGAGGCTTTCCCGAAAGGCCGATTGATGGGTGCCCCCCTGCGTGGTATGTTGTCCGTTCACAAAGGAATAGTATTCTTCTCCGTATTGGTTTCCGTGGGTGATGGCCACTTCTATGTCTTCCCCAACCAGGTGTATGATGGGGTAAAGTGGCTCTGAGGTGATGTTTTCGTTCAGTAGATCGACCAATCCATTTCTGGAGATAAACCTCTTTCCATTGTAATTGATCACCAGTCCGGCATTCAGAAACACATAATTCTTGAGCAGGTTCTCGATGAAATTGTCCTGATAGACATAGCCGGGAAAAATCTGGATATCGGGCATGAATTCTATCAGGGTTCCGTTGCCCTCTCCTGATGATTCCAGGTGACGATTCTCGGTAACAACCCCGCGACAAAACTCAATTTGCTTGGTCTGTCCTTCCCTGAAACTTTGGATGCGAAAAAAGGAAGACAGGGCGTTGACGGCTTTAATACCTACCCCGTTCAATCCAACCGATTTTTTAAAGGCTTTTGAATCGTACTTGGCGCCCGTGTTCATTTTGGATGCTACATCCAGCACTTTACCCAGGGGTACCCCGCGTCCATAGTCGCGCACCGAGACAAAACCCTCATCGATGGTGACCTCAATGGACTTGCCATACCCCATCATGTATTCATCGATACAGTTGTCCAGTACTTCCTTGAGCAACACATAGATGCCGTCATCAGCTGAACTACCGTCACCCAGTTTGCCAATGTACATACCAGGCCTGCGCCGGATATGTTCCTGCCAGTCTAAGGTGATGATGTTGGCATCATCATAGGTTACAGTAGGAGAGGCGACGGGCTCTTGCATAATGCGTCTATCTAAACAAGTTCTTTTCGCAAATGTACGAAAAACCGCTATATTTCACGGATAAATACACGCCGGGTTTTGTGGTGACGCGGTTCGAATTCGGCCCAGATGGCTTGAATCTTTCCGTTATGCTCCAGTTCAGGATTTGATTCGGCAAGCCGGTATCCGTTTTTAATGTATTTAGGAGCCAGATCGGCGATAATCATGGCAATCAGTCCTTTTTGTTGGTAGTCCGGACGAACCCCCATTAGATACAGGTCAACTGTATCGTTCTTTCGCATGGCTTTCAGTATGTGCAGAAAGCCGAACGGGAACAGGCTTCCCTTACTTTTTTGGAGTGCCTTACTCAATGAAGGCATGGAAATGCCGAATCCAATGACGTCATCGTTATTGTCCACAATCAAACTGATTAGTTCGATTTTAATCATGGAAAGGTACAGGTTGATGTAGTATTTTTCCTGACGTTTGGTCAGGGGTGCAAATCCATACAACACATTGTAGGTTTCGTTCCACAATTGAAAGATTTTCTTCCCGTATTGCTTGACCAACTGCTTGTTGCTGGTCAATGTGGCCATGTGTAGGTCGTATTTTTTGCCCAGAATGTCGGCCATGCGGGTGTATCTATCTGAAAGCTCGCGGGGAATGTCAATGAGGAATTCTTTCCAGTCAACATCCTTGGTAAAGCCAAGTTGTTCGAAATGGCTGGGGTAATAGGGGTAGTTATAAATTGTAGCCATTGTACCCAATTGATCAAATCCATTTACGAGCATACCTTCAGGGTCCAGATCGCAAAAACCGAGCGGGCCTTTCAGGGCCTTCATGCCTCTTTCCTTGCCCCATTCTTCAACAGCTGCAACCAATGCTTTGGTCACTTCAATGTCATCGATTACATCAAACCAGCCAAAACGCGCATGCTCCTGTTTCCAAAAATGATTGACATCCTTGTTCAGAATGGCGGCTATTCGCCCCACAACTTCCCCGTCCCTGATGGCCAGAAAACAGTCGGCTTCGCAAAAATCAAAGGCTGGATTTTTCTTGGTATTAAAGGTGTTCAGCTCGTCAAATGTCAAAGCCGGCACATAATAGGGGTTGTTCTTATAAAGTTTTAAAGGAAATTTGATAAATTTCATCCTGTCCGATCTGGACGTTACTCTTCTAATTTCAATACTCATGACTATACAGTTTAGTGTGCCTCATGGAAATAAACTCGGCAAATATAAAGAAAAGAGATGGACTTTAT
>CAYTIY010000172.1:0-3091 GCA_964438045.1 uncultured Bacteroidales bacterium | reverse complement strand
TGGTCGAACCAGGTGGTTACCGTTGAAAAATCAAACATATCGTTGTGTGTTTACTATTATTATCTATCGATATCGGGTATCACATAGTCCATGGAACCACCAATGGTGATAAGGTCGGAAATCTTGGCACCGTGACATACCTGATCCATGATGGAAACCAGTGTCATGGACGGTGAACGGAATTTCAGACGGTACGGCGTCTTATCACCCTTACTGAGAATGTACACACCAAATTCACCACGGGCAGCCTCGACACGTTGGAAGTATTCTCCTTCGGGCAACTTGATGATGGCTTTGGTCTTTGCACAGTACTCACCGGCGGGTATCGTATCAATCAGTTGTTCGATGATCTGGAGCGATTCCTCAATTTCATCGAGACGGTTCATGTAACGCGCCATGGAATCGCCTTCTGTACGGATGATTTCCTTGAAAATCACCTTGTCGTAGGCAGCATACGGCAAACTCTTGCGCAGATCGCAACGCAGTCCGGATGCACGTCCCACAGGACCGCTGACGGAATACGAAATAGCCGTTTCCTTCGACAAGTGACCGACACCGATCATACGTTGGCGGGCAATGACATTGCCGGTATATAGGGTATGGTATTCGATTAGGCTCTTGCGCATCAGTACGATGAATTCCTTCACCTTCTGCTGGAAGTCAGGATCCAGGTCGGCCATCACCCCACCGATCACATTGTAATTGGTGATGAGACGTCCACCGCAAGTGGCTTCGAAAATGTCCAGGATTTTTTCACGGTCGCGCATCCCATAGATAAAGGCGGTCAACGCGCCCATGTCCATACACATACAGGCCCATGATAAGATGTGCGAGGCAACACGGGTCAGCTCATCCATAATGGTACGGATGTATTGTGCACGTTCCGGAACTTCGATGCCGGCAGCCTTTTCAATGCACATGCACAAGGCATGACGGTTGATGTGGGCCGACAAATAGTCAAGACGGTCGGTAAAATGCAGCATCTGTGGATAAGTCATGCCTTCCGCCAGTTTTTCGACACCGCGGTGGATGTACCCGCAATTTACATCAATTTTCTTGATGATTTCACCGTCGAGTGCCGTGCGGAAATGGAGCACACCGTGTGTGGCCGGGTGTTGAGGACCCAGGTTGATCACATAATCATCTTCCTCGAACAACAGGTATCTGCGTTCTTCCAGACCATTGGCACCCTCAACCCAGCGTGAACTGTAGTCGGGCATATCGTAGCTCTTCACATCTACCGGGTTGGCGGTACGGCTGGCATCGTAATCCTTGCGCAGGGGAAATCCCTTCCAGCGTTCCGTCAGGAACAGGTGGCGCATGTCAGGATGATCGATGAATTTGATGCCAAAGAAGCCGAATACCTCGCGCTCGTTCAACAGCGCATAGCTCCAAATATCGGAAACCGTAGGCAGGACGGGATTTTCTTTGTCGGAAGTGGCGGTCTGCATGACCAACATACGGCTCATGTCCGTTGATTGGCTCAGCAAGTAAACCACACCCAAGGTGTCTCCGTAATCCACACCAGTCAGCTGCACCATGAAGTCGAATCCTTCGGCGTGCAACAACTTAGCCAACACACGCAGTTCGGCGGGTTGGACGGTGATGGTGGTATATTGCTTGTCTTCCACCAGGGCTCCGGGAACCTTGGCCAGGACGAGTTCGTTGATTTTTTCCATCTGTCTAGTCTTACTTGGTTTCGGTTTCGTTTTCCTTTTTGGCAAAAAGGAAGCGTTCAAGTTTCACCTTGCGCTGCAGCTGCATCATGCCGTACAGCAACGCTTCGGGACGCGGAGGACAACCGGGAACGTACACGTCCACAGGAATGATTTCCTCTACCCCGTTCACCACACAGTAGGAATTACGGAAGGGACCGCCGGAAATGGCGCAACTGCCCATGGCGATCACGTATTTCGGCTCGGCCATCTGATCGTACAAACGTTTGAGGATGGGGGCCATCTTATCAACAATGGTACCGGCCACGATGATAACATCAGCCTGACGGGGACTGTTTCGGGTCACCTCGAAACCGAACCGGGCAAAGTCGTACCGGGCGGCACCCACGCTCATGAACTCAATACCGCAACAACTGGTTGCGAACGTAAGAGGCCACAACGAGTTGGACCGACCCCAGTTAATCATGTCGTCGAGCACTCCCGTGACGATGCCTACGCCGTTGGCACGCAGCTCTTCCACGTAGTTGTACAGGTACTCGTTGTCCTTGAATTCCTCGTTGGGAATGCCTTTTATATGTATGTTCTTTACTTCCATTCCAAAGCTCCTTTCCTCCAGGCATACGCAAGGCCCAGAACCAGAATAATCAAAAAGATCAAGATGTTGACAAGTCCAGCCATGCCCAATTCCCTGACAACGGTAGCCCATGGAAACAGGAATACCGTTTCCACGTCAAACATGAGGTAGAGAATCGCATACAGGTAGTATCCCACCTTGAATTGCATCCAGGAAGTACCACGCGTCGGAATACCCGACTCATAGGCTTCCCGCTTCTGGGGATTGTTGGAGGTAGGTGCCAGGATAAGAGCTACGCCAATACCTCCTATCACAATCACAAGACTGGTAACCAGCACCACCAAAAATAAGGCGTAATCCATGCGAATATGTTGTTATGATAAATGATCTCAAACAAAGTGTCCATCGGTCATTTGATGCCCGATGGCAGGTAAAAAGAAAAACAGACTGTTTTCTTTTCAGGGAATACAGTCTGTTTTCTGTAAAGGTTCTTATGCCTTGCCTGCACTGCCCAGCACATCGACAATCTTGTGCATGTACAGTTTTTTCAGCGATTCGCGGGCCGGTGCCAGGTATTGGCGTGGATCGAACTTGGAAGGTTCATTGGCCATAAACTCCCGGATGGCTGCCGTCATGGCAATACGACCGTCGGAGTCGATGTTGATCTTGCAAACAGCAGAAGAAGAGGCTTTTCTGAGTTGATCTTCAGGAATACCGATGGAGTCTTTCATCTGACCGCCGTATTGGTTGATGGTAGCTACCATGTCCTGGGGTACAGAAGAGGATCCGTGCAATACGATGGGGAATCCGGGGATTTGCTTTTCGATTTCTTCGAGGATGT
>CAYTIY010000171.1:0-3117 GCA_964438045.1 uncultured Bacteroidales bacterium | reverse complement strand
AGCGTAAGCTAGCAGATTTACAGTCTGCCCCATTTGGCCACTCTGGTAACTGCCCTTTTATAAACATTGGCGCTGCGTGCGCACCACACAGCCGCTTCCCTTTGACTAACGTCTCACGAGAAACGGCTGCAAATGTAGGTGTTTAATTTGAATCCGCAAAGCGTTTTCAAGAAAATTTATTTAGGCCTGTTTTTTTCCTTTATCTTGATGAGTTGCTTCTGCAAGGCTTCCAAGGCGGTATCCACCGACTCCTCGAAGGTGTCGCTCACTTTTGAGGCAAACAGTTCGGAGCCGGATATCTTGACCTTTACCAGAGCTTCCTTGTTCATGACCGTCTCGGGCTTGATCACCTTGAGTATGACCTCTGTTTCCAAGATGTCTCCGTAAAAAACCTCCAACTTCTTCACTTTCTTCTCAATGAAGCTCTCTAGCACCGTTGTTGCATCGAAATGGATCGACTGAATATTGATTCCCATAGCAATTCCTCCTAACATTTAAGCCCTAGGATGAGCTTGTTTGTAGACTTTTTTTAATTCTTCAAAGGTCGTGTGCGTATAGACCTCTGTCGCGGACAGACTGCTGTGTCCCAGCAATTCTTTTACCGCATTCAATTCGGCACCCCTGTTCAACAATGTTGTCGCAAAGGTATGCCGAAGCACGTGGGGGCTGTTTTTTGACAATGTGGCTACTTGTGTAAGTTTATTATGAATAATCCGGTATACCAGTTGCGGATACATCGGAGCACCGTCCGGGCGAACCAAAAAACGGTCCGACAAACCGGCCACGGTAACCTGCCGGATGCTCTTGTAGTCGTCAATGAGCCGTCCAAGGACGGGACCAAAGGGGATAAGCCGCTGTTTGTCCCGCTTCCCGGTAACCTTGATCAATCCGGTCGCCGTATCGACATCCTTGTCGCAGATTCCGATCAGTTCAGAAAGACGCATACCCGTTTGATAGAACAATTCAATGATAAGCCGGTCACGAATGGTATCAAAGGGACGATCTTCCCGACCTTCCAATGCAAGCGCCCTGGTAACTTCTTCCTCCTTCAGAAAAACCGGAAGAGGTTTTTTTGTTTTCGGCGATGGGACACGCTTGACGGGATTAACCTCGGTCAACCCCTTGCGCATCAGAAAACGCCAGTAAGACTTTAGGCAAGACAGTTTTCTATTGACCGTTCGAGGCGAAAAGCCCTGCTCCAGAAGATCCATCACCCAGGATCGGATCATTTCGGATGCCAACTCCTGCGGTTGACTGACCCCAAACTGTTCCTGAATAAAGTCAAAGAAACCGGAAAGGTCACGCCTATACGCAACAACGGTATGAGCAGAATAATTCTTCTCATACCGTATATATTGGAGATATTCGTCAACCCACATCGGCTCGCTGCTTACTATGGCAACGAATATACAAAATAAAATCGATAACTACAAAAAAAACAGCTTGAGGGACCCACGCCCGGCCAACTATCTGATTTGGCCTGCGTCGATCAGTCTTCCGTCTGGTGGAGCTGCTGGATGTAGATAGCCTTGGTTTTCATTTTCCGCTTTTCAACGGAAGGCTTCGTGAAGGCCTGTCTGCCTCTGAGTTCTTTGACAATGCCCGTTTTCTCAAATTTGCGCTTGAACTTCTTGAGTGCCTTTTCAATGTTTTCGCCTTCTTTTACAGGAACTACGATCATACTGTTTACGACTTTGATGGTTAGTTTTTATCGGACTGCAAAATTAGGCAAAGGCTTTGATTTACCAAACAAATTCTCAAAAAGTTTTTTGTTTTTTTCCCATATGGGATATTATAGCGTATTTTTGCGTCTTAACCATTCATATGTTCACGCCCACTTCCGCAACCAACGACGTAGCGTCCTCCCCCGCCTTGCCGCCTGAAGGCATAGAAAACAGCGGACGCATCAGGCACCGACTATCGGTACTGAGGACATACCTGCGCAAAAACGGGCTGGACGCATGCCTTATTCCCTCATCAGACCCTCATCAAAGTGAGCATTTGGCCGACCATTGGAAATTAAGGGAATACCTGTCCGGATTCACGGGGTCATCCGGCACATTGGTGGTTTCGGCTTTTTCAGCGGGATTGTGGACAGACTCAAGGTATTTTTTGCAGGCCGAGACCGAATTGGCAGGCACAGGCATAGACCTGTATAAGTCTGGTATACCCGGAACACCATCCATTGAAGATTGGATTACCCATCACGACTGCTCCCACATCGGAATTGACGGACGTCTTTTTTCCACCACCGAAGTATCCAGACTCCATCAACACGCTTCCACCGAACATCGCCACCTTCATACGGACTTTAATCCATATAAAGAGGTATGGCCAAGCCAACCCTCACTCCCGCAAGACCAGGTCAGAATCTTTCCCGATTCCACCAGCGGAGCACTCACAAACGACAAGCTTGTCCTTGTCCGGCGGCTGTTAAAAGAAGCAGGGGCCGATTGCTTGCCTATCAGCGCATTGGACGAAATCGCCTGGCTGCTGAACATCAGAGGCTCGGACATCGCCTTTAATCCCGTTGTCATTGCGTTCATCTTCATTGACGCAGAACGATGCATCCTGTTCGTGGAAGCATCAAAGATTGGAGCCGATATAGAAAACTACTTGCACGACCAGCATGTCGAGCTGGCACCATACTCCCATTTTTTTCCCTATATCAACCAATTGAGGAACACCCGGATCCTATTTGACACATCCAGATTGAATCATGCGCTGTTCGCCAACATCCATGAAAGCTGCACCCTGCTGGAAGGCATGTCACCCGTCACCGGGCTGAAGGCCGTAAAAAACACCGTGGAAATCGAAGGATTCAGACTCGCCATGCGAAAAGACGGAGTCGTTTGGGTCAAACTGCTCATGTGGCTGGATGAAAAAATCTCAAGAAAAGGCACCTCCGACAATGGACGACCAACAGAATATACCATCGGCAACGAGATCGCACTGCTGCACAAACAAGACGACCAGTATGTGGGTGAAAGCTTCGCACCCGTTGTTGCCTATAACGACCATGGTGCCATCGTGCATTACGAGGCCAGGCCGGAAGGCGCCTACCCGATCGAAGCAGGAGGAGTCATACTGATAGACATGGGCGCACACTACCTCCAC
>CAYTIY010000170.1:0-3120 GCA_964438045.1 uncultured Bacteroidales bacterium | reverse complement strand
AAGCATTTGCACAAAGCCAAAACCACCGCCTGAAAGGCGGTTTAGTTCAACGGTTGTATAAACGAAGTATTGCTGTTATTTCTCTATTATTTATTCATACAATTTCGTTTATTCACTATAGGGAATAAACGAAATTTGGCTAAGTGATTTAGTGTTTAACAGATGGTTAGATTTCGGGGGATGAATGTACGATTGATTTGAGAATTATCCTATTATTTGGTAATAAATTGTGAAGTTATGGGTTCACAAACATCAGACCAATGAGCGTTGCAGTGGAGCCGACGGGGTATAGTCTATCCCAGGCTTCTTGGATGGAGGCGTTAAGAAAATGGGGCGAATGGAGGCGTAAAAAATCTCATCTTCCGAGGAGTGGGCTGTATTTCCAGCCCGCGACGCTTTGAGATTTTAGCCGGAATGGCCCATTTTTAGCCGAGTGACCGAAGCCTGGGATAGACTATACCCCGCCGGCGTAACGGAAACAGGTAAATATTCCGTATGAAACAAAAAAATACCGTGCCAACCGACACGGTACTTATTATAGTATGAAGTTGTAGCCTTACACGTGGCTCTTTTGTTCCAGGCCGTAGTGTTTGCGGGCATCTTCGCGTTTCAAGGCGAAAGCGATGAAGATGGACAGCAATGCGAACCCGGCAAAAATTGCCATCACAAGGGTGTAATCGTACGAAGGCGTACCATCAGCCCCAACAGTCTTGCAATAGCGGTCAAGCACCTTGCCGACAAGGAAAGGAACCCCCATCAAACCAATATTCTGGATCCAGAAAATCAAGGCATAGGCCGTACCCAACTGCTTCTCAGGAATGATCTTCGCCACCGAAGGCCACATAGCCGAAGGAACCAGCGAAAACGCAATACCCAACACCACCATCAAAACCACAGCCACAATCCAGTTGTTCAAAGCCGGAATGGTAAACACCACATGCACCAGGAACAACATAAGAGCACCCAAAATCATGATGGAAGCCCCATGACCCTTCTTGTCGTAAATACCCCCGAACAGCGGCGTCAACAAAATCGTGCCAAACGGCAACAAACCAGGAATCGAACCAGCGAGCTTGATGTCAACATCAAACTTGTTCACCATCAAATCCGTGGCATATTTCAAGAACGGAAACACACTGGAATAAAACAACACGCACAGCAGCGCAATCAGCCAGAAACCCTTATTGGTAAGGATTACCTTGACATCGGAAAGTTTGAACCCCTCCTCCTCTTCCTGTGAATCACCGTTTTTCACCTCAGCATCCAGTTTCCTGTCCATAAAGGTATAACCAATGAAAGCCAGCAAACCGATGCAAAGCAGCACAGCACCCAGCAACACAGGAGCCGGTACCGAATGAAACGCATTGGCAACAGGAACCGTGATGATCATAGCCAACGCCATACCCAAACGAGCCAGCGCAACCTGCACACCCATGGCCATGGCCATTTCCTTACCCTTGAACCACTTCACAATGACCTTTGTCACCGTGATACCGGAAACCTCACACCCAACGGCAAAAATGGCAAAACCAATGGAAGCCCAAAAAACCGGAGCCGAGATACCGAACACCTGTTGACCGACCAATGCGGGAGAAGAAATACCCAAGTACTTGATAAAGGCCCCTAACACCATCAAGCCAGCCGAAAACTGGCCGGTAAACCGGATGCCCTTTTTGTCAAGGATATACCCCCCAAACAAAAGCATGAACAAAAAAACGTTGAACCACCCGTAGGCACTGGTAAAGAAACCATAGTCACTGCTATCCCAGTGCATTTCAGTTTCCAACATGGTCTTCAACGGCGACATAACATCGGTGAAGAAATAAGCAGCGAGCATCGTGAAAGCCACGATGCCCAGTGCAGTCCAGCGTGCCACGGCAGAGTCGCGGATCGATTCCATTCGAGCTGACATCCGGTGCAGGATTATAGGTTAGTAACCGCGAATGGCTTCAATACCCGGCAACACACGACCTTCAATGGCTTCCAACAAGGCACCACCACCTGTAGATACGTAGCTGACACCATCGGCCAGACCAAATTTGTTGACACAAGCCACGGAGTCACCGCCGCCTACCAACGAGAAAGCACCCAGTTTGGTCGCTTCAACAATGGCTTCACCCACAACCTGAGAACCGTGTGAGAAGTTGTCAAACTCAAATACACCGGTAGGACCGTTCCACAGAATGGTTTTGGAGTTTTTGATCACATCGGCAAAGATGGCTTCGGTTTTAGGACCGATGTCCATACCCTGCATATCGTCAGGAATTTCATTGACATTAACAAACGCGGTCTTAGCATCGTTGCTGAAGCTGTCGGCAATCTTGGCGTCAACGGCCAACACCAGGTTGACGTTGTTGGCCTTGGCCTTTTCAATCAATTCAAGCGCCAGTTCCTGCTTGTCGTCTTCGCAGATGGAATGACCAATCTTGCCACCTTGAGCCTTGACAAAGGTATAGGTCATACCACCGGCAATGATCAGGTTGTCCACTTTGGTCAACAGGTTTTCGATGATCTCAATTTTGGAAGAGACCTTGGAACCACCCATAATGGCAGTAAACGGACGCATGGTGTTTGTCATCACTTGTTCAACAGCCTTGACCTCTTTTTCCATCAGGTAACCGAACATCTTGCTGTTTTCATCGAAGTACTTGGCAATCAGAGCCGTTGAAGCATGGGCGCGGTGAGCGGTACCAAATGCATCGTTCACATAACAGTCGGCATAAGCAGCCAACTTGGCAGTGAATGCCTTCTGGCTTTCCTTTACGGCTTTCTTGGCAGCGGCTTTATCTTCGTCACTTACATCTTCAGCCAAACCGCGGGGTTTGCCTTCCTCTTCGGCGTAGAAACGTAGGTTTTCCAGCAACAACGCTTCACCCGGTTTCAGAGCGGCCACTTGTGCATCAGCATGTTGGCAATCGGCAGCAAATTGAACAGGCACACCCAATAACGATGAAACATGGTCAACAATCACCTTCAAGGAATACTTGCTGTCCGGATTCTTTTTCGGACGACCCATGTGGGAACCGATAATCAGGCTGCCACCGTCGGCCAGGATTTTCTTCAGCGTAGGAAGAGCGGCACGGATACGGGTGTCATCGGTGATGGCGAAGTTTTCGTCGA
>CAYTIY010000169.1:0-3123 GCA_964438045.1 uncultured Bacteroidales bacterium | reverse complement strand
GCTGTGGGTCTGGACGAATCGCAACACGGCGAAACGGCTTACACGGCGTTTGACTGATAACCGGTTTCTGCAAAATAATGAGGGCATCTCAGGGGGTTTATTCCTTGAGATGCCCTTATTATGTAGAACAAAAAGCTTATTTCAATTTTGCCTTGGGTATTCCGAATCTTTCACCTATTTCCGTTTCACCGGGTTTTACAGGTTGTCTATTCGGTACACCAATAAACAGCCTTGATCAATGGAGAGGGAGAATTGTTCTCCGACTGATTCGTTCAGGGTGCCTTGCCACCAAGAGGTGAAACAGCGGTCTTCCACCGGGTATTTCAAGCCCATGGTCGATAAGCGCGTGGATGGGTCCAGCGAAAAGATAGAGACCTGTTGACCTTGAAAGCTGTGGAAACGAGCTACCGTGAATTTTCCGTCGCGGGTGGTGCAAACCTCGGGAGCCTTGGTGTCGTACGTGGTTTCCACAAAATCGTTGATAGACATGCCGGAACGGAAAGCATCGATACGTCCGTAGTCCGTCAACAGGCAAACAGATTTCAATTGTTGAGCGTATTCAGCCAGGAGGGCGATATTGCCCAACGTATGATCTTCACGCAAGCCGGTAGCTCCCAGTATGGCTACTTCCTCGAATCCATTGGTTATACAGAATTCAACCGCTTTGGTCAGGTCGTTGGTTTCCTGGTCGGACGACGAATGCAGGCGGTCTGCATACCGTTCCATCAATGCCTCGGAAATACTGTCCATATCGCCCACAATGGCGTGGGGTTCCAGTCCGAAATCGTGCAATTTTTGGACGGCTCCGTCGCAGCAGATGATATGTGGAGCTTGTTTCAACAATTGATGGCGTTTGTCGGCTTCCGGAAAAGCACCGTCGGCCAGAATCAATGCGTGCATGGTGTTGTTTTAAAATCTGACGGCAAATTTAGCCAAATAATTCCGGGGAGCGACGGGATAAAGTCCAACTTCCGTGTATGTCGGGTCTCCATTTGCAAAGTGTGCCTCATACCCCCATCCATTGCACGCATATGATTGACTGGTCAGGTTGATGACGTGCAGACTTAGTGAGGCGTCAGCCATTCCCTTAATGCGGAAATCGTAGGCCAGGGACAGATTGGTTGTTTGGTAGGCGTCAAGCTTCAAGGTTTCATTCTGTGTGTTGGTGATGTATTGTTCTCCTACGTACTTTTCTGTTGCTGTGAGGCTTAGGTTCCGCAGAGGCTTCCATGTTACACGGAAAGCGCCCATCGATTCGGGCGAGTACGGCAACTTGGCTTCGTCAAAGTGTTGGCTGAGCTGGTTGGTTTTGCCCCAATTGGTGCTATTATTATACGTTTCGTACCACACCGTGTAATCAACCACCCGGTTGCGGCTAAGTGTAGTATTGACATCAAATTGCCAGGCTTGAGTCGGCTTCCATCCCAGTGCTAGTTCCACACCGGTGCGGTAACTCTTATCCACATTGCTCATCAACTTGTAACCCACATCATTGAGTTTTCCGGTGGGCACCAACTGATCCGTGTAGTTCATGTAATACATCACAATAGATGCCATGAATTCCTGATTATCAAACGTGTAACCAATCTCATAATCGGTTAACTTCTCGGGTTTGATGGAGCTGTTGCTCCCCGATTTGAAGGCGTCTTTTATGTCGGCCCTGGCCGGCTCGCGATGAGCTACGGACACCGAGGCAAAGGCTGAATGGTCATTGCGCGTATAACGCACACCCAATTTTGGGTTGAAGAAATTCCAGGTGCGCGATTGAGTCATATCAACCATATCATCGTCGTCGATACCTGTCAGATCGTGGGATACGTAGCGGTATTGGAGATCAGCATATGCGCTCAATCCGTCCAGCAGGCTGTACTCTGCTTTGGCAAACACGTTTCCATCCTTTTTAACGCCGTTGTTCCGTACCCATTCGAACCCTTCCGGTATGTTCTGGTTGTGTTCCGTCCACAACAAGGTGGCAAAATGATCGCCACTGTAATAGGTATACATGGCGCCGGTTTGTAACCGAAAACGGCCGCTCAGGTAATCCAGGTTTACGTTGGCCGTGTACAACCCATTATCCATGTTTTTGCGTCGGATCAGATCGGTTTCGCTGTACGTAATACCGTCCACTATCTGGTTTGTCAAATTCATTGATGAAAACTCCTTTGCCTGTTTGTATTGTTCGTAATAACCGAATCCGTCTGTATAATTCACGCCGGCGTTCAACAACAGTTTCTCTGTAAGCGACAGGGTATAAAAGGCCTGGATGTGGTGTTGGCGGTAGTTATCACTTTCATTGTCGTAATACACACCGTCTTTAATGGTTCCGGCCGGGTTGAACGTGGGGTCTTCTGTCATTTGATCGGCCGAAATCCCCTCCCAGGTAATACCTGTGTGTTGGTTGCCATAGATGTAGTTAACGCGAAGTGCTGAACCATCGAAGCGCTTTACAAATGAGGCAAACAACGACTCATGGTCGCACCAACCGTTGCGTAGGTAACCATCGGTGGTCAGGTTGGAATACCTTACATCAAAGCTAAGTCCCTTACCAAATAGCCCCGTTCCTGCAGCCATATTCTGTTGAAACGTGCCGTAGCTGCCTACCGTGGTAGCCGACTCCACAAAAGCCGTTTTTGAGGTTGATGTGGCCATGTTAATACTGGCCCCAAAGGCACCTGGACCATTGGTTGAGGCTCCCACCCCACGTTGCACCTGAATGCTGTTCAAGGCTGACGTCATGTCGGGAATATTCACCCAATACACTTCCTGTGATTCAGGATTGTTCAATGGAATGCCGTTCAGGGTGACGTTGATGCGGCTGGCATCGGTACCACGGATGCGAAAGGAAGAATAACCTGCTCCCGTACCGTTTTCACTGGTGGCGACAAGGGACGGTGTCATCCAAAGCACATGAGGCAGGTTGTTGGCTACTGTCAATTGAGTAATCTCGGCGGCTTCGAGGTTGGTTTGGGCAACGGGTGCTGTCTTTGAAGCCCTGTTGGTGAGTACCAACACTTCATCCAGCATGTGTCCGCGAAGGGTATCCGACGCGTTCGATCGATGGGTTGAAAACTGCGCTGAAAGCGTGAAAACGGTGGCAGATGCCGCCACCAGGCACAAAAAAAA
>CAYTIY010000168.1:1560-3127 GCA_964438045.1 uncultured Bacteroidales bacterium | reverse complement strand
GCTATTTCTCATGGTCAATCAAACGCGTGAACGACCAAAGATAAAAAAGCTTTTTTATTTTTACCCTACTTCGTGGATGATAACTTTTACTATACCCGGCCGGCAATTACAACTTCAACGGTGCCTGACTGCGCTTTTCCAGGAACCATAGACGTTGCCCACATAAAAGGACAAGGCCATAGAGCCATACAAAAACGTATAGGGCGAAAGTCCCCGCTTCTCTGCAAACCGGTAAGTCAGCCAGGAAAAAGCAGAAACAACGGCAAACGCATAGACGCCATCCTTCCACTCGCCCGTATAGACCTTGCCCAAACCGGGCACCAAACCAGAATACAAGGCAGCCAACCACGGTTTCTTATCTGAAAAACTTGTTGCTAACGGCGATGTCACTAAGGGGTCTTGGGTGAAAGGAGACATAAACGGGCGACAGCGCAATAAACGGTCTATTCCGTCCATATAACCCACAATCAAACCTTCCTGTCTTATTGCATCCACCATATAGACGGAACAGGATGGCTCAAACACGCACACATCGCCATCTTGCGAAGAAATGAGTTGTTTATACCCGGCCAATGCCAGACCCAAGCCCCTTTCTGACCACCCTTGTTTTGGAACATTGTGAAAGTAATTGATGGTTTGCGGCCTTTGTACTTCAATACGTGCCAACAAAGAAGCAGGAACGGAATCATACAAACCAAGAACCGTTAGCAGGAATGTATTTTGCCTGGCATAACGATTTGCATTCGCTTGCTCAACAGCGTGATAAATGCCCGATAAATAGCAACGGCCCGTAAGTGGAGATGTTAGGTAAATGAATCCGGGGGCAAGCAGCGTTGTGCCCGTCAAGCCTGCAATCAAACCGAAGGAATTCAATCCATCCAAGGGTTGTCCGGCATACGTTTGTCCAAGTCCCGGAATAATGGCACTCATGGCTCCGGCAAGCACGGGTGACGGCCATCCTCTTGCCGGTGTTTTATCAAGCAAAGAATCGAGAGTTACCATCCGGTCTTTATCCAAGGAATCCATGGCTGAACGGAAATACCAGGCAGCACTGTCGCGACTACCGAACACAAAAGACTCCACCGCAGCGTCAAGTTTGCCATTACGGATGGACAAAGAGTCGGTCAATACACGATTAACCGACTCTTCACTATTGGTTTGGAACGTTGTTTGCGCCAGCGAAAGCACAGCGACAAGAAAACAAGAAAGGGTCAAGCAACCTTTTTTGAATGGGTTCATTCGCTACTCTAGTACAGCTTTTAAAAACGGTAGGACACACTCAACATGGGTGTACCCAACGATAAAGGCTTCGTCCTTAATCCTTGAATGTGATCAAACGCTAACTGATTTGTTGTAATATTCAGTTTCACCTTGTCCAAGAAAGAAGAAGACTTTATGTAGACCACTTCGTAGGGATCCAGCAATGAGCCAATCAAATAACCAATCCCTGCAGAAACACCGGTAACTAAAATACTCTCAGCAACATATGCTGGCATTGTTGTATTGTTCTCGTCCAAACCACTTTGTCCCAAAGCAATTACGTTAACAATGCAATAAGCCAAACAAC
>CAYTIY010000168.1:0-1534 GCA_964438045.1 uncultured Bacteroidales bacterium | reverse complement strand
TGGAATTCACCTCTGACATGCTGATTTTTTTCGATACGCCACGGCTTTGCATGGATAAAGTGTCATTCTCAACAATGCCAGAAATTCCTTTCATCTGCAGTCCGTTGGACAAATTCACCTTTACATTTTGATACACCTGAGCATTCAAGCAAACTGTAACACAAAATACAGCTAAAATGACAACAGCAATTCTCTTCATCTTATACCTGCTTATTTTTGAGCCTCCATCCTGGAGATTTCTTTTTTAAGGGCTTCAAGTGCTGCTTTTTTTTTCGCCAAGGCTTTTTGCTTTTTTGTCACCTTGGTTTCAACTTCTTTTTTCTTGGCAAGTTCTTTTGCTTCTTCAATTTTCAGCTTTATTTCATCCAATTTTTCCTGCAATTTCACCAATTGTTTTTCGGTCAATTTGCTTCCTTCTTTTTTAATGGACTTGAATAAACTATCTGTAGCATCAAGTACGCCATTCGACGTTTTGCTTGCAGAAACAACAACGCCTCCTGCCTGTTTTTTCAGCCTACTTTTCACTTGAGCCAACGTGCGTTTTTTATCCGCTTCGGTCAGGGCCTTGAATGCAGCCACTTTTTCTTTACTTTTTCCAGCTAAAAACACCTTCTCAGCCTCAATAAATTCTGAATAACTGATGGGCTTCTTTCCTCTTTTTCCTTTTGTTTCCATATTCATTCAATTAAATGATGGTTTTGAGAAGGCAAATATACCAGAAGAATTAATACTAACAAAATTAAATCACACTATATCCTAATTTTTTCTTCATCTGTAAAAGAAACAATCGTTTCATAAACACGCTGTTTGATCTCCGCAGCCGATGGATTCAGTTCTTCGGCAGAAAAAGTACCCTTTTCCGGATCGATACGTTCATACACCATTTCGTACAAGGCAAAAATGATATCCAAACTCAGCTTATACCGGGAATCAAGCAGGGGCCTGATTTCACGGATCATGGCTGCCGTTTGCGTGCGGTATTCACCAGCCAACAACCGATAGGTACGAATCAATTGTCTGAAGCCCTCGCTGACAGGAGCCCCGTAGGCCATGGCTTCAAGATCGGAGCGAGACAACCCAAGCTGACCCAATAAATTGTCGGCAAAGTAAGGCAGGTGATTGAATGTGTCTTTTTGGTAATCACGAACAATATGAACCAGGTAGCTGAACAAGGCGCACGGGGTGGCTGCCCGTTCTACATCGAACGCGGGGGACAGGTAGCTTCCGTTTTCCAACTTCAGTCCGCATAGGTGGACAAAAATGGAAGCAGGTGCCACTGAGGCTCCTTTGGCGTAGTCCAGAAACATCTCAATCGTAGGAAAACCGTCGTTAACAATATCATAAATCATGGAACGGGCAAAGGCCTTCATGGGCCAAACAGGTATATTGAACCGTTCAAACGTGTCAACAATTTCCTTATCCAAAACGCCTCCTATCCAGTTGTTTACCTCCGTTATCAACGCTTCTTTGTCGGAATCCGTGATGATGGGGTGTTCCGTTTTGTAGTTGTCAACCAGGTCGTCTACGGCGCGCA
>CAYTIY010000167.1:0-3143 GCA_964438045.1 uncultured Bacteroidales bacterium | reverse complement strand
TACAACACCTATTGAACCGTTAGCTTTTACTGTACCATTTTCCTGTTTCAGTTCCGTCGCATCATCTTCATCATGTGAAGGGCACAGAATTATTTCATCCCAAAAATCAACGGAAAGAAAAATGCAACAAAGAACGTCCAAACCACATATACAGGCAGGTAGCGCGAAACGGTCCGTCCCACACGCGAGAAATGGCCACGACAGAATGCCACTTTGAACAAATCAACCATAACCCAGACCAGATTGCCGAAAATGAGCAGGTTGGAACCCAGCACAGCAGTCCGGTTTGGGGTAAACCCAAATTCTCCCAAGCGGTAAAGTATGGCAGAAAGTGCCACACTGTCAATCACCAAGGAAACAACAGACAAGGCAAGCAGCATCCACGTGCCAAACCGTTGTCGCTTGTTCAGGGACGTTTCAGATACGGAGAACACGATCAGCGCCATGACACCCAACAGCATCAGGTTGAACGTCAACAGGAAATCCCTATCGTTATAGGGATCCTTACCCGTAACGACAACGCTGATCAGGAAGGCCACCAACGTAATCAGCACAAGTGGTGAGAAAATGCCGGCAATGATGGGCGCGATCTTATGCGTCACAGCCGGATAATGCCGGACAATATAGGTGGAAACAAGGGGGGCCGAAACCAAACCGAGCACGATGATGTAGTCGGCATAAAACCGTTCAATGTGCATGTCGATGGCTGAAAACAACCCGTATGTGATGCCGGTCAGAATACCCCCTCCAATCAAGATAAGGGCCGAAAGAATGGCGATGTCACCGTTGTACTTGATGTAATCCATGCGCTTCGAAAGGTCCTTAGCATCAAAACCGATGTGGATGAGCCCATACAGGCACCACAAAAACAAAGGCAAATGGAGACAGGCCAGCTCGATCGAGTAGCTGTGGTTTGCTGCATCAAAGCTCATGTTGACGGGTGACAAGAGGTTGATGTACACGGCAGATACCGCAAAAATAGCCAAGGAAACCAACAGATGATTGACACTAAGCCGTTTGTTGGTCAGAAACGAATACACGGATAAACCCAAC
Organism: uncultured Bacteroidales bacterium; assembly: GCA_964438045.1. Lineage (GTDB taxonomy): Bacteria > Bacteroidota > Bacteroidia > Bacteroidales > UBA1402 > UBA8389. The sequence goes on along the minus strand of CAYTIY010000167.1, from coordinate 2,090 downwards.
AGGACAATGAGTCCCGCATTTTTTTCATAGAAGTTGCTTTCCGATACCCCACCAAACAATTGAGGGATTTTCATCAAGAAACCTGTTACCAAACAAGTAATTATCAAAAACAGCACATCGGTCATTCCAGTACCTGTTTTTGCTTCAAGCCGTTCAGAATTCTCCCCATTATCTTTCACAAGTGTTTCCATAAATGCAACTTTTTACTGGTTAATGAGCAATTGTTCAATCGCTCTGATGTGTTTCTTAAACGCCTCAATACCGGCCGGCGTGGCGATGTAAACGGTATTGGGTTTCCGACCCAAGAATTCTTTCCTGTAAGTGATGTACATACTTTTTTCCAACGATTTCAAGTGGCTGGCCAAGTTCCCGTCTGTGACATCCAGCAGCTCCTTCAACGCGTTGAAATCCATCCCCTCGTTGACCACCAATGCCGACATGATACCCAACCGTATCCTGTTTTCAAAGGCCTTGTCCAAGTCTTTCAGCACTTCTTTCACAACGTATCCCTCTTTTGCATCCATACACCGTACCCAATCTGAACAAGCCCGAAGCCGAACGCCCAGATGAGCAAACCGTACCCGATGAACTGGAAAGCCAAGAGACCCAACACAATTTCAATGATACCCAGGCTCCTTATTTCCGACAAGGAGTACTTGCTGGCGTTCACCAAGGCCAAGCCATAAAACAACAAAGTAACAGACGGCAGCATACCCACAAACCCTTTAACAAAAAGCATCAAGGCAAACAATCCACCAGCAACCAGGGGAATCAGCAAATTGACAAGCAAACGTTTGGATTGCGTATCCCAGGCCGGCAGCTGTTGTTTCTTTGTCTTCCTCCTCGTAAAGAAAATGGCACTGATTACCGATAAGACCAACGTTCCCAAGACAATAAGCAGCAAATCAAGCTGCAAGCCACCAGAAAGCCCCACCGTATCGTAAACCAAATAGTCCGCATCCTCAAACACGACCCGATAACCAACGAACACACCTACCAACGCAATCACACCTGTAGACACTCCCGACCACCCACTCAACGAAATAAACCGAGTAGACCGATTCATTATATCACGAATCTGCTCCAAATCTTTGATGTATCCCTTTTCCATATTAAAAGTACTTTGTTTTGCAAAGTTGATGAAAAAAAGCAAACATTGCAAATCTATCCCTGCTTTTTTTTCGGCATATTTCGCAACACCACTCAAACAACACGCCTTTTCAACTTTGCGAGTTTGCCAATTGATGCGTTTTGAGATCCCCGGATTGTTCCAGCCAGTTTAGACTTCTGTCTGGCAAATTTAAATCCTACCAACTCCTTTGGCACCTCCATCCCTTCTGAAAGCTTAAAACCAACGGCCCGCTTTTTAGGATCATCAAGCGTATACAGGACATTGACCGAAAGACCATCCTCATAAAAAACGCATGTGCAGTTGTAGGCTATCCTTGGTACTGTTGATTAGGGACATTGAACATCCAACGAATGCCAAATCTGTCAAGGCATACACCCCAGTAGCCCCAAAATTCATCATGAGGTGCAACACAATCAGTCCCACCCAGAGAAAGCGCAGCATATACGTTGTCCGCTTCTTCCTTTGTGTCAAAATCCAAACTAATCGTAGTGTTGTTTCCAATCACTAATTTATGACCCATACTTTCAAGCATGTCCGTTCCCATAATGTTCGTACCCCCCAAAATAGGTAGTGCAACATGCATGACCATCTTCTTTTCAGCATCCGTCAGTTGTGGCATACCTTCCTGCTGAGGTAAATCACCCATCCTGAAAATGGGTGCCGACCATTCAGTTTTGAACACAGACTTGTAAAAATTAAATGCCTCTTCCGCATTACCTTGAAAATTCAAGTAGATACCTGTCCTTGCCATACTGTTACGTTTTTAAATTACACAATCACCTCAATTATCCGCTCTTTGACTATTCATCACCATACCACTTCGATAAACCCACCGACCTAATAACATCCGTATTCATATGTCGTATTTTTAGAAAAGATGTATCAATTTGTTACTTCCAACGAGCGATGTTAGCGGGCGTTGTTTTTGTCGTCAAATATATCCTTATAGTCAAACCCT
>CAYTIY010000166.1:0-3179 GCA_964438045.1 uncultured Bacteroidales bacterium | reverse complement strand
GGATGGCCTTCATGTTTTGCTTGCACGGAATGAAGCAAACCAGCATCAGCAGGGGTATAAGAACAAATAATGACAGAAAATTCATAGCGTATGTTTTAGCGATGATTCATTAGTACGTTACAGGAACACGACAAGCGCGACAATGAGCATCGCACCCATATAGAAAGCCCAGGCATAGTCCTGAAGTTCTCCCGATTGAATGCGTTTGATGCCTGCGGAAACTGTATTGGTTACCGAAGAGAGCTGATTCATGAAACCGTCGATGATGTTTCGGTCGAACCAGGCGATAGGTTTGGAAATGCGTTCGAAAATAATCTTCTTCGTCACGAACATCCACACCTCATCAAACCAGAATTTATTGTAAGAAGCCTTGTACAGACCTTTTACAGCCAGCGCCACCTTGTCGGGCACCTCATTTGCCTTGCGGTACATAAACAAGGCAATCAAAATGCCAACCACACCGACCAAGATGCTAAACGAAGCAATGGACCATTCAATATGACCCGTGAAACCCGCACCGTCCGCTGTCACAAAGTGACTGAAAGGCACAAAACCAATCACACAAGTCAAAGCCGCCAGAAATATCAACGGAAACGTCATTGTAAGCGGCGACTCGTGCGGCGTATGATGGTAACTCTTATCCGATTCGCCCCAGAAAATGCGGAAGTACAGGCGGAACATATAGAAAGCTGTCAAACCAGCCGTCAAGTACAGGATACTGAAAATAATTTTATCGTGTTCGAATGCAGCCACCAATATTTCATCCTTGCTGAAGAAACCGGAGAAAGGAGGAATACCGGCAATAGACAAACAAGCTATAAGGAAAGTGATATTGGTAATAGGCATAAACTTACGCAAACCGCCCATATCCTTCATCTCATTGCTGTGAACGGCATGAATCACAGAACCGGCACCGAGGAACAACATGGCCTTGAAGAAAGCATGTGTGGTCAGGTGGAACATAGAAGCCATATAACCCAACCCTTCGTGTCCTTCAAACCCGGAACATCCGAGTGAGGTAATCATAAATGCAATTTGCGAGATGGTCGAGAAGGCAAGCACCCGTTTGATGTCGGTCTGTGTACAGGCTACGATGGCTGCAAACAAAGCTGTAGCTGCACCGATGTAACTGATGATGGTCAAGACTTCCGGCGCTCCAAAATAGTAGACAGGGAACATACGGGCAACCAGAAATACCCCTGCTACCACCATGGTAGCAGCGTGGATCAAAGCGGATACAGGCGTAGGACCTTCCATTGCATCGGGCAACCAGATGTGGAAGGGCAGCATGGCCGACTTACCTGCACCACCCATAAAAATCAGTATCATAGCCCAGGATAACACCGACCACCCCATGAATGTAGCGGTGATGGGCTGACCAAATACATTACCCGTGGGGCTGTTCAGGGCAGCAAAGTCAAATGTTCCCGTATAGAACGACAGCACCAGAATACCGATAAGGAAGAACATATCGGCGAAGCGTGTCACGATAAATGCCTTCTTGGAGGCTGCCACAGCCGAAGGCTTGGTGTAATAGAATCCAATCAGGGAGAAAGAAGAAACGCCCACCAACTCCCAGAAGATGTACATCTGGAAAATATTCGTGGCCACCACTAGTCCCAACATGGAAAAAGTAAACAGCGACAACAGCGCATAATAACGCTGGAAGCCCTTTTCACCTTTCATATAGCCCAAACTGTAGAGGTGTACCATCAGGGAAACCGTGGTTACCACCACCAACATCATCACGGAGATGGGGTCGAGCATGATGCCCAGGTCGATGGACAATTTGTCGGTAAAGGTCAGCCAATGTACGTTAAATGCATTGAAAGCCTTGTAAACACCGTCTACCTTTCCTATCTCAAAGAAATACTGGTACGCAGCCGTGTAGGAAAGTGCGGCCATGACTCCCAGGGCAATTGTACCAAGGATACCGGCCACGGCTGGTTTCATTTTGCTGCCCAACAATCCCAGCAAAAGGAACATGATGGCAGGCAACGCAACTATGATCAATGTGTAACTCATCATCAGAACTTCATTTTATTAACCTCATCAATGTTGATGTTCTTCAGGTTGCGGTAAATATTAATGATAATGGCTATGGCCAGGGCGGATTCAGCCGCCGAGACACCGATGGCGAACAAAGAAAAGAAAACACCGTCCAACTGTCCCGGAAAGAGATAGCGGTTGAACACGGCAAAATTGATGTCGGCTGCGTTGAGCATGAGCTCGAGCGACATGAGGATGGTCAGCATGTTTCTGCGGGTCAGAAAGCCATACACCCCGGCAAAAAACATGACGGTGCTGACAATCAGGTAGGCTTCAATAGGTATGTTAGTCATAGTTCCTGCTGGTTTTAACGTTTTCTGGCAATCATGATGGCGCCGACGATGCTCGCCAGCAACAACACGCTTATGGCTTCAAAGGGCAACAGGTATTGAAACTTGTCGGTTCCCATCATGGTCAAACCGATTTCTTTCATGTTCGGTTCCTTAAAAGGAAGCACGTCGAAAACCCGTTGAAGGTTGTAATACAAAATGTGACCGCACAGTAACAGCCCAAAGGTTGCACCGATAGCTGCCGGAACCTTACGTTTCCAGGATACCCTCTCCGCTTTGTCGCCGGCATGGCTGGTCAACAGGATGGAGAAGATGTACAACACCATGATGCCACCCGCGTACACCGAGATTTGCACACCAGCCAAAAACTGGTAGCCCATGAGTAGATACAAGCCTGCCGTAGCAATCAAAACAAAAAGCAGGTAAGTAGCCGCGCGGAGGATTCTTCTCGACGTAACCGAAAGAATGGTGAAGGCGACGATTACGACCGCCAAAATGTAGAATATGATCTGTTCTGCCATGGTTATTTGGTTTTTTCTCTACACGACGATCCCTCCCGGTTCAGCTGTTCAACCAGCTTGCCACGGGTAAAGACACTGTTTTCGAAGGTATTCGTAAATTCGATGGCATTTGACGGGCAACTGATGACACAGAGGTTGCAGAACGTGCAACTTCCCAAGTCATAGATATACCTGTCGAGTACCTTTTTGGGCTTTCCACCTTCTTCCGTGGGTTCCTGCATTTTGGAAATCACTTGGATGGTGTTGTTCGGGCAATTCATTTGGCAGATGCCGCAAGCCGTACACGCATGTTGGTTGTTCGCATCGTGCGGCATGACCA
>CAYTIY010000165.1:0-3219 GCA_964438045.1 uncultured Bacteroidales bacterium | reverse complement strand
TGAAACGACCCCGTTTGAAGCATCCGACTTCCGCAATACGGTTCCTCGCTTTTCCTCTGAAAACAGGGCGGCAAACAAGCAGTTGGTTGATGTCTTGGAGGACATCGCAACACGCAAACAGGCAACGCCTGCCCAAATTGCCCTTGCGTGGTTGCTGGCCCAGAAGCCGTGGATTGTTCCCATTCCGGGAACCAAGCAACTGCACCGCCTTGAGGAAAATTTAGGTGCGGTCGAAATTGAACTGACAAAGGCCGACCTGGAGGACATTGAATCCGCTGTTTCAAGCATAAGCATTCAAGGACGCAGGAATACCGAAAAAAGCCAACAATTGATTGATGAATAGGCAACCAGCCATTCCCCGGAATCTATTTTTTGACCCTGTAAAACAGCAGTGGGTGCCTCAAATGAAGCACCCACTGTTTGGTTTAATACCGTTATGGTTTAGTTCACACTTGCAACCTTAGCGAGCGGCCGTTTCCTGCGAACCCACGATTAGCAAGCCGCCATTTTTGGGGATGGAGACCTTGAGCTGTTGCTTTTTGGGCAGTTTCGCCGTGGTGAGGCTGCCTTTTAGTTGGGGGTCATCCTGATACAGCGACAAGGAGGCACCGGCAGGCAAGAGGGAAAGGTTAAGGGTAAGCTCGGCGGTCTTGTCTTGGGCGTTGATGCCGGCTATATACCAGGTGTCACCCTTGCGGCGAGCCATGATCACGTATTTGCCGGGATAGCCGTCCAGGAAACGGATATCGTCCCAGGTGGTGGGTACTTGCTTCATGAAGTCGATGGCCCAGGCGGGTGCGTCGGTCAGGTTGTTGGGGGTCACGGCAAAATGCTGCACCCCACTTTGGAACATCACGGCCGAAGCCAGGGCATAGACATCCGAGGTCATGCGCTTGGAGCCCCGACCGGGTGTGTTGTTGGCGTTGTAGAATTTGTTCAGGGTGCTGCCGCCAAAGTCCATGCTGCCCACCGTGTTGCGGATGAAGGGGTGGATGCAACCGTTCATGGCTTCGTTGTTGCAGCTGCCTTGGCCGAAGTACAGGTTCTCGCTGGCCAAAACGGCTTCGCTGGCTGCAAAATTGGGGTACATACGTTCCCAACCCCTGGGCAGGGTACAACCATGGAAAATGACCATGATGCCGAAGTCGTTGGCATCGGCCAGGATGTCTTCATAGACCTTCATGGTCACCTGCTTGTCGCCCCCGAAGAAGTCAACCTTGATGCCCTTCACGCCGATGCGTTTCATCCAGGCCATTTCCTTGCGGCGTTCGATGGTGTTATCCATGATGCCGCGGGGACCCTGGGGTGCATCGTTCCAGTAACCATTGGAATTGTACCAGAGGTAGAGAGATACCCCCTTGCTTGCACCGTACTTGGCCAGTTCCTCAATCTTGTCACGTCCAATCTGGGTATCCCACAGGGCATCCACCAAAATGGTCTGATAGCCCATGGCTGCACTGAAGTCGATGTATTCCTTCTGCATGTTGTACACCGTGCCTCCGTCCATTTTCATGATCCAGCTCCAAGAGCCTTTGGTGTACGAATAGGGTTGGGAAGCTTCGTAGCGGGGTTCCACCACGTCGAATGGCACGGTGGTTTCCACGATGGGAGCCAGGGTTTCGCCCAGTGTGATAGTACGCCAGGGCGTTTGACCGGGCAAAGGTAAGCCGGGGCTGGCGGTGCCGTTGCCGTTGTTTTCCGTTTCCATGGGGAAACCAATGGTGTACAGGCCTTCAGGCTTTCCCAAAAGGCGGCTGCCACAATAGCGGCTGTCAACACCTGTCTCGGATATCAATACCCAGCCTTTGTCGTTCACCTTGAACAGGCAGGGGAAGGTATAGCCGTTGTTGTTACTGCCGTTTTGTCCCATAGGGGCGTCCAGGCTGTAACCGGTTTCATAACTGGGCGCGGTGCGGGCAAAACCCGTCATGGGTCTGCTTTGCGGGCACAGGAAGGTGGTGGTGCCTTGAGGGAAAACAAAGCCTGTAGCTTCTGTGTTCACCACGCAGCTTCTACGTTCACCCTGAGGGTGTACGGTATAGCGGAATGCAATGTCGTTGTTGCTTACCCTGAATTCCACTTCCAAGGCCGGTTTGCCCTGTTTGGTCAGCACGAACACCGCTTCGTTGGCGTTGTACTGCACCTGGTTTTTCTTGATGTTGGGCAGGGAATAGGTATCATTCAGCACACGGCGTTTTACCTGGTCGCTGAGGGCCAGGTCTTTGGTGAAATCACCTACGTTGGTGTTCATGCCCAACGGAGAGGCGTTGATAAAGGGGGTGCCTTTGTAGCTTACGCGGTACGTGGTGGTACCGGATTCGTTGGCCAGCGTGACCAGAACGTTGCCGTCCGGACTGCTAACGGTTTGTTCGGCTGCCATGAGTGGGCTGATGCACATCAGCAAACCAGCCATGGCCAGGAAAACTTGTTTCATTCGGGTTTTGTATTAGTGTTTGTGTAGAATTGTATAAAGGTATGTTTGACTGGAAAGGTTGAGTTTGGTTGATTAGCTACAACGCCACCAGTCGAAGGTGAACAGCTCGTCGTTGCCTCCCTGGAAGACCAGGAACAGGTCGTGAACGCCCTTGATCTTTTTGAACGAGGTCTTGATGGTTTGCCAGGCATCAGTCTGGTTGGAGGCCATCACGGTACAGGTACCCAACAGAGGTCCTTCCTTGCTGTCCAGGTGGAGGGCAATCGAGCCACCGCTCAAGGGAGCTACCATGGCTTCAAAGTTCTTAGCGCCCTTGCCGAAATCAACCGCCCTGATCTGGATGTAATCGCCGTTGTGCACGTTTGTCAGGAACACCCCTCGTGCGTCTGTTTTGGAAGATTTGACGCCTTCACTCCAGGCCATGGTTTCGGCTTCAACGCGTTTGAAGGGGTTGATGGTGCCAACAGGATCCGGTCCTTCTACCGACCAGTAATGGCGGTTGGAAATGGTGCCATCGGGCTGGTAGGTGATTTCATCCATGTCAACTGAGCGACGTTCGTAAAACGTGCTGGTGGATTGTTTCAACAGGTCGTAACTTTGACCGAAGCAGTACGATTTTCCCTTGTAGTCGACGATGCCGGGGTGGTTGCCCCTGTTCAGGTCGGAAGCGTCCACAATCATGCCCTTGTAGGTCCAGGGGCCGGTGGGGCTGTCGCTCATGGCGTATCCCAAGCCTTCCGGGCAGCAGGTGGACGCGTAGGCCAGGTAGTAATGTCCCTTCCTTT
>CAYTIY010000164.1:0-3263 GCA_964438045.1 uncultured Bacteroidales bacterium | reverse complement strand
CATTGAGATGAACTTTCTGCCCGAAGTGTTGGTGCTGTGTGAGGATTGTCACGGCAAGCGCTACAACCGGGAAACGCTGGAGGTGCGCTTCAAGGGTAAGTCTATTGCAGAGGTGTTGGATATGACCATCAATGTGGCTGTGGAATTCTTTGATAATCAGCCACATATTCTTCGGAAGATCAAGACGTTACAGGATGTCGGTTTGGGCTACCTCCGGTTAGGACAACCCTCAAACACCTTGTCCGGAGGGGAAAACCAGCGGGTGAAGCTGGCTTCTGAACTGGCCAAGAAGGATACGGGCAAGACCTTGTATCTGTTGGATGAACCTACCACGGGCTTGCACTTTGAGGATATCAAGGTGTTGATGGGAGTTTTAAATCGTCTGGTAAACCGGGGCAACACGGTACTGATCATAGAACACAACCTGGATGTGATCAAACTGGCCGACCACATCATTGACGTGGGGCCTGAGGGTGGACGCCAGGGAGGGCGGTTGCTATTCAGTGGTACACCCGAAGAGATGGTAAAAACGTGTGACAGTCACACGGCCAAGTATTTGAAACAGGTGCTGGAAGAAGAATCGGCACGTTAATTTTTACATAGTTTAATGGCAAATCCCATCAGTTTTCTGCAGGTTGAGAACCTGAGCAAATCGTTTGGCGACCTGATCTTGTTTGAGGGTCTTTCTTTTGGCTTGTCGCAAGGTCAGCGTGTGGCGTTGATTGCTAAGAACGGCACTGGCAAGACTACATTGCTCAATGTATTGGCCGGTAAGGAGGATTATGAGGCCGGATCGGTGGTGTATCGCCGCGATTTGAGGGTCAGCTACTTGGAGCAGGATCCGTCTTACCCCGTATCCATGACGGTGTTGGAGGCTTGTTTCTTATCGGAAAACCCGGTAATCCAGGTGTTGTCTCGCTATGAGGCATGGATGTTGCGAGAGGATGCTCATCTGCCTCATGCATCTGATGAGACGTTGGAAGATATCATGCACCTGATGGATTACCACAAGGCCTGGGACTATGAGACACGGGTCAAACAGGTGTTGTCGACACTTAAGATCCGGCAATTCGACCAACCCATCAGTCAGTTGTCTGGCGGTCAACTTAAGCGGGTGGCTTTGGCCAACGCGTTGATCAACGAGCCTGACCTGCTAATTATGGACGAGCCGACCAACCACCTCGACCTGGAGATGATCGAGTGGCTGGAATCGTACCTGACGCGTTCAAACGTGACCTTGCTGATGGTGACGCACGACCGGTATTTCCTGGACCGGGTGTGCAATGTCATCCTTGAACTCGACCAAGGCAAATTATACACCTATTACGGCAATTACGCCTATTACCTGGACAAGCACCAGGAGCGGTTGGACGTGTTCAACGCGGAGTTGGACAGAGCCAACAATCTCTACCGAAAGGAACTGGACTGGATGCGCCGTATGCCGCAGGCGAGGGCAACCAAGGCCAGGGCGCGCATTGATTCGTTTTACGACCTGGAAGATAAAGTGGCTCAAAAGCGTCAGGATGGGGCGGTGCAGTTGAATGTAAAGGCTACCTACCTGGGTTCTAAAATTTTTGAAGCAAAATACATTTCCAAGGCTTTTGGTGATTTGGTCTTGCTGGACCAGTTCTACTACAACTTCGCCCGGTATGAAAAGGTAGGCATTGTGGGCAAGAATGGTACGGGTAAATCAACGTTTCTGCGTATGCTGATGGGTGAAGAAAAGCCCGACAGTGGCAGTTTCGACATTGGCGAAACCGTGGTATTCGGGTATTACAGCCAATCGGGCCTAGCCTTCAATGAGGATATGAAGGTGATTGATGCGGTGCGCGACATCGCTGAGGAAATCAGCTTGGGTGACGGGAAGATGTTGTCGGCTTCTCAGTTCCTGCAGCATTTCCTGTTTACACCTGAAACCCAGTACAACTTCATCCATAAGCTCAGTGGGGGCGAGAAGCGCCGTTTGTACCTGTGTACGGTATTGATGCGAAACCCCAACTTCCTGGTGCTCGATGAACCAACCAACGATCTGGACATCCTGACCTTGAATATCCTGGAAGATTACTTACTCCACTTCAAGGGATGCGTGCTGGTGGTTTCCCATGACCGGTATTTCATGGATAAGATTGTGGACCACTTGTTGGTGTTTGAAGGGCAGGGGAAAGTGCGCGACTACCCCGGCAATTATTCGCAGTACAGGCAGTGGAAGGAACTGCGTGAAGATGAGGAACGCAAACGTAAGGATGAACTGAAGGCTGAAAACCGTTCGAAGGGTGCTGTTTCAGCAGCTCCTGCCAATGCCCGTCTCAGGGAAACGGAAGGCCCCCGAAAGCTTTCCTACAAAGAACAAAAGGAACTGGAAGCCTTGGAAGCTGCCATTGAAACCCTGGAAGCAGAAAAGGCAGCCATTGAAACCGCTTTGGGTTCTGGCTCTTGTACGGGTGCCGAAATCGAGCAACATGCCAAACGCTTGTCTGCCTTGTCTGCCGAATTGGACGAAAAATCAGACCGCTGGCTGAGTTTGCAGCTTTAAGGCTTCACTATTTGGCATGGATGCTGCCAACTTTCTGCCTTATTGATTACTCGCGTCTGGTCCAGGTGATTGTTCGGCCGAGACCCATCCAGGATTTGCCGATATATCCGTGTATTTTGATGTGTTTTTCTCCGTCGAGTTTTATGAAGCAATTGTATGATTTGCCGCTTCTTGGATCATAGATGGATCCATTTCTCCATTCATCATTTTTTTCATCGTAAGCCAGGGCTTTGACCAGCTGTAAACCAAGGATGGGTTTGTTCTTCAGGGTTTTATCGGGGTTCTGATCGTCCACCTTGGGCTTGCCGTTCTTGTTGGGTTCCTTGAGCCAGACGATTTTGCCGTAATACTTACCGTTGGTGGCTTTGACAATCTGTATCCTGGTTCTTTCCTGTTTCGTATCTTCGTTGAAAATTGAGTAGACGCCCAAAATCTTGTCAGCGGCCGTTGTCTTGTCAGTGGCCGGTGTTTGAGCAAACAGGGTTGTGGCCATCAGGCTGAACAGGCCCATCAGGCAAAAGAGCGACGAGGTCTTTTTCATAGGTTTGGTGCGTTTGAAAGCAGGGGTTTTCTGTTCAAATATAGCTATTCAGTATCAACTGCGAAACGGAAATAAAAAAAGCACCTACGATTACTCATAAGTGCTTTTCTGTGACCCCGGACGGGCTCGAACCGTCGACCCAATGATTAAGAGTCATTTGCTCTACCAACTGAGCTACGGAGTCGTGTT
>CAYTIY010000163.1:0-3273 GCA_964438045.1 uncultured Bacteroidales bacterium | reverse complement strand
CCTGCACGGGCGACTGGGTGCTGTTCCAACCCTTCGACGATGACAAGGGCCTCATCGTGGACATGCTGCCGCGCGAACGCACCCTGCACCGACGGAAAAGCGGCACCGTGGCCAACAAACAGGCCATAGCGGCGTACGTTGACAAGGCTTTTATCGTGCAAAGTCTGGACGCCAACTTCAATCCGAGCCGGATAGAACGATTCACCGTCCAGATTGTGGAAGATGGCATTACTCCTGTGCTGGTGCTCAACAAAGCCGATCTGGACTTCGACCGGCAACGCGTAGAGGATGCCATCCGACACCTCTCCCGCCACCTGCCTGTTTTTGTCACCAGCGTCCACCGCCCCGAAACAATTTATGACCTGAAAGCGTTCATATCAGCAGGCGAGACAGTCGTGTTCGTAGGTTCCTCCGGTGTGGGCAAAAGCTCGCTGATCAATGCCTTATGCGAAAAGGAAGTATTGCTTACATCGGAAACCAGCACCTCCACGGGAAAAGGACGGCACACCTCGACCCGGCGCGAAATGGTGCTGCTGGAAGGTTCGGGCATTTTGATCGACACTCCGGGCGTGCGTGAGTTTGGCCTGACGGTGGACAACCCCGACTCGCTGGCCAACCTGCTGGATATTTCCGACCTGGCCGCTTCGTGCCGCTTCAACGACTGCACCCACACCAACGAACCCGGGTGTGCTGTCCTGAGAGCGCTTGAAACGGGAGAATTAGACCGCAGGCAGTACGAAAGCTACCTGAAACTACAACGGGAAGAATGGCACTTCACCTCCTCCGAATATGAGAAACGCCAGCAAGGAAAGGCGTTTTCAAAGATACTTGAAGAAGTGAAGAAACAAAAGCCCCCCAAGCAGTAATTAGTGCGAAAAGAAACGGGTTAGTATCTGTGGTATCACAGACACTAACCCGTTCAATTATACTAATCAACTCTTATTTTTTGTACGTGCTGGCTTCAATTACAGCATTGTAAGCCGGTTTGGGATTCAAGTCACCGTCAAACAAGAGGGCAGCTTGTCCATTACGCCATGAGCGGGTGTCACTCAAACCCCAGAAGGTTACGCGTTCGATGACATCTTTGTGACGCATGAAGATTTCAAACAATTGTTTGTAAACCTCAGCTTGTTTAATAAAGTTTTCTGCAGGAATAGTAGCAGAACCTTGGTTAACACTAAAAGCACCACTGTTGCTACCGGTTGCCGTTACGTCCAATTCAGTAATGGAAACTTTCAGACCCAATGAGGCATAATTTTCAATGGCTTTTTCAACGTCAGCCAAATTGGTATCCAAGTGCCAGTGACCCTGAATACCTACACCGGTAATAGGAGCACCTTCTTTGATCAAACGTTTGAGCAATATCATGGAACTGGCGTGTTTGCCATTGCCTGCAACAGCACCTTGTTCAATGTTGTAGTCGTTGTAATACAATTTGGCTTTGGGATCGGCTTCATGAGCCCACTTGAATGCATATGTCAAGACTTCTGGTCCTACATACTTATACCAGCTCCATGTGCGAAGGTTTTCTGTTGTATTGTCACCACGATCCTCAATTGATTCATTGAATACATCCCAACCATAAATACGGCCTTTATAACGACCAACCACAGTCATGATATGGCTCTTCAAACGTGCCAATATAACTTCCTTGCTGGCTGTGGGACCAATGTCGCCACCGCCAAAACCACCAAAGCCACCGGCAGGACGAGCTGGACGTTGACCAGGAGCACCCTGACCCGGAGCACCGGCAGGACGTTGACCTTGGCCCATACCGCCTTGTCCGGGAGCACCGGCAGGACGTTGGCCTTGACCCATACCGCCTTGTCCAGGAACAGCCTGTTGAGCGGGTGCGGCAGCAGCCTTAGCGGCAATGGTAGAATCAGTTTGGAAGAACCATTGGGGAGTCTGTGAGTGCCAGCCCAGGGTATGTCCCCAAACCTTCAAACCATTCTTTTCACACCACTCAACCATAGCATCGGTGGTTGTAAAGTTGTATCTATCTACACCAGGATGAATGCCTTCCGGTTTCATGCAGTTTTCCGGCGTAACAATATCGTATTGATCCCTGATGCTTTGTTGGTAGGCCTCGTTGTTACGGGTCAAATCATCTGCACATCCAATCAGGAATTTCCCGGCATAGGCTTGCTTTAACGTCTTCTTAGCTGCTGCATTGGAATTGCCCTGCCCGTAAGCAGACACAGCCATTGCAACAATCAAAAACAAACTGGTAATCAGCTTTTTGTTGTTCATGGTTACTTTCTTTAGGTTAATTTATGTATAACTTATGGTTATTTAATTACTTATCGTCTCCAACCTGCATGCGGCTGGATAATTCAGAAACTCCCGTGTGAATTTTACGCTGAAAGTACGAATCATTTGAGAATTATCCAACAGCTTAGATGCAATGAAGCCTTGTTTGGTTTAATGACCATCCACAACATTTGCAGTTGAACCGAATTTTACACCATACAGCCCATTCCAAGCGTACATTCATTAATCATAAAGCCACTGACTTTAACATCAATTACTGACCTGCTGTCTTTCCGAGGTAAAAGAGTCCATGTTTTCAGTGTGCCCACCCTTACCAGCGGATTTGTACGCATCGCTTTGAAGACGGCCCGGACAGGTAGTCCAATAGATATAACGGCCACCGTCTTTGAAGCGGTACACCTTACACCCTTCATGTTCAAACAAAAACTCCAATTTGAAATCGCCGGTCTGAACGGTTTCTTTTGCATCGTTTCTGCAACCGGTAAAAACTACGAGCAACAAGAATACGCATACCCATGTACGCATATCCCTCAAAAAATCTTTACTAATTTTCATCATTTTGTCTGTAACATCTAACTTATTCTTCCAATGCTTTTGGCTTTTTCCTGGGTGAACGCCCGGCTTTTTTCAGCGACTGATCCAGCAAATACTGAATCTGGCCATTGGTGCTGCGAAATTCGTCAGCAGCCCATTTCTCGATGGCCTCCATCATGTCAGCATCGAGACGTAGGACAAAATTCTTTACACCTTTAGCCACGACTGTCAATGATTCAAGGTTCCGGTATTCAATACAGGCTGAGCCTGACTTTCACCACAAAGAACAACCAGCAAATTGCTCACCATGGCTGCCTTCTTTTCTTCGTCCAATTCCAGAATATTCTCATCGGCCAATTTATCCAATGCCATTTTTACCATACCTACTGCACCATCTACAATACGGGAACGAGCTGAAATGATGGCATCCGCCTGCTGACGACGCAGCATCACCGCAGCAATTTC
>CAYTIY010000162.1:0-3439 GCA_964438045.1 uncultured Bacteroidales bacterium | reverse complement strand
AAGCCCTGAAAGCCCTCAAGGAAGAGGGTGTCTACACGGTGCTGATCAATCCCAATATCGCTACGGTGCAGACCACCGAAGGTGTTGCCGACCAGATCTACTTCCTGCCCGTTACCCCGTATTTTGTAGAGAAAGTCATTGAAAAAGAAAAACCCGACGGCCTGTTGCTATCCTTTGGCGGTCAGACTGCGTTGAACTGCGGTGTGAAGCTTTATGAGAGCGGGGTGTTGGAAAAATACAACCTCAGGGTGTTGGGTACCCCTGTCCAATCCATCATCAACACGGAAGACAGGGAGTTGTTCGTGGAACGGTTGGATGAAATCGATGTCAAAACCATCAAGAGTGTGGCCGTATCCACCATCAAGGATGCCCACACCGCAGCGGAACAACTGGGATACCCCATCATTGTCAGAGCCGCCTACGCACTGGGCGGATTGGGCAGTGGTTTCTGCAACAATGCCCAAGAATTGCAGGCGTTGGCTACCAAGGCGTTCAATTACTCCTCCCAATTGCTCGTGGAAAAATCCCTGAAGGGATGGAAGGAAATCGAGTACGAAGTGGTGAGAGACCGTTTCGACAATTGCATTACGGTCTGTAACATGGAGAACTTCGACCCCCTGGGCATCCATACCGGAGAGTCCATCGTCGTAGCGCCCTCGCAGACACTGACCAACAGCGAATACCACAAGCTCAGGGAAATTGCCGTACGGATTGTCCGTCACATCGGCATCGTGGGCGAGTGCAACGTACAATACGCGTTCGACCCGGAATCGGAAGATTACCGCGTCATCGAGGTGAATGCCCGTCTGAGCCGTTCTTCCGCCTTGGCCTCCAAAGCAACGGGTTATCCCCTGGCTTTTGTGGCTGCCAAACTGGCCCTGGGCTTTGGCTTGCATGAGCTGAAGAACTCGGTGACCCGTACTACAACGGCCTTCTTCGAACCTGCCCTCGACTACGTGGTTGTCAAGATTCCCCGTTGGGACTTGGCCAAATTTCATGGCGTTTCCCGCGAGATCGGTTCATCCATGAAAAGTGTGGGTGAGGTCATGGCCATTGGACGTACCTTCGAGGAAGCCTTCCAGAAAGGGCTTCGCATGATTCAGCAGGGCATGCACGGTTTTATCGGTAACAAGGAACTGGCTACTACCGATTTAGATAAGGATTTGGCTGAACCCACCGACCGCCGCGTCTTTTTCCTGTCACAAGCCTATAAACTAGGCTATTCTATTGACAGAATACACGAACTGACCAAAATTGACAAGTGGTTCCTTCAGAAATTGCAGCACATCATGGATTTGGCCGGTTCGCTGAAACAGCACAAAAAAGTACAGTCCATTCCTGTCGACTTACTTAAAGATTTGAAACAAGCTGGTTTCTCCGACTACCAGATTGCCCGCATCATGGTCGAGAAGAACGATGTGGATGAAGCGGCCGACGCCTTGAGAACCTATCGCAAATCGGTGGGTGTGGTGCCTGTGGTCAAACAGATCGACACCCTGGCCGGTGAGTTTCCCGCACAGACCAATTACCTCTACCTGACCTACAACGGCACGGCCAATGATGTTCATTACCTGGGCGACCACAAGTCGGTCATCGTTCTGGGATCGGGTGCCTACCGCATCGGATCCAGCGTCGAGTTCGACTGGTGCAGCGTCAACGCGCTCAACACCATACGAAAGCAAGGCTTTCGTTCCGTCATGATCAATTATAACCCCGAAACCGTTTCCACCGACTACGACATGTGCGACCGGCTCTACTTCGACGAACTGAGCTACGAACGCGTCATGGACATCATCGAGTTGGAGAACCCCATGGGGGTCATCGTTTCGGTGGGTGGTCAAATACCCAACAACCTGGCTGTCCGGTTGGATTCAGCCGGTGTCCATCTGATGGGAACCTCGGCCCAGTCTATCGACAACGCCGAAGACCGGCATAAGTTCTCTTCTATGCTCGACCGTCTCGGTATCGACCAGCCGGCCTGGAAAGAACTCAAGTCGCTGGACGATGTGAACGATTTCGTGAAGGCCGTGGGATTCCCCGTTTTGGTCAGGCCCTCGTATGTCTTGTCCGGTGCCGCCATGAACGTATGCTCCAACGCCGAGGAACTGGATATGTTCCTCAAGGTGGCCACTGAGGTATCCTCGAAACACCCTGTCGTTGTGAGCGAGTTCATCGAAAACGCCAAGGAAATCGAAATCGATGCCGTAGCCAAGAATGGTGAAATCATTGTCTACGCCATTTCCGAACACGTGGAATTCGCCGGTGTCCACTCCGGTGACGCCACCATGCAATTCCCCCCGCAAAAAATCTACATCGAGACTGTCCGCCGAATCAAACGCGTGGCCCGCGACATTGCCGCCGCGTTGAACATCACGGGTCCGTTCAATATCCAGTTCTTAGCCAAGAACAACGAAATCAAGGTGATTGAGTGTAACCTGAGGGCTTCGCGAAGCTTCCCCTTCGTTTCAAAAGTACTCAAGCTGAACTTTATCGATATGGCCACCCAGGTCATGTTGGGACTGGATGTGCCAAAGCCAGAGAAGTCGGAGTTCGAACTCGACTACGTGGGCATCAAGGCCTCCCAGTTCTCTTTCACCCGTTTGCAGAAAGCAGACCCTGTGTTGGGTGTGGACATGGCTTCAACCGGAGAGGTGGGTTGCATAGGGGATCACTTTGATGATGCCTTGCTCACGTCCATGCTTTCCGTTGGATACAGGATTCCGGAAAAGAACATCCTGATTTCCTCCGGTCCTGCCAAGTCGAAAGTGGCTCTGCTGGATCCCTGCCGATTGTTGGAAACCAAAGGGTATAAGCTGTTTGCCACGGGTGGAACCTATACGTTCCTGAAAGAAAATGGTGTGGACGTTACCCAAGTATCATGGCCGGATGAGGAAGGTGAACTCAAGGCACTGGATATGATTCGGAACAAGGAATTCGATCTGGTGATCAACATCCCGAAAAACCTGACGAAACGTGAATTAACCAACGGGTACATGATCCGACGGGGAGCCATCGATTTCAACATCTCCTTGTTGACCAACGCGCGTTTGGCTGCCGCCTTCATTTATGCGTTCTGCAAGGTCAGCATCGATGACATACAGATTAAAAGCTGGAGCGAATACAAATAACGACTTAAACACAGCAGAAACGACGGTTTCTGTAAAAAACCAATACTATGTGTGGAATAGTTGGCTATATCGGTAACAAGCAGGCCTATCCCATCCTGATCAAGGGCCTGCAGCGGTTGGAGTACAGAGGGTACGACAGTGCCGGGGTTGCTCTTATAACCGGTTCGGACGAACTGGTGGTTTACAAGACAAGGGGTAAGGTGGCCGATCTCGAACACTTTGCCGATTCGAAGGATACCAGTGGCACCATCGGCATTGCACACACCCGTTGGGCCACCCACGGGGAGCCCAACGATGTGAACGCCCATCCC
>CAYTIY010000161.1:0-3454 GCA_964438045.1 uncultured Bacteroidales bacterium | reverse complement strand
GTGGTCGGCCAGTTTGCCGGTATTGACCGCAACCACAAACAGTCCTGCCTGTTTGCCCGAAGCTACTCCCAAGGGGGCGTTTTCCACCACGATGGCCTCATGAGATCCTACCCCGGCTTTCTTCAGTCCCTGAAGATAGGGTTCGGGGTGGGGTTTTCCTTTTTTAACATCGTAGGCTGTTACCATGCTTTCAGGCGCAAAATGGTTTGGAAAAAAGGTGTTCAGTTTTGCTAACAGGGCTTTCTGTCCCGAACCAGTGACCAGAATGCGGGAAAGACCATCGTCACGGACCTTGTCGAGCAGTTCGGCGGCTCCGGGCATAACAGGAGCCGCATCATGGTGGTCGAACAAGTAGGATTTTCGGTTGTAGATGTGTTTGATCTCCGCTTCGGTTGCATTCCTACCGTATGCCCGTTGATACACGGTGTTGATGGTTCCGCTCCCTGTCCTGCCTTCGTTGAGGTAACATTCCTCTTCGGTAAAATCCAGACTCAGTTCCCTAAACGTATTGCACCAAGCATACGCATGAATGGGCATGGAGTCGAATAAGACACCGTCCATGTCGAACAGAACGGATTTGATGTCTAGACGATGATACGGCTTGGCGGTAAGGAACGCACGGATGGCGGAATCGAACATCGTGCTCACAGTCTTTTCTTGATGGATTCGGTTTCTTTTTCGTAACCGGGTTTTTCCAGCAGAGCAAACATGTTTTTCTTGTAGGCTTCTACTCCCGGTTGATCAAAGGGATTGACCCCCAGTAGGTAACCACTGATGCCGCATCCTTTTTCAAAGAAGTAGAGTAATTGACCCAAGTAATGAGCGTCCAAACGAGGAAGTTCTATCCTCAAATTGGGGACGCCCCCATCCATATGGGCCAGCCGTGTTCCTAGTTCGGCCATTTTGTTGACTTGATCCACCCGCTTTCCGGCCAGAAAGTTCAGCCCATCTAGGTTTTCATTGTCTTTTGGAATGATGACTTCCCGATTTGCTTCCTTTATACTGATTACCGTTTCAAATAGAGTGCGTTCCCCTTCTTGAATCCATTGCCCCATGGAGTGCAGGTCGGTGGTAAGGTCTACCGAAGCGGGAAATATTCCTTTGTGTTCCTTGCCTTCACTTTCACCGTACAGTTGTTTCCACCATTCGGAAACAAAGTGAAGTTTGGGGTGGTAATTAACGAGTACTTCTATTTTTTTACCCGATTGATACAGCTCGTTTCGGATGGCCGCATACACGGCTGCCGGATTGTTGGAAAAGGGTGTTTCAGTCCCGCATAGGGTTTCCATGATACAGGCTCCGGCTACAAATTGCTTGATGTCGTGTCCTGCTACGGCGATGGGGAGCAATCCTACCGGAGTAAGCACGGAAAAGCGACCGCCCACGTTGTCGGGGATGACGTAGGTGGCGTATCCTTCCTGGTCGGCTAATTTGCGCAATGCCCCCTTGCTGGCATCCGTCACGGCGACTATCCTGTTCTTGGCCTCGGTTTTGCCAACTTGTTGTTCCAGCAGGGTTTTCAGCAAACGGAATGCCAGGGCGGTTTCCGTAGTCGTGCCCGACTTGGAAATGTTGATGATGCCGAATGACTTGTTATTGAGAAGCTCCAGCAATTCGGCCAAGTAGTCTTCGCTGATATTGTGGCCTGCGTAAACAATAATCGGGTTTTTCCGGTTTGTTTCCAACCAATCGAAACTCTTGTTCAGGGCATCGATGACGGCCTTTGCTCCCAGGTAACTGCCACCGATACCGGCCACCACCACGATGTCGCAGGATGCGCGCAATTTGTCTGCGGTTTGCTGGATATCGGTCAGGAAAGCATCGGTCAGCGATGAGGGTAGGTTCAACCAACCCAGAAAATCATTTCCCTTTCCCGAACCTTCATGAAGCAGGCGGTTGGCTGAAGCGGTTGCATCTGCGTAGTTGTCAATCGTTTCCTTAGGAACGAAGTCCAGAGCGTGTGTGAGGTCAAATTGTAGGGTATTCATAGAAATTGTGCGTGTTTGGTTGGTTTGTCAGTTGAAGAAAGCGAGGGGCGTCAGATCAACGTAGCGACTCGGTGAGCAGCTTGATTTCAATGCCGGGTGATACCCGTTCGTAAAGAATGTTGTACACGGCGTCCAGGATGGGCATGTTCACATGGTAACATTCGTTTATTTCCTTGACGCACTTGGTGGCGTAATACCCTTCGGCTATCATTTCCATTTCCAGATGAGCGGTACGTACTGAATACCCTTTTCCAATCATGGTTCCAAATGTGCGGTTCCGACTGAATTTGGAGTAGGAAGTGACGAGCAGGTCACCGAGGTAGACTGATTCGTTGATGTTTCTACTCAGGGGGTATACGGCATTCACAAATCGGGCGATTTCCTGTGTTGAATTGGAAATGAGTACCGATTGGAAGTTGTCACCGTATTTCAGCCCGTGGCAGATACCTGCGGCAATGGAATAGACGTTCTTCAGGGTCGATGAGTACTCAATGCCATATAAATCATCCGAGATGGTGGTCTTGACGAAGTTGCAGGTAAACTTTTGAGCGATGCTTCGGGCACGCTCCTTGTTCGGGCAGGCAATGGTCAGGTAAGAGAGACGTTCCAGGGCTACTTCCTCAGCGTGACACGGTCCGGCAATGGCGGCGATGTTTTCCATCGGAACGTTATAGGTCTGGTTGAAATAGTTGGAAACCAGCATGTTCTCGTCGGGTACGATGCCTTTGATGGCTGAAACGATCACCTTATTGCTGATGTCCTGATGAAGTTTCTTTAGGTGTTGCTTCAGGTAAGGGGATGGAGTGGCGAAAATCAACATGTCGGATTGTTTCACGGCAAGGTTGATGTTGCTGTAAAAGTGGATCCGGCTGGTGTCAAAATTGACCGCGCTCAGATACAGCGGGTTATGTCCCATTCGTTTAAAATCCTCGATCTGGGAAGGCCTTCGCATGTACCAGTTGATCTTCTCGGTACCATTCATCATCACAATCTTGGCCAGGGCAGTTGCCCAGCTGCCTCCACCCATGATGCAGATTTTTCCTTGGAATTCCATAGTCCTAGAGTTTTGATTGCCACTCTGTTATTTGATCCAATGTCGGATTTGTCAGTTCCAGCTTGAGTTTTTTATTGAGACCGCACAGTTCCTGATGCAATTTTCCGGGAACCTGATCCTTGATTTGTTCCACCAACAGAATGCCGGCTTTTTGCAACACGGGAACCCATTCTTCGGGTATGCCGATGTTTGTATAGGCTTGTAGAGAATCTTTCTTTACAGTCTTCTCAGGCCGCATTTGGGGGAAGAACAGTACTTCCTGAATGGTCGTCTGCCCGGTCATCAGCATGACAAGCCGGTCCATGCCGATACCCATACCCGATGTGGGGGGCATACCGTATTCCAAAGCGCGGACAAAGTCCATGTCGATGAACATGGCCTCGTCGTCTCCTTTTTCAGCCAGCTTGAGCTG
>CAYTIY010000160.1:0-3493 GCA_964438045.1 uncultured Bacteroidales bacterium | reverse complement strand
TGTCGCCCCCGGCGGATACCTGCCGAAGTTTGAGCGAACGACCAAAGCAGCGGTGAATTTCCGTACGCACCTGTTGAGGATCTACCGAGATGAGGTTATCCTCTCCTTCCCTCACAATCAGACCGGAACGGTCGTTGGTGGCCAGATTGTTATCCTTGGTAAAGGATATTTTTTCAGGGAAACACACCGCACATTCGCCGCAGAACGTACACTTTCCCAAGTCGATGCTGACGGGTGCTGCTGTAATGGCTCCCGTAGGGCATAACTCAACCAATTGCCGTTCATCCACCTTGACGTCGGAAATCACGGGCCTGCCGCGAAAGATGCCGGGAGGAACGGCATGCTTAATATCGGGAATGTATTGCCGGCCTTGATGGAGCAGTATGCGTAGGTTGCTGTTCATGATTGTTACAGGTCGTGTCCGCAGTAGGACAGGTTGAAGCTCTTGTTGCAGATGGGAAAGTCGGAAATCTCGTTGTTCCTGACAGCCAGCGCTAAGGCCATCCAGTTGTGATTTGAGGGATCCTTGATAGAATAAGCTGCCAGGTTTCCTTCAGAGTCGGTCAGGGCTGCATGACAGATCTCACCCCGCCATCCTTCCACCAGCGAGAGAACGAAAAGAGACGCACCCGGGTTTAAGTTCTTTACCTCTGAGCAGCGGTGAATGTGCGTATCGGAATACGGGGTAGCCACTTCGGGTTGTAGCATGGGCGGCACTTCATGCATCAGTTGCCGCAGATAACCCATGGATTGGCGAATTTCCTCCCTACGGATACGAACCCTGGCGTATACATCGCCGTGGTGTTTGATGATGGGTATGTGCTCGATAACCGAACCGTACAGGTTGCAGGGGTGTGACGCCCGGATGTCCCTGTTCAGGCCACTCATGCGGGCCGCCATGCCAACGGCTCCCATTTCCAGCACCTGATTGTACGTAACCACGCCCGTTTTCTCCATGCGTGACAAAGCGCTGGGTAGTGCAAAGAACGTACGCGTCATTTCCTCGAAATCGACCTCGTAAGCGTCTAAAACCTGCAACAACCGCTCAGCAAGCACCTCAGTAAACGGGTAGTTGATCTTGCCCGCACGAATGAGTCCCTTGGCTAACCGGTTCCCGCACCACTCCTGAAAGAAATTGATAAGGGGGGTCCGTAGGCGACCGTACACCGCATTGCCCAGCTGATAGCCCATGTCGGCGCAGATGGCGGCCATATCGCCCGTATGGATGGCCATGCGTTCCAGCTCCAGGGCCACTGTGCGGGTGTAATGCAGGGATGCGTCTGTTTCATGGCCGCACAGGCTTTCCCACAAATTGACAAAAGCCGTTGTATGCCCCACGGTGGTATCACCGGCAATGTTCTCAGCCAGGGTAGTGCGTTCGAGCAGTTTCTTCTTTGCCACCATAAGCGATTCGATGCCGCGGTGCTGGTAACCCAGTTGGATTTCCAGGTGCATGATCTGTTCGCCGTTGCAGATAAATCGAAAATGCCCGGGCTCGATGATGCCGGCGTGGATGGGTCCGACTCCCACCTCGTGCAGTTCCTCGCTGTCCGACCGTAAAAACGGATACCCAGCTATGACCGAATACTGGTCCGCACGGTTGAACGCGTAGCGAAACGGTTTCAGCCAGGGGTGGTCGGAGTAGCGTAGCCCGAACCGTTCGTGGATTTCCCGTTCAAACGGTTCAAAACAGGCATGGACAGCCGTCAGGGAGGGTCGTTCAACCGTAGGATCCACCACAGAAGAAGTGACGTTTATTTCGTGCGTGGCATCGTCGGCCACGCAACAAAACAGACGAATGCCATCCGATTGTGCAACCCCGAAGTAGTGTACACAATGCCGTTCCGCGCTGTCGAGCAGTGCCAGGTTGTCCAACCGGAACGTCTCGTAGTCCAGCATCGGAATCCGGCTGAGTGCCAGGGCTTGATTGTTATGTAGGGTAGCAGCGTTCATTTCCCATTAATGAATTAAAGTAACCGCGTCGTTCATCAAATTGACCAACGCAGCTGGTGGATTGTAGGCCAGATAAATGGAGGCCGCCAACAACAGGTATTGTGAAAACGATTCCCAAGGACTGATGTGTGGCTTTGTGACCTCATCCACCGATTTTTCGGCAGCAAAGAGCAACTTGAAGATGGCCGAACCCAAGCCCCAGAGGATGGTGGTCAGCAGGATCAGTACGGCAATCAATAACAGGAGATTGTGCCCTTCAAACAGCGATTGGAAAATCAGGAACTCACTCACGAATAGACCGGAAGGCGGTAGTGCCGTGACCGAAAAGAAGGCCAGCAGAAACAACAAGGCTCCCGTTTTGTTGTAGGCAAAATAGTTGCCCAAATCGTTGACACTCTTGCTCTGGTACACCCAGTACAGTTGATTGTATTGGAAAAACAGGGTGGGTTTGACAAAGGCGTGCAAAACCACGTGCAGGATAGCGGCATACACACCCACGCCTCCGGCAGCCAGGCCAATCGTGACCAAGCCCATGTGCTCAATGCCCGAATAGGCAAACAGGCGTTTGATGTTTTTGACACGTGTCATATAAACAGCTGCCACAAAAACCGACAACACCCCGGCTACCATCATGATTGAATTGGCCCAGCTTTGCAACGGCGTACCGGAAAGAATGGCGTAGATACGGTAGATGCCTACAAAACCGACGTTCATCAGGATGCTGGAAAAAAGGGCTCCCGCCGGAGCCGGTGCCTTGTCCTTCGCATCGATGCCGGCCGTGTACATGGGAACCAGGCCCATTTTGGCCGTAAACCCGGTGAACATGAACAGAAACGATAGTTTCAGCCAGAAGGGGTTCAACAGGTGTCGGTTGGCATACAGCGAATCGTAGGTCATGCTTTCCAGACCGGCCTGCTTCATGGAGAGGCTGAGAAACAAAATGCCTACGTAGATAAACGTGATGCTGATGGCGCAAATGAACACGTATTTCCACACGCCTTCCAACGCCTGCAGGTTGCGGTGGTGATAAATGAGTGTTGAGGCACTCAGGGTGGTGATCTCAATGAAAATCCAGGTCACAGCCGGCTGGTTAGACAGATACGCCATGGAACAGGCGGTAATTAGCAAGACCATGGCTCCGAAGAAAAAGCCGCGTGAATGGGCTGTCTCGCCGGTATTGTGCTGGGTTAGGTAGCGATAACTGTGGAACAACGCAGGAACGGCCACACAACACAGGGAAAGCAACAGGATTAGGCCAAGCGCGTCTGTTTTGAAAAAGCCCAGCTCAGTGGTGTGCAACTGAACGCATTGAATCATACCGAAACTGAACAGCAACACCACGAATAGCCCGACCAACAGGTAGTTGATCCAGGTGGTGCGGTTGACAAACAAGCCGCAGGCTATCAGTATGGCTCCAATCAGGAAAATAAGTATCATGGTCAGTTGTCCTTCAGGTTGGTCAATACGTTTACGTCGGGGTCTTTGATCACATCCCCGATTTTGTTGAAAAAGATGCCGAGTATCAGCACGCTGGCAAAAA
>CAYTIY010000159.1:0-3522 GCA_964438045.1 uncultured Bacteroidales bacterium | reverse complement strand
CAGCAGAAGCTTTAGGGTTGTTCAATGGTTCAGGAACAGTAATTAAAGGTACATTCCCGAAAAACTGAGCAAGTTTTAGGTAAAAGTAACCTCTTAAAAAGTATGCTTCGCCCAAAGCCTGATTTTTTTCTGCTTCGTTGGCATATACAGCCTGATCTCCACGAAGGATAATCATATTTGCCCTAAAAATACCAGTGTAGGTAGTTTCCCAGAAACTTAGATAATTGTCTTCTTGCTGATTGGTACAACGATCAAGATCATGGAACTCTATATCAAGCAGTCGACCACCAGCAAAACAATCGTCAGACATTAAATTGGCCATTAATATTGGGTTGTTAGCACCTGCATCGATTGCTAAACAGGAGTATGTGGCTGTTAAGGCTTGATCAATATCAGCAGGGTTTTTGTAAAAATCCGCATCTAATTTTTCGTAGAGGTTTTTTGTATCAAGGAATTCCTCGCCGCAGCTTTGTAAAATCAAGCTAAAAGCAATTAAGGTGATATATATTATTCTTTTCATTTTATATTAGAATTTAAGGATTAAAATCTAAGATTTAAACCAATCATGTACGATTGTGCTGAAGGATATAAACCCAAGTCGATACCGGAAGCCCAAGAAGTTGGGGCATAACCTACTTCAGGATCCATGCCTGAATAGTTAGTGAATGTGAAAATATTCTTGGCCGTAACATACAGACGGAGTTCTTCAACTGGGAATTTTTTCAATATTTGTTTGAAATCATAACCCAATGTGATGTTGTTTATTCTTATAAAATCAGCATCTTCGATGTAGATGTCTGAAATATTTGTGACATTTTGGCCTGATTTTGTGAGTCTTGGACGATCGGTTGATGTACCTTCTCCGTGCCAGCGATCGTAAACATCGATGGTATAATTTGCAAAAGGCGAATCAAGGGGATGATATGCTTTAGCTATCTGATGTCCTGCTTTTCCGTTAGCACTAACAAGGAAAGAAACTCCTTTGTATTCTGCATTGAATTGAAGTCCGAAGATGTAATCAGGATTCGGATCACCAATCATCACTTTATCTTTATCGTCGATCTCACCATCCTGATTCTTGTCAACAAAGCGAAGGTCACCTGCCGATTGATCCTTAAAATAAGGTTCTCCAGCCTTTTCCCCAGCTACTCTAACGTATGCAGCTGCTTCGGCATCGTTTTGCATAATGCCATCGGTTTCATATCCCCAGAAATATCCGATAGGATAACCAACCTGTGCACGGAACATTTCACTGGTTCCCTGAGCCAATACGTCTTGTAGTCCGTGAATGATTTTCTCATCGTTATCAATTGAAGTAACTTTGTTCTTATTGTGAGAAACTGTGGCTGTAACGCCATATTTGAAATCGCCAATTTTGTCATTCCAGTTTATTGCCAATTCCACACCCTTATTCCGGATATCTCCACCATTAATATAGGGAGCCGCTGTGCCATTTGTTGCAAGTGCAGGTGCAATAACTAACCAGTCGCGTGTATTTTTGTTGTACCAGTCGAATGTGAATTGCAGTTTGCTGTCAATAACGTGAAGGTCGAAACCAGCACTAATTTGTTCTGATGTTTCCCACGATACATTTGGATTAGGTACCCTTGCAGGATAAGCACCGAGACTTCTGGTTGTCTTTGTAGGTCCGAAGAAATAGTCGGAATGATCGTCGGATAATGATGACATATATTGAAATTTGTCAATGTCTTTATTTCCGTTCTGCCCCCAACTTCCTCTGATCTTTAAGAAATTAATAGCAGAAATGTCTTTCAAAAACGATTCGTTCGAAACAACCCATCCTGCAGATACTGATGGAAATGTACCCCAGCGGTGACCTTCAGCAAAATTTGAAGAACCGTCGGCACGTAACACTGCTGTAAAAAGGTATTTCTCATCAAAGTCGTAAGATATACGTCCGAAATACGACATCAACGATTCGCCATAATCATCACGACCGGTCATCGTTGATTTGTATGTATCAGCATCAATTATTGGAACATTTACAAGGTAAGCATGTTCTGCATCACCATACGAACTGTTTTGATTTGTACCGCTCAAGCTTAAGTTTACGGATGTCTTCATCATTTCATTACCGGCAACAGCTGAAACGTTATGTCTTCCAGTCGATTTGTTATAAGAGATCGTGTTTGTTAATGTCCAGGTAAGACCCTGATACATGCTTTGACTAACCTGGTCATATTTAGCGTTCGTTATGGATGAAAGTTCATAAGCAGGTGTCCACTGTCTTGAAGATCCAAACCATGCATTTATACCATACGAAGATTTGATTTTCAAATCTTTTATCGGTTGCAGTTCGGCATACACGTTACCAATAATGGTGTTGTTTGAATTGTGGCTGTCTTTTCCGTTGTACACCAATGATGCAATTGGGTTCACATCTTTTGAAGCAAGTAAAATTGCATAATGATATGGATAGGCTTTGTCCGTTTCGTCTTCGGCATACATTGGAAGAAGAGGATTGGTAACCATTGCATTGTGAAGATCGCTCCAGTATATATTACCTGTACGGAATGTTGGGTTTTTTGTGTTGGTGTAAGTTAAGTTTTCCCCAACTTTAAGAATGTCCAGATTGTTGCTTCTGATAATGACATTCTCGGTGTTTAATCGGGCACTTATTCTCTCATAGATGTTATTGCCCTGAGATCCTAATGTTCCTTCTTCTTTATAGTATCCAAAACCCATTGAATAAATGGTACGATCTGAACCTCCGGTTATTGATATTGCATGGCTTTGAGTCTGTGCATTTTCAGTAGTCATTTCATCAAACCAATTGGTTCCGGTCCATTCGCCACTTTCAATTTTATCAAAGTTTGGAACTTGTTTTGTCCAGTTTATTGCTCTAAGTCCACTGTTTGCATAAGTTTCGTTCAAAATTTCGACATATTGCTGGGCATTAAGCAGTTCAGGTTCTTTGTAAATACTGTTCCAACCATTGTAAAAATCGTATGTGACAGTTGGTTTATCGTTTTTACTACCTTTTTTAGTGGTAACAAGGATTACACCATTTGCTGCACGAGAACCGTAAATTGCAGCCGATGCTGCATCTTTCAATACATCGATGCTTTCGATGTCGGATGGAGAGAGATGGTCGATATTGCTTGTTGCAACACCATCAACAATATAAGTAGGTTTAGAATTACCGGTAGTTCCGATACCACGAATGTACACTTTGCTTTCAGCGCCAGGCATACCGCTACTTTGCTGAATGCTAACCCCTGGGCTTAACCCCTGAAGGGCATCAATTGGGCGGCTGGTGTTCATTTTCTGAATATCATCGCCTTTAACATTCAACGTAGATCCGGTGTTTAGTTTCTTTTTCTGAACGCCATAACCAATGGCTACAACTTCGTTAAGTTGCATTACATCGCTTTTAAGCGTAACATTGATTTGTGCTAAATCGCCAACAGCGACAACTTTTTCAAGGTATCCTACAAATGTAAATGTAAGTACTGACTAGTATTTAATGTCGTATAATTTACCAAAGTTATTAAGAACATA
>CAYTIY010000158.1:0-3664 GCA_964438045.1 uncultured Bacteroidales bacterium | reverse complement strand
GGTTGTTGGTCAATCCATAACCCACCGGGTGCTGAACAGGAACAAAAGCGGATCCGTTCCAATAACTGATTCGGTACGCCTGAGGCAATTTCACCAAATTGTCGTAGTTGTAGAGGAACAGTTGTACTTCGTCTACAGTCACCGGTGTGGCCCATTCGTACTGGTACCATTGGCTGGTAAGGCGGTTGATGCGACGCCCCTGTCCTTGCTGGGCATTTGCGTTTGTTGTCTGACTCATCCGGCGACGCATTTGTTCAGACACGACAGCTGGCGTCTGCCCGTCGTTCAGCACGACCATATTGCCACCATAGCCTCCACCGGAAGCGAAAACAGTGGCCAGCACGGCCACATTTTTTTTGTCATCCAACGGTGCTGCAGTCAGCGAGCAGACGCTGACTGACAACAAAGCGGTAATCAGTAACAGGTGTTTTTTCATGGGTATATTTGATTGAATGTGAGAAATCACTTTGTTCCTACAAGTTTACTGCGTTAAAATGACTTTTGCAACAATGACCTGTCAGGCTTAAACGTAACTTTTGTATCTTTGGAAAGCTTAAAAAAATACCTGTATGAAAAAGCACCTGTTTTTTTCCTGTTTTGCCATCCTGACACTGAGCATAAACACTCACGCCATGACTTGGGTGAGCAGTACTGAAAGTGAAACCTGGAAACAATCCGCCATCAAACTGGGGAAAAGGGCCTTAACCACACCCAGCCTGGCAGTCAACGGAAATGAGTCAATAGTCACCTTCAATGCCTGGGGCACTTGTTTCAACGAGTTGGGATGGGATGCGCTCAACATGCTTCCGGAAGAAAAAAGGGAGGCCATCCTCAAACAACTGTTTTCTACCGACGGCGACTTGCGATTTTCCGTGGGTCGTGTTTCCATGAATGCCAACGATTATGCCCGAGATTGGTACAGTTCCGACGAAGTATCAGGCGATTTTCAACTGGCCTACTTCAACATCGACAGGGACAAGACGACCTTGATTCCCTACATCAAGTCGGCATTGAAATACAATCCGGGAATGACCTTCTGGATCTCACCCTGGTCTCCTCCTTCCTGGATGAAAATCAACCACTACTACTCAGTGGTAAGCAACCCCCAATACAACAAGTTGCCCAAGGCATCAGAAATTGCCCTTTTTGAAGGCAGCACGAAAAAGGACGAATCGGTCTATCCCAAGCAACTGGCCGTCAACGATTACGTCATCCAGGATCCGCGTTACCTGAAGACCTACGCCAATTACTTCTGCAAATTCATTTCTGCCTACAAGGAACAGGGCATCAACATCACCAAGGCCATGTTCCAGAACGAACCGTTCAGCTACACCGCCTATCCGGGTTGCCCATGGACACCGGAAGGCATCATCCGTTTCAATGTAGAATACCTGGCACCGGCCCTGAAGCAACAGCACCCCGGTGTCGACCTGTATTTCGGAACGCTCAACACCAACCGCTTCGATTTTGTCGACCAGGTGTTGTCGAATTCACGGATGGCTCAGATAATGAAGGGAGTCGCTTTCCAGTGGGAAGGTGGCCAGATTCTGCCGCGCATACGGGCCAAATACCCGCAGCTCAAGTACATGCAAAGTGAAAGCGAATGCGGCTGGGGATCATTCGACTGGAAATCGGCCGAACACACCTTCGGCCTGATGAACCACTACATCGGCAAAGGTTGTGAAGAATACACCTTTTGGAACGCCATCCTGGCCGACAATGGAATGAGCGGTTGGGGCTGGAAGCAAAACGCCTTGATTCGCGTTGATTCAAAGAGTAAAACCGCCACATTGACGCCAGAGTTCTTCGCCGCCAAACACTATAGCCACTTCCTGTCACCAGGCTCCCGAATTCTGGCATATAAAGGTGAACAGACCGACCGGATGCCCATCCTGGTAGCCCTCACCCCACAGGGAAACTATGTGGTGGTAGCCGGCAATTTTTCCGGAGAAAAACAGACGATGACGGTAAAACTTGGAGACAAGTACCTGAACGCCAACCTTCAACCACATTCAATGAATACCTTTCAGTTGCAGAAGTAATCGTTAATGGCGCATTTAAACGCCATCAGTTGCGCTTGGAGCGTAACCAAGTACCCTTATGCCAAAGAGCTTCAAGGGGGCCTTTAGGATGCCGTTTCAGCCACCAGGCACAGAACATGGCCTGCAGCAGGAACAGCACGATACCGATCAACAGACAAAGGCTGGCCCCGGTGTAAGCATACAGACCCAATCCGAATCCGTAGTATAACACCGATCCGATGATGGACTGCATGACGTAGTTGGTGAGGCTCATCCGCCCGAACGGAATCAACAAGAAAAAAAACTTGTTGAGAAAACGGGTCCGGAAAACCAGGACGATACCAGAAACCCACATGGCCGTCATCGAAAGGTTGACCCAACTGCGCAACAAAAACGAAACATCCCTGCTGACAAAACCCTGTTTCTGGAAGCCCATCAGACCCTGCCTTGCCAATGCGAGCAGCAATAATGCACCCGCCGAGATAAGCAACACCTTCAACCAAAATGACTTCTTCTCATGGGCATTGACAAATAACCGGGTTCTACCCAGCAACATACCGGTGAAAAACAAGGCCTGGGTTTGAAAGAAACGTCCCTGTTCCCAGGACCACAGGAAGGTTCCGATCTTGCCGGGCACCATATTGCCCTTGACCAACGTCCAGAACGATTCACTACCCTTGGCCACATTCGCATCACCGAAATAGGACATCCACTGTGGAAACAAGTTGAAGTCTGAGTTGGGTTGAACCAGGTGCCAGATCAGGTCGAACCAGAATTCAGGTTGAAGAAATAGGACAATGGCAATCCACATCACCACCTTATTCGATAATCTGCACACCGGAATCAGACACAAGCCCAGAATGGCATATATGTTCAGAATGTCGCCCGAGTAGAACAGGCTGTTAAAAAGACCAAACAACAGCAACAACGCCATCCTCCAGGCAAAACGCAGCCTGAAATCCTTTCCTTTGGCCGTTTGGTGGCTGTCCATCAGGTAAAAGGTAAAACCGAACAACAAGGCAAAAATGGAATATGAATTTCCTGAAAACAGGGAACCAACAACGGCAAACACCGCCTGGTCCAACGGGTACATCCAGGTTGGCAAATTGGTGGGCTGGTAGTAAAAATCGAAGTGTTCCACGTTGTGCAACAACATGATGGACATGATGGCGAAACCGCGCAGGGCATCGACTACGTCGATACGATTGGACATTGAAGGTGTTGTTGTCATGGTTGTTGTCTGGTTATTTCCGTAAAAGTTGAAGCATTCCCTTGATAAACGTTAAGGGATGAACGGGATTGCCGGCCATGTAGAGATCCACAGGATGGGTATCCAGAAAATGCCTATCCAGGGCCGGGCTGTCGGCAAAAATACCCCCACTGATGGCATCGGTGCCCGCAAGGATCAGCACCTTGGGGTCGGGGACAGCTTCCCAGCACCGGTCGAGCGCGTCAGCCATATTGGCCGAAATGGGGCCTGTTACAACCAGACCGTCGGCGTGGCGGGGAGAGGCCACAAAGTCAATGCCAAAGCGGGTCATATCGAACTGTACGTTGTTGGCCGCATTGAGCTCCAGTTCACAGCTGTTGTCGCCCCCGGCGGATACCTGCCGAAGTTTGAGCGAACGACCAAAGCAGCGGTG
>CAYTIY010000157.1:0-3698 GCA_964438045.1 uncultured Bacteroidales bacterium | reverse complement strand
AGCTGTTGGTCTGTTCATCAATAGCCCTGATCCGTTCGTCCGACGTTTCCGGCGTAATAAGCAGAATCATGGATAGGCCGTAGGCATCCATCACCGGTTTGTATTCCTTCACATAATCGTTCATGGGAAGATCGGGCAGGATAACCCCGTCTACGCCTACTTCACGGCAAGATGCGCAAAATGCCTCCAAGCCGTACTGCATCACCACATTCGTATAGCCCATAAAAACTACCGGAATATGGATGGAAGGCCTCATTGAGGCCAACTGGTCAAACAAGGTCTTCAAAGACATGCCGTTAGACAAGGCCTGGTGTGAGCTGGACTGAATCACCGGACCATCTGCCATAGGATCGGAAAAGGGAATGCCCACTTCCACCATATCCACCCCTCCCTCTTGCAGGGCATGCAATACGGGCATGGTGGAATCGAGCTGCGGAAAACCCGCTGTAAAATATACGGACAGTACCTTTGAGGCCTTCCGCTGAAACAATGCGTTAATTCTATTTGACATAGTATTCATTTCTAACCGAGTTATTTTTCTGATAATTGATTGATAAACAGCATTAATAACGACTCATCCTTGAGACCGGGCAACATCTCAAAACGACTGTTGACATCCAATCCATACAGGTATGGATGCGAGAACAACCGGATAGCGTCTACTGATGAAACCTCCAAACCACCACTCAGGAAAAAAGGTGTGTTACCCAAATAGGCTTGTAGGATTGACCAGTCGAAACGAATACCCGATCCACCGGGCAGGTTCGTCTTCGTGTCAAACAAAAAACAATCGCAACAGCCTTCATACGCCGCCGTCTGCCTCACGTCGTCTGTTGTTTCAACGGAAAAAGCCTTGAACACAATCAATCCGTCATCTTTCAGTTGCCTGCAAACAGCAGGCAATTCGTGTCCGTGAAGTTGAACAGCCGTAAAACCGTATATCGAGACCAGTGTGCGAACAGCCTCAACCGAAGCATCTACACAAACAGCCACCGGAGTGATGCCCTTTTCCTTCAAGTCATCCAGCAAAGCACGCGAAACACTCGACGTGTTTGATACATTACGGGGCGAACGTTCATAGAAAATAAAGCCCAGGTAATCGGGTTTCAGGGCAGACACCGCCTGGATGTTGCCGGGCTCCCGCATGCCACAGATTTTCAGTTTGAGGTGATTGACCAACGTTTCCATCGTTTAGGCTTGTAAGGAGTTGATCAACAATCCCAACGCTGCTCCTGGCTCTCCAGTCTTCATAAAAGCTTCCCCCATGAGAAACCCCTTGAAACCGGCATCCCGCAAGGCCTTGATGGTGGAGGCGTCACTCAATCCACTCTCTGAAACCAGCGTAACGTTAGCAGGCACCTTGGAGGCCAACTCGAACGAGGTCTGCACATCGGTCTTGAATGTTCGTAACTGCCTGTTGTTCACGCCCAGCATGTCCGTAAATCGACTCACATACTCCAGTTCTTCTTCTTGATGAACCTCGAGCAATACTTCCATACCGAGTTCATGGGCCAGCTCACCGAGATCGTAAGCTTCATCCGGTGTTAAGATAGCTGCAATCAGCAGGATTACATCGGCTCCCAGGATTTTCGATTCATAGATCTGGTACGGGTCAATGATAAAGTCCTTACGCAGGATGGGAACATCAACCAACGACCGGGCTGTTTTCAAGTCATGGATGGTTCCGCCGAAATAGGAGTAATCGGTCAGGACAGACATGCCTGAACACCCGGACACCTCATAGGCAGGAGCCACGGCAGCCACATCGGCTCCTTCAAACAAATAGCCTTTCGACGGTGACTTGCGCTTGAATTCGGCAATGATGCCGGAAGGCGAAGCTTCCAACGCTTTTCTCAGCGAACGTCCCGGTTTAAGACCGGCACATTGGTTACTCAGGTGCTCCATGGGCACCACGGCTTTTCGGGAAGCCACTTCCTCCCGCTTGGCGGCTACTATTTCCTCTAGAATATCGTTCGTACTCATACCTCAGCTGTTTACGGCTATAAACTGTTTGAATGTTGACAGTGCCCTTCCGCTATCAATAGACTCCCTTGATTTATCCACCGCCTCGCCAAACGACAAAGCCGGTTCAATTACTTGCATGGCAATGGCCGAATTGGCCAACACCACGCTCTTCTGGGCTTCCGTGCATCGATTTTCCAATACGCTGTCGAATAGCATGGCGGCTTCACTTACTGTGGCACCTCCGTAGAGTTCCTCCGGATTTACGCGTTTGAAACCCAGGTCTATCGGCTTAAACACCTCTTCTCCCCCGTTACGGACCACCTTCATGTCACCCGTGAGCGACAACTCATCGTATCCGTCCAGACTGTGGATGATGGCGAAGTCCACCCCCGTTTTTTGATAGGTGTATTCATACAAGCGGGCCATCTTCAGGTTGTACACCCCAAGGCATTGCTTCTGCGGACGGGCCGGGTTCACCAGCGGGCCCAACAGGTTGAAAAACGTGCGTACACCGAGCGCCTTTCTTACCGGTGCTACCGTTTTCATGGCTGCATTGAACAAGGGAGCGTGCAGATAAGCCAGGTTGCAGGTCTCAATCGACTTGCGTAAAGTGTCGTAATCGGCTGTAAACTTCACACCGTGCTGTTCCATGACATTGGAAGAACCCGATACAGAGGTGGCACCGTAATTTCCATGCTTGCACACCTTGTAACCGGCGCCCGCCAATACGATACAACTAAGGGTTGAAATATTGAAGGTATTCTTGTCATCGCCCCCCGTACCGACAATGTCGATGGGATCGAATTCTGACAAGTCAACCCGGTTGGCCAGTTCGAGTAAGGCCTGCTGAAAACCGGCCAATTCGTCGATGGTGATGCTGCGCATGAGAAATACGCTGATAAAGGCGGCTATCTGCTGCTCGTTGTATTGCCCGCGGCCAATGTTGATGAGCACGGCGGCTGCCTCATCGGAGGTCAGGTATTGGTGTTCGAAAAGTCTGTTCAGTAAGTGTTTCATCGATATCTTGTTTTATTATTTTTTCTGAATTCACTTCGTCAGCGACAACCAGTTGTCTATCATGCGCTCGCCCAAGGGAGTCAACACCGATTCGGGATGAAACTGAACCCCGTGAAGGCGGTAGCTCTTGTGGCGCATGGACATGATCTGACCCTCGTCGTCCAGGCTGGTCACTTCAAAGCAGTCAGGCAGGTATTCGGGACTCACCGACCAGGAATGGTACCGCCCCACCTCGAAGGTGTCGGGCAGCCCTTCAAACAAGGGGTCGTAGGCTACACGGTGAACCGACTCGGACAAGCCGTGGTGCACTTCGCCCAAATTGACCAGGGTGGCACCAAAGGCTTCCCCTATGGCTTGATGCCCCAGGCACACACCCAAGATATCCTTGGTGGGAGCATGCATCCGAATCAAGTCGAGCAACAAACCCGCTTCGGACGGAATACCCGGTCCGGGTGACAGCACAATTTTGTCGTAACCGGCCGCGTCTTCCAACTTGAGTTTGTCGTTCCTCACCACATCGATGTGTGTTACGCCCAGATTTTTCAGGGCATGTACCAGGTTGTAGGTAAATGAGTCGTAGTTATCGAACACCAAAACCTTGAGCGAACCATACGGCTTTTTTGCTGTTGTTTGTTCCATAGGGTTCAGTTTTTAAGTGTTACAGCCAAATCGAGTGCCATCTTCAGGGCAGCCAGCTTGTTGTTCACTTCCTGCAG
>CAYTIY010000156.1:0-3813 GCA_964438045.1 uncultured Bacteroidales bacterium | reverse complement strand
GTCAATGGCAAGTTGTTCACTTTCATCCACGACTTCGCAACCACCGTAGTAGCGATGACCCGGATAACCTTCGGCGTACTTGTTGGTCAACCAGGTACCCATGGCTTCCATGACCTGGTCGCTGACAAAGTTTTCGGAGGCAATCAGCTCGATGCCTTTCAACTGGCGTTGGTGTTCGCGTTCAATGATGTCGAAAATAACTTGATCTCTCTTCATATGATAGGGTTAAAAAATTATTTCTTTTTTTGTACAGACCAGCCGAACTTGCCGATCATGGGGCCCAGTTCGTGGTAAAAACCGTGGGAATAGACCAGCAGGTCGGCATCGTGCAATTTGAAGGCGCCTGTTTCAGGATCAATGTATTTCTCATCAGCCTGTACGTTGACGACGTCGGCAATGAACATGTCGTGGGTACCCAGGCTCATCACCTCACGTACCTTGCATTCAATGCTGATGGGCGATTCTTCCACGGTGGGAGCATTTACTATCGTAGCTTTGCCCGGAGTGAGTTTCATTTCCTTGAATTTGTTGAACTGCTTGCCCGAACGAACCCCGCACCAATCAGTAGCAAAGGCCATATCTTTGGTGGTCAGGTTGATTACAAATTCCATGTTCTTTTTCAAGATGGGATAGGAGTGGCGTTCCGGCCGCACGGAGATGTAACACATGGGCGGGTCGGTACAGATGGTGCCTACCCACGAAACCGTGAAGAGGTTGAATTCTTCTTCGGTGGCACCTACGCTGACCAGTACGGCGGGCAGCGGGTAAATCATTGTTCCGGGTTTCCAGTCTTTTTTCATGCGGGTATCGACCTTTTAGAGTAATTGGATGTCTTCCTGGGGAATCTCGCACTCGCAGTAGGGGCACCTGAGTGCAATAGGTTTGGTATTGAGCACCTCGAAACGCGTTTTCATGGGCTCATTGTTGGTGATGCACTTGGGGTTGGGGCATTTTACGATGCCGGTAAAGGTTTCAGGCAGCGACAATTGTTTCTTTTCAATCACCTCGTAGTTTTTGATCACATTGATCTTCGCATTCGGGGCAATGAGAGCGATGCGGCTGATTTCTTCTTCGGCAAAAAACTTGTCGGCAATCTTAATGATGCCCTTGCTCCCCAATAGTTTGCTGTTCAAGTTGTTGCCTACCGTTATTTGGTTGTCGAGTGTTTCCAGTTTCAACAAGGCCACCACCTTGAAAAGGTTTTCAGAAGGAATGTGGTCGATAACGGTGCCGTTTTGAAGGGCCTTTACCTGAAGTTCGGTTTTTGTGGTTGTCATTTCTGTGCGATTATATCAAACCCAACGCATTGCAAATCATGGCCTGTCTGGCGTATAGGCCGTTCTTGGCCTGTTCGAAATAGTAGGCCTTGGGGCTTGTGTCCACGTCCATATCGATTTCGTTTACCCGGGGCAGTGGGTGCAGAATGCGCAGGTTGTCTTTCGATCCGTTGAGCATGTCCAGACGTAACGTATAAACGTTTTTGACCTTTTCGTATTCCATGGCATCGGTGAAGCGTTCTTTCTGTACCCGGGTCATGTAGAGGATGTCCACATCCTTGATGATGTCGGTGCTGAAATCGGCCACTTCCACATAGGGAATGCCAAACTCCCGACAGTGTAGCTTGTAGGGATCGGGCATTTTGAGTTCTTCCGGAGCAATGAAGTAAAAGGTGGGAGAAAAGTGCGACATGGCCATGAGCAGGGAATGAACGGTACGTCCGTACTTCAAATCGCCGACCATGGCTATTTTCAGGTTGTCGAGGTGTCCCTGCGTCTTGCGGATCGAGTACAGGTCCAGCATGGTCTGTGACGGATGCTGGTTCGAGCCGTCTCCTGCGTTGATGATGGGAACGGAGGTCACCTCGGAAGCGTAACGGGCCGCTCCTTCCAAGTGATGACGCATGATGATGATATCGGCGTAGTTGGAAACCATCCGGATGGTGTCGTTCAGGCTTTCTCCCTTTACGGAGCTGGATGTTGAGGCGTCGGAAAAACCGATCACCCTGCCTCCCAATCTGTTGACGGCGGTTTCAAAACTGAGTCGTGTACGGGTGGATGGTTCAAAGAACAGGGTGGCGGCCACCTTTCCCTTCAACAGTTCCTGATTGGGATTGGCCTCGAAAGAGGCAGCGTTGTCAAGGATGTGGAGAATTTGTTCTTTGGAATAATCGTTGATGGATACGATACTTTTGGTAGGCATACTGTAGGGATGTGGTTGTTCGTTTCGTAAACCGTTGGACAAAAGTACGAAAAAGGATGGGCTACCTCCTAAAAAAACGCCTTGAAAATCGCGTGACAAATGCAAAAGAAAAACGTAATTTTGTCCATCGTAAATTGGATGTACTATGCTGCTAAAAAAACTGCTGAAGATTTTCTGGTGGACGTTTGGAATCGGTATCCTGGTTGCCGCGGTTATTTTTACCCTGATCGCCTACGGTTGGATTGGATATATGCCACCCATCGAAGAACTGGAGAATCCCAAGAACAACGTGGCGACCGAGGTCTACAGCGCCGATGGTGTCGTGTTGAGCACCTTTTATCACCGCAATACGGGCAACCGGGTGTTGGTGAATTACCGGGATTTGTCGCCCAATCTGGTCAATGCCCTGATCGCCACCGAAGATGTGCGTTTCAGTAAGCATTCCGGAATTGACGCCAAGGCACTGATGAGGGCTATCATCAAGCGGGTGGTCTTGTTCAGCGGCAAAGCCGGTGGCGGGAGCACGCTCACCCAGCAGTTGGCCAAGCAGCTCTATACGCCCCGTGCTGAAAACAAAATTGAACGCTTGTTCCAGAAACCCATCGAGTGGGTCATTGCCGTCAAACTGGAGCGCTTCTATACCAAGGAAGAGATTCTCACTATGTATCTCAACCAGTATGATTTCACCAACAACGCAGTGGGTGTCAAGACGGCTTCCTGGGTTTATTTCGGGACAACACCGGACAAGTTGAGCCTTGAACAGGCTGCCACGCTGGTGGGTATGTGCAAGAATTCAACGTACTACAACCCTGTGAAGTTTGGCGAACGCTCGCAAAATCGCCGGAATGTGGTCCTCGATCAGATGCGCAAGGCCGGATATATCACCAAGGCTACGCGTGATTCCGTAAAACAGTTGCCGTTAAAACTTGACTACCACAAGGTGGATCACAAAGAAGGTCCCGCACCCTATTTCAGGGAATACCTACGGCAAATCATGACCCGCAGTAAACCCAAGCGCAGCCATTATGCAGCCTTGAACACGCAGCAGTACAGGGACGATTCTCTGGCATGGGAAACCAATCCCCTGTACGGTTGGTGTAACAAGAACACAAAACCCGACGGTTCGTACTACGATTTGTATACGGACGGGTTGAAAATCCATACGACCATTGACTCGCGCATGCAGCAGTATGCCGAAGAAGCCGTTCAGGAACACATTGGTAACTATTTGCAGGGCCTGTTCAACAAGGAAAAGAAGGGCCGTTCCTATGCCCCTTACACCAAGGATTTGAAAACCGAAGAAGTGGATGCCATCCTGAAACGCGCCATCAAGCAATCGGATCGGTACCGTGTCATGAAGGAAGAAGGGTATTCGGAACGGGAAATCATGTCTGCCTTCCGGAAGCCCGTGAAAATGTCGGTCTTCTCGTATCATGGAACGGTGGACACCATCATGTCGCCCCTGGATTCCATCCGGTACCACAAGTATTTCCTTCGTGCCGGTTTCATGGCCATGGATCCCATGAACGGACACGTGAGGGCCTATGTGGGAGGAGTGGCTTTCAATCCCTTCCAGTACGACATGGTCATGACAGGCCGTCGCCAGGTGGGTTC
>CAYTIY010000155.1:0-3833 GCA_964438045.1 uncultured Bacteroidales bacterium | reverse complement strand
TGAATCAAATCGAAAAACAAGGGAACTTCCAGATTTATAATTGAAAACACTTCATCGGGCATTTCAAAATAACTTTTTGAATTGTAAGATCCAACTGTTAGCTTTGGATTAAAGCGCAAACGATCTTTCCATACATTCAGCTGACAACCCGCACCAACATAATATCCCCTCCCTGCAAGTTTATAATCATTTGAGTTACTTTTTCCAATGTGATAGGTTAGCGCATTTTTTGACTTTATTTGACCGTTAACTCCAGACGTCAGAAACAGCAAGAAAACAGCTACTGAAATAATCCTGTTGACGTGTTTCATTTTCCTGTTATTTGTTGACAATATACTACATTATTTCATCA
Organism: uncultured Bacteroidales bacterium; assembly: GCA_964438045.1. GTDB lineage: Bacteria > Bacteroidota > Bacteroidia > Bacteroidales > UBA1402 > UBA8389. The sequence continues at coordinate 3,481 of CAYTIY010000155.1, read as the reverse complement.
GAACGTCACCCGAAATGAGGCAGTTGGCAAAACGGGAAACGCGGATAAGCTTTTCAATATGGGTTTTACGCTTCCATCGTTGGCTCGTCGGGTTTCCATAAAGTACAGGTAGGGGTTTGCACGGTTGTACACGTTGTAAAGGCCTAATGAAAAGGAGCCTTGGTAACGGCGGAAAACGAGGACGTTTTTGCTGAGGTTCAGGTCCAGTTTGTGGAAAGGCTGGGTGCGGAAATTGTTGCGTTCACCGGCCAACCAAACCAGGTCGTCGGAGCCGGGTAGTTGAACGTACGACAGGGGTACTGTGACGGGGCTGCCGGAGCGGTATTGCCAGTTGGCGGACAGCATGACCGTTGGGGAAACTTTATAATCAAGGGTTGCGGATAACGCATGCCGGATGTCGGAGGAAGCCGCAAAGCTTCGGCCGTTGTTCAGTGCGTCAAATTGATTGGAGGCCTTCATCCAGGTGTAATCCAGTGCCAACGACAGCTTGTTCATGCTGATAGTACCCGACACATCCATGCCGAAGGCCGTTCCCTTTCCCTGGCACAGAAATTCGTTCGTACGTTCGCTGAAATCGTCCTGATAGAGCAGGATGCGCTGGGCGTCGTAGCCATCCCGGAATTCCACCAGGTTGTTGAGTTGCTTGAACCACACATCGGTTTTGAAGCCGGCTGCCCCATGCTTCCAGGTCAGCTCTTTGCTGATTCCTGCTGAATAGATCCAGGCTTGTTCGGGTTTGAAGCCGCTACCCGAAGGTACATACAGTTCTATGGGAAGACCCAATCCGGGGTTGAGCACCTTATGGAGAGGCTGTGTCATTTTGCTGATGGAAGCAGAAACGGCATACTGATTAGGCAATTGACCCAGGTAGCTCAAGCGGGGTTCAAGCGAAACAAAGTGGGTATTGGCGTTCACCACATCGTCCAACCGCAGCCCGGCATCGAGTTGGTGGTTCTTGGTCAGGAGGAAGTGCCCTTCCCCAAACACGGCGATATCGGAAAAACCAGCGTGGCTTTGTCGGGTCGTTGGAATGGACAGTGCATCCGAATAGATTTTGCTGACAGGCAGCAGTGTATACCGGATAAGAGCTGCACCGGCCGAGAGATTTATTGAGGGATTGATGCGCACTGAATACGTCGTGTTGGCGGCCAGCGAGCGGATGTTGGTCGTGGTGTTTAGACCCGTGTACTGTGTACGCGTCAGATTATCCACCCCGCCCTCAAAGGAAAAAGCGTATTGGTCAGCATACAGGTTGGACACAAGCTGATGGGTTGCGTCGTATTGCCGCTGCCACGACAGGCCGGCATTGTATTGACTGTTTTCAATCCGACCGATGAGCAATTGATTCCTGTCGGGCTGTTCAACATTGAAACGGTCGTCGTTGCTGAACCAGGTAAGCTTCAGCACGTCTTTATCCGTGGGCTTCCACAGTAGGTTGGCATTGATATCGTTGAAATTCAGGTTGAACTTGTACCCATTTCCTGAAAACAGGTTGACAGCATTGATGAGGGTATAATTGGACAAACGGCCGGCTACAAAAAGCCCCAACCGGTTTTTCACCAGCGGTATGTGGAGGGCGGCTTTACTGGAGAGCAGGCCGATTTCGACTTCACCCTTGCTGCGTTGCAAATCGGCATCCACGGTTTGCACATCGAGCACGGATGCCACCTTCCCACCAAAACGGGCGGGAAAAGCGGCCTTGTACAAATCGGCACGACGGATGGCAGCCGGATTGTAGGCCGAAACCATGCCGAAAAAGTGTGAGGTGGAATACAGGGGAAGTCCATCCAACAGGAACAGGTTCTGCCCTTGCGTGCCGCCCCTGACCTGAAGATCGGCCGCTCCTTCCCGACTGGGGGTGACACCGGACGTCAATGACAGCGTTTTCAGCAGGTCTTTTTCCCCCATCATGCTGGGGTGTTGATCGAGCCAGCGCTTATCCACACCTTCAACCGCTGCGTTGCGTTCGTTCACGGGCCGTGCCGATATGACCTCAACTTCTTCCAGCACACGGGCATTGAAAGGGGCGGTCAATGCCAGGGTCAATGTGGTATCGGAGCGCAAATCAACAACACATTCGGTTTTGTCGTACAGTCCGTAATCAATGAGCAACGTCACTTTGCCAGCCGGCATATTAAGCAGGAAACGCCCCAGTTCATCGGTTTTCACCTCCCTGTTGTACGGCAATACCTTCACGGGAACCTTCTTCAACAAACGCCCAGTCTTCATGTCGCTCACCACCGCACTAAGGCGGTAGCGCTCAATGGTTTCTTGTCCGTAGGAAGCCACACCGAGGCAAAACAGCAGCAATAGGAACAACAGCCTTTTATTCGTTCCCATACCCGCTCACGTTTATGTAAAGGCTGTCTTGTACATAACTTCCCACCAGGCCTACTCCGTTTTCAATGCTAGAAAATGCGGGCAAAACACCCCCGTAGGCACTCAAAATAATGCTGATGTCCTGGCCGTCATCGAAGGTAATTGACTGCTGGATATCACGGGTTTTCAGATAAGCATCCAGGTTGGCATCCGTGGTTTTCAGCCAAAAGGTCAGTCCAACAGATTCTTTAGACAGCAGGTAGTCATTTTCATACACCTTGAATACCTGTTTCCCTTCCACAATATCCAACTGAATCGCATATTCATCTGTCAATCGATACCCACCCTTGTGTTGAGCAAGTTTGTTCCATTTCACTTGCAAGGTTCCCGAAACAGCATCGCACACTTGACCACCTATGGAAGTAAGTAGCGTGCTCGTATCTGTCACAATCAAAGACGCCGAAGCAATACGGGCCGCCTCCAACGGAACCGTTGTCGAACCTGTCAAAATAGGTTGTTCCGCACCCAACACCGCCTTCACCTCATAGGTGCTTCCTTTTTGGATGGGAAACAGGCTGTCTTGAGGCAACTCAAACAGATTTGAGTCGGCCTGCCTCGTCAAATGCACCCACGCCCCTCCTTCCAGCCGAATGGACACGACAGCTTCGGGGTAACAGCGCTTCAACAATGAATCGTTTGTGGTATTTGTCTTTCCCAAATACACCTGAACAGGCGTTTCAGGCGAAAGGACGGCAAACAAAACAGGAGTCTGCCCGGTACTCCAGGGCGCATCCACTTCCTCGATGCGCGTACACGACACCAGTGCAAGAATACCAAGTAAGAAAAAAATCCGTCTCATGCTTTTTAAAATGCATAACCCACACTCAGCCGCAGGGAGTAATCAAGGCGAGGTGTATAGTAATTGTATTTATTGAGCACGTTCATACATCCACCTACCCCAACTGAACCTTCCCAATAGAAATGCCGCGAAAGGGCAGATCTAAACCCCCAGGTTGGCAACACATGCAGGGTTTTAACGTACTTTGGAGAGATAGAACCGTACAAATTACCCGTAGTATGGTATTCATTGTACGTAACTTCCATGGAAATGGGCAAACTCAAGTACCCACCCGAATTCAAGGTGGCTTTTCCTGCCGCATAC
>CAYTIY010000154.1:0-3851 GCA_964438045.1 uncultured Bacteroidales bacterium | reverse complement strand
ATCACATCCCCGATTTTGTTGAAAAAGATGCCGAGTATCAGCACGCTGGCAAAAATATCGAGCATGATGCCCAGGTTCACCAGCATGGGCATCTCATTGCCGACAGCCAGTGACAAAATGAAAACCCCATTTTCAATGACGATGTACCCTATGACGTGTGTGATGATTTTCTTCCGCGAAATGATGAGGTACAGTCCGGTGAAAATGGTGGATAACGCGACCACAAAAAAGGTCTTGTCGAGTTTCTCTTCCCCAATCTGTGCCGATAGCACAAAAGCGCCCACCATGATCAACGTGACAATGAGCAGGGAAAGGAAATTGGGCAAAAAGGGTTCCGCCTCACGGGTTATCTTATTCTTTTTGATGACGTGGTTCATAAACCAGGGTACCACAATCGCTTTGAAAACCAGAGTTTCCAGCATGATCAACAATAAGTTGATGGTATTGATCTGATTCAGCGTCAGGTAGGTTGTCCCAAAAAGAATCACACCTTGCAGCACCAACACCCGCAGGTAGGTGACCAAGCGGTTGGCTATGCTCAGGTAGAGCAGGGACATGGCAAATATGATGAGTAATATATCGGTCATTTCAATTGAATTTTCCAACCACCAGCATGGTCCCGAAAAAGAGCAGGATAGCCAGTGAGGTTAATATGAAGATATACTGTGGATTGTGTGCCATACGAAAGCGGGCGACAAACGATTCAATCAGCCCCACCGCTATGCCAAAACCCAGTTGGACGCACAGGAAAATCGGTATGGAAAACCAGATGGGCAACTCACCCACAAACAGATTGGCCAGAATGGCTCCATACAGAGCAAACTTCAGGTGCGTGGAATAAAGAATCACCCCCAAATCAAAACCACTGTGGTCGAGGATCATCACCTCATGCACCATGGTCAGTTCCAGATGGGTTTTGGGGTCGTCGTAGGGCATCCGGCTGTTTTCAATCATGGCAATGAGCACAAACACCACGGTTGCCAGGGCTCCCAGCAGATAGGAAATATGCGAGCCAAAGTGCAATAGGCTGAAGATGCCGTGGAAAGAGGTCTGACCCGTCATTAGGGCAAACGAGCCCATGAGAATAAAAAAGGCCGGTTCCACCAACATGGAATACAAGGCTTCCCGACTGGCTCCCATGCCTTCGAAGCTGCTGCCGGTATCGAGCGAAGAGGCGATCATCAGAAATTTTCCCAACGCCAGCAGATAGGCAAAAAATACAAAATCGCCCTCGAACGAAATCAATCCGGGCTGGTTGCCGAACGGAATCATGACTATGGACATCAGCACCGAAGCCAGGGAAATGACAGGAGCAATCCGAAACAGCAGACAGGTAGTGCGGCTGTAGACCGACCCCTTTTTCCACAGACGGAAAATGTCCCTCATCGGCTGAAACAAACCGGGTCCCTTTCGTCCGGAAGCCAGGCTTTTGGTTCGAACGACAATGCCCATGAAGAAAAGGCTGGTCAACAGGATAAGGCACAAACTGATCATCTTACAAGCGGTTCAAAAAGTCCAACAATGTCCCCAACTGTCCAAACAACAAGGGAATCAACAGGATAAGCGACACAAAGACAACGCCATACAGAATATAGGCCTGAATCTTACCGTTTTGAAGGAAAGCAAAACGGTTCAGCAACGCATGGTACCATCCTAGGGGTTTGTCGATCAGCCACCATTCCATCTTATCGCCGGGGTGTGTCACCTGACCCACTTCGCCGGGATACAACCCGTCCGGTTCTTTCTTTTCCCGTTCCACCGACAGTGCCGGTTCGGCCAATTTACGGAAGGTGCGGATGTAGGAGGAAGCGGTATACTGCATTTTGCTGGTGTCACCGGAGTAACCGCAGCCCCAGGTTACGCTGTCCCTGACTGTACGGTTTCGGGTCACAACGTATCGTACACCCAGCAGCAGGAGCGCCAAAGCTATGAATCCCATGGAATACCAACCAATGGACGTCAGGGTATCAATCAGCGGAGCTGTCAACAAGCGAGTTTCTTCCAAACTCAGGGATTGATAAAGCTGAACCGACTGCACCAAAGGTTTGGCCAGTAAAAAGGGCATGATACCGATTCCCATTATAATGGCTGCAATAACGTACAGTGGCACAACACGTAAGGGCGTTTCCGGCACTTGTTCTTCGTCCATATGATCCCTCGAGGCACCCAGAAAAATTATCCCAAACGCTTTGGTAAAACAAATCAATGCCAGTCCGCCTATGAGCACCAAAGCGACAATGGCAAACAACATAAAAAGTGTTGCCTGAAAACCGTTGGATTGCAAACCATTAAATAGGCCCACATAGATAAAGAACTCTGAAACAAACCCATTGAAGGGAGGCAGTCCGCAGATAGCCAAAGCCCCCACCAAAAACAGCCAGGCAGTGTGAGGCATCCGCTTGATCAAACCGCCCATGCGTTCGATATCCATGGTATGCCGAAACTGGTACACGTTGCCTGCCCCGAAAAAGAGCAGCGACTTGAACAGGGAGTGATTGGTAGTATGAAGCAAGGCACCTCCAAAACCACAAATGGTCAGCATCGCGTTTTCATAGCCCAATCCCAGACAACCCAGTCCGATTCCCATACCGATGATGCCGATGTTTTCAATGCTGTGGTAAGCCAACAACTTCTTGAGATTGTGTTGGATAATGGCCAGCATGACACCATACACGCCGGAAATAACAGAAACCGTGACCAACAGGTAACCCACTGTTACCATATCGGTTTTGATGAGCAGCAGCATGCGTAGAATCCCGTAAATGCCTATCTTGATGATGACACCCGACATAACGCCGGACACATGGGCCGGTGCAGCTGGGTGCGCAAGTGGTAACCAGGTGTGGAAAGGCACAAATCCGGCCTTGATGGCAAATCCCACAAAAATAAACAGGAAAAGTCCAAGTCCGGCCAATGCAGGTTCAGACGTTGAAAAGGCTGTAATGGCCGAGAAATCGAATGAACCCGTCTTAATCCTGACCCACATAAAACTCAGGGTTAAGAACAGCACGGAAATATGCGATTGAATCAGGAAATTGATGCCGGCCTTCAGCGCTTCTTTCTGTTGGTGATCAAAAATGACAATTACAAAGGAACAGAGGGCCATGATTTCCCAAACAACCAAAAAAACAAATGCGTTTTGTACGGCGCATACATCAATCAACGCAGTTAAAGCCGTTAAAAAAGCGCCGTAGTGAAGAGCCAGATCGGTACTTCGTTCCCGGTATTTTTTTAAGTATTCAAAGCCGTACCACCCCCCGGCAAGAAAGATAAAGCTGATGGTAAGGATAAACCAGGCGGATAAGGCATCAAGACGAACAACAATTGGCCCCGAAATAAATGAACCGGGATAAGAAAACACAACAGCGCTGCGGGCAAAAACCAGCAAGGCTGTTGAAATTCCAAGAAGGGCAACCATTGACAAGGCACCTAGAAAGAGGATTCCCCGACCTTTTGTTTTCAGAAAGAGGAGAGCAACAAGGGTAACAATGGTCAGTACATTGGCCAGTTCGATCAAAGTGTGTATCATGTGTCGAAAGATTCAGGCTCTGCAAATGTAAGAGAAAAAAGAACACGAGTTGCAACTTTCATAGTTTCAGTTTATCTTTGAGACGTTGCTGTCGTAAACAAAAACTAACACTAAACGCCCAACCTATGGACTCTCAGAAAGTGGACATGTACCTCATGACCAATTCCAAGTATTTCGAAAGCTACCAACTGCCCATGATACGAGAACGTCTGTTGCAGATGGATGATGACAAGTGGCCGCAGTTGCAAATGGTGCAACTGAAAGATCCCACCATTTTCCTGATTATTTCCTTGTTGGGTGGAGAACTCGGCATCGACCGTTT
>CAYTIY010000153.1:0-3872 GCA_964438045.1 uncultured Bacteroidales bacterium | reverse complement strand
GACGAATATGGCATTGTATTTTCCGGGATTCTCAGTTTTCCTTATAAGAAGTTCTTCTTCAGCATCCTTTAGCTCAACTGGCGTTTCATGTATATTACGGTTCCTGAGTGGGATAAATTCCATTTCGGCATGCAAACGGTAAGCAACATCCCGCAGGAAAAGTCCCGCCCGTTGTTGCCGATCATCTTCAATAAAAACTCCCATTGCTTTCGGGCTCATCAGCTTACCCACTTCATTTCGCCGAACCGAAATCCAGCGGATGGGGTTAAGTACCTCAACCCTTTTCACCCGCCATTGAATTGCCGGCTTCCAAAAAATAGCTTCAAAAACAGCTCTTACTGCCGATGGGGTAATAACATCATAACTTACCCGTTCAACCTTCATTTCAGGTCGGGTAAAACATGCATAATCGCCCCATACTTCAATGCAAAATTGTTTGTTGTAATATTCCATATTGGGTTCTTTATATGATGTTTATTTCTTCCAGCCATTTACCCTTCAGTTGTAATCCTGAATGTTGGTTATATAGCTTTTGGTAATCTTGAATCCAGCATCCATGCATTTCAACGATCAAACCTGCTTCCCGAATTTCTGCAAAATCCCTTTCGTTTACCGAAACGGTGTAACGCTGCAATTTCCGCATCAACCAGGGTTCTGGGCCAATCCTTTTTAGTCGGTTGATCAGGCTACTGCCATCTTTGTATTCAACCAGAATGTTCTGAGCATTTTTATCGTCAATCAACCTAAAATCACGCGCCGCCGAAGCAAATTGAAACTTCATTGATTGGGCATCTTTCCACAAGCTATCGCTAATATTGGCTATATCGAAATTGTCGATTTTGCTATAGAAAAGCCTGAAATAATTGTGAAAAGCTTGTGGTTCAAGCAATGAGATTTCATTATTCGACCTATTGAGCAACATTTCTTTAAAAGTATCGGCACCTTTTCGCATTAATCCCATTGTAAGTCCTTCAGCAGGGACAAAAACCTTCATTAACCCAAGCCTGTTTTCCTTGTTCAATTTTCCCTCCCGGTTGCATCGTCCTGCACATTGTGCAATAGAATCCAATCCGGCAATCGCGCGATAAACCACAGGAAAATCAATATCAACCCCAGCTTCAATCAATTGGGTGCTAATAACTCTCACCGGTCTATTTTCTTTGAGCCGGAGTTTTATTTCGTTGATGACATCCATAATGTGAGCGGTACACATCAATCTCGAAAGATGCAGCGTGCCTTCGGGCATCAATTCATGTAATTCACGACACTGGTTTCGGGTGTTTACAATGCAAAGTACCTGTTCATGCTGTTGTAGTTCATCCGCAATAGCCGACCAATCCACCGTTTCATTGGCGTTTAGCGGCAATTGAATAGCTACCCGTTTCAAGTTGAAGGCTAATTCATCAATATTTTGAACAACCTCGCGTACTGAATTTGCACCAATGCCATCGAAGGCAAACTGACCTTTTCCTCCAATTTTTCCAGTTAAGGCAGGTTGAGTGGCTGTTGAGAACAAGACAGAAATGGAGTAATTATCAACAAGACCTTTTAATGCAGTAAGAATTGGATTTAGAAATTCAGGTGGCAACATTTGTGCTTCATCCAGGATGACAATGCTATTAACAAGATTATGCAGTTTCCGGCATCGTGATGTTTTATTTGAGAAAAGCGATTCAAAAAGCTGAACGTTCGTAGTTACCACAATGGGAGCATCCCAGTTTTCAGCAGCAAGTTTTCGTTCCTGTGAATTTGTGTTTTCGTCTATACTACTGTGGTGTTCAACTACATTGTCATCGCCAAAGATTGACCGGTAAATCTGTGCCGTTTGTGTAATGATACTTGTATAGGGAATAGCAAAAATGATTCTTGACTTGTTGTATTTCAGTGCATGAACCAATGCCCATGCCATTGACGACAACGTTTTGCCCCCACCGGTTGGTACTGTAATTGAAAAGAATCCGGGTGATAACTCTCCCGAGTTGATGCAGTCTTCCAAGACTTGATGTCGTATTGAGTTCACGGGTGACATAGGAACGTTTTTTAACATCTCCGTCATATGGGTATCAAACCGTTCTTTTAACTGAATCAAGGAGTCATATTTGCCTCTTTTAGCAAATGATTCAGGATTCATAAAGCGTTCAGTATCCAAATAGTCAGCATCTACTAAGCTGGAAAAAAGCATTCTTATCCACAGATGCATCTGGTTGGGATCGATCGTTCTTCCAGTTGGTGGATTAAGATTAATTCTTTCAAGTAACTCGTCGGGAATCTTTGTTCTGATTTTATCCAAAAACTCTTGTTTTTTTAGCCTGTCGGATAAATCTCCTGAAACACTTGGTTCCGGTAGCCAATTATGCAAACCGGCATGATGTCCGGCGATACAATAGGCTAAAGGCGGCCATAAGTTTGGATAAATTTCTTTAGCTAAAATTGCTGCAGCAGAAGTATGATCGGTTTTGCCCAATCTTTCACCATCTTCGTAACCGGAATTAATCTTGATGTATGCCTGAAATTCATCGGACAATTTTCCAAGATCGTGCCATCTCCCAAGAAGCATACCCCAGTTTTCATTGGAAAAGGCTTTTGCGAATTCACCCGACATTACGGAGGTTCCTTGCAGATGCTCAATTAAACCTTGGCATTCGAAGGCCCCACCATCCAGCTCTTTAATGTGTGCAATACAATCCATAATCGGTGTTGTTTTGCCAAAACAATAACGTTGGCTATAATCAGTTGTGGTTTGTGTAAGGTATTTTTTAAAATTAACAATTAAATCTGCAATGGGAGTAATGTGACCTCTTTTTCTTGATTAAAGATAATTGTACCCGTAATGTGTTCAGTGCATTTGTACAAATATCACTGCTCTGACTCCGGAAATCGCGGAGTGAGTGCAATAATATCTCTATTTGATGTAGAAATGGGAGCAGAAGCATGCTCACTTCACACCCATGGCAGCGGGTGAAAGTTGAGGTTTATGTGGAATGATGTGCATCTTCCCGAGTAACTCCCAGCCCAACAAGGAGTCAAACCTTACTACTCAACTCGCTCTTGTCCTCAAGAACTTCTCCTAATTCGAAGATGAAAAACGGCTCATCATCGGGTAAGTATTGTACGTCATACTCTTGTCCAACTACATCCAGCAGAGACGTCCCGCCGGTATATTTCGCCTGTTCGTCGGTAAGCGACCTGTTCACTGCATCTTGGCATAATCCACGGCACATCCGCTTTGTGAATATACCCCAGCCCAGGCACTCTACTACAATGTGTTTTTTCGAATACCCAATCTGAAAACGGATTTTTTCAATCTTCCGGGGGCGCATACACTTTTTCGCGTCTTTCGAAACAGGCATAGCCCCCCTGTCTGTCGCCTCGCATGCTTCGAAAAATCTTGCGATATAGAAATCGGAATAATCCCTATACTCCCGCTTTTTTGTTTTTGAAATCATCTCTTCGGCAAATTTCTTTTGGAGGATTAGGCTTACATCATAGTGATTTTTCATGGCGAAGTTTTTGGGTAAAGGTAATCTGTCTCTTCTTTGACTCTTGCATAATTCGGACCATTGCCACCCACTCATTTCTGACGCAAACCATTAAGATTTTCGACATTTTGTATTTTATGAAATGCAAAATTTGATGTTTTACTTATTAGTAATAAGCATCTTACATGTGTTTGACTTTAGTGTTTATGTGAATAGTTGGGCTATGCGAAGAAATGTCTTTACCGATTTTGCTGTATTTTACCTATTTTTCTTACAATTATCCAAGAATGGATGCTATGCGTGTTGTATTGAGATTGGTCTTGTTATTCGGGTTTCTAGGTTTCGGCAGTTATGCATCGGCCAAACCAAGGCTTGAGGAGATCCGGACGGCTT
>CAYTIY010000152.1:0-4037 GCA_964438045.1 uncultured Bacteroidales bacterium | reverse complement strand
TACCGAAAAAACCGGTAAATTAGTCGCCATAAAAAGTGTGACTGATGAACACGACTTGGTGATTATTAACAAGTCGGGTATCACGCTTAGAGTCAAGGTGTCCGATTTCCGAATTATGGGAAGGGCCACACAAGGCGTGCGTCTGATCAACCTGGAAAAACGACACGATGAAATTGCATCTGTTTGTCGCGTAGCCAGTGAATCGGAGGAAAACCAGGAAGAAGTTGACACCACACTGCCCGAGACCAACGAACAGTCGAACGATTCCGGACAAACAACGGTGGAAGAATAATTCATAAAAAATCCATTTATAGAACTTAAAATTAGTAACAATGAAAAAAGCCTGTTTAACAGATGCCACGACACATCGTTCTTTCTTAGGATTTGTCGGGACAAACAAGGTTTTGATACTGCTGGCGGCCTTGCTGCTGTTCGGCGGAGTGGATACCTTTTCACAGAAAAAAAACGTGACCAAGGCAAAGGCCAAAATACTTACCGAACCACGTGACACAAAAGCGGCCAGAGAGGCTATTCTACCCGCACTGGAAGATTCAACGACCAACAAATTAGCCAGCACATGGTATGTTGCAGGCGATGTATTTTGGGCTATCTATGATGAGCAACAAAAGATCGAATGGAAACAGAAAAACGCCGGTGACAGAGCATTGATGGGAGAGTCGCTGAAAAAAGCCCTTGAGTGTTACATCAAGGCTGATTCCCTGGATCGTTTACCCGATAAAAAAGGCAGGGTAAGACCCAAATACACGCAGAAGATTGTAGATCGCACACTGAGTTTCCAACGTGCTTTCCCGGATGCAGGTGCCTTTTACTATCAGAAAAAAGATTACCTGAAGGCCATAGACATGTTTGAACAGTACATGCGTTATCCCCACATTCCTTTCTTGAAAGGCAGAGGATTGGAAAACGACACATTGATCAACGTGTTGAAGTTCAATAGTGGATTCAGTGCCACACAGGCCAAACGGTTGGACATTGCAGCCAAGTTCTTTGAACAGATCAAGGATTCGGTTAAATCCGATGAAGAACGTGCCGTTATTTACGCCAACCTGAGTACATCCTATGAATCCATGAAGGATACAGCCAACATGCTCAGGATCTACCAATTAGGAGCAACAAAATTCCCAAAAGAGCAATACTACACCAAAAATCTTATCAATTATTACATTGCCAAGAAAAAAATGGGTGATGCTTTGCAGTGGATCAACAAGTCGCTTGAACAAGACGAAAAAAGTGCTGTATTGTGGAATCTGAAGGGCAGGATTCTGGAGAATGACAAGAACGTAGAAGAAGCAATGAAATGCTACGAAAAGGCCATCGAATTGGATCCTGAATTGGCAGATGCACTAGGTAGTATCGGTCGTATCTACTACAACAACGCCGTTGAGGAACTGCAACGCGTAAATGAAATCAAGGATGATAAGAAATACAAGGTTGAAAAGAACAAACTGAAGGCATCGTTTGAGAAAGCAAAACCTTATCTTGAAAAAGCGCACAAACTGGAACCCAATTTCAAGGATTACATTGTGGCATTGAGAGGTATCTATTACAATATCGACAACAATGCCAAGTACAAGGAAATGGAAGAATTGTACAATAAATTATTCAAATAGAATCAGAAAAGATGGCTTCCGGGAGGGGGTCATCTTTCTTTTATACCATGTTATTCAACATAATATTAATTATATCTCAAATGGAACAAAAATAACAGGGTCGCCATTTATGAGCACGTGATCATGACAACCCTGTTGTACAAATAATGAAACCATTCAACTCTTAAGCAACAAAACAGGTGTATTTGAATGAAACAACATCTTGCTGGCCAAGCTTGGATTGAAGAGTCTGGAAAAAATGTTTCGTTTTTGCGCCATCATGGCAATGACGTCGATGGTTCGTTCCTGAACAAACTCATCAAGGCTTTCCATCAGGTTGTCGCCCCTGATCACACAGTATGTGCTTTCCAAATCGGGATACTGTTTACTGAAGTAAGTCTTTATTCCTGTCAGTTTGATTTCATCCCAGGTTTCAGCTTCGTTGGACAGGTGCAGGAAATACACCTTAAAACGGTATGGTTTCATCAGCTGAAGCATGGATTCAAACGCAATCAAATCTCTTTGCTCAAAATTGGTAATAAACCCAATGTGTTTGATGTCAGCCATGGATTCCATGGGCATGTCAACCGGAAAGGCAAACACTGGAACTTTTGAACGTTCAATAACATCTGCCGTTACCGATCCCAGCAGATCACCTTCTTTGAATCCTTTGCCGTGTGTACCCATGATGATAATCTGTTGCGGATGCCGCTTGCTGTATACCACAATTTGTTCTTCGGGAACACCTTCCCTAAATTTTTGCCGCAACGTACAGGTTGGCAACTTAGCTTGCTGCATATCTTCCTGTAACGTTGCCACCAGCTCATCCATCTGACGATGCATTTGATTTATTTGCCTTTGAATCAACTCTTTACTCGATTCATCAAACGCAAAAGCATCGCTGATTGGCATGCCTCCCGAGTAAACCGGACTGTAATACACGTGCAACAAAGTGACTTCCGCTTCCAGATCGTGAGCCAACAGAATAGCCATTCTGGCTGCCTTCAACGTGTAAGCCGAAAAATCAACCGGAACCAAAATGCTTTTTACTTGAGGCTTTTCCGTAGGCTCCAATTCATCTGAAAAGCTCAATCCTTCCAAAATGTGTAGAGCTGTAGGCAAATCGTGTTCGTTTATTCGGACACGAACGCCGGATGAAATGACCGGTTGAATCAGATTAACATTGTTCAGACATACCTGTATGCCTTCCGATTCCAAAATTCCTTTGACAATGATTGCCCGTTCATACGTATGAATGGCTACCGTGACAAGTTTCTCTTCCATGGCTGTGCGTATTAAGGAATACTCCTCTAATTTACCTTGATTTAATCAAGGTTGGCCGCCAAAAGAGTTAAAATATGTTAATTAAAATCGGTACATGGCAATGGCATACAGCCTGTAGTTGTTTGTGGTTTCATAGGTATCCAGTTTGCCGTCGGTCTTACGGGTAGCCCAGTCGGCGGCGGTCATTTCCAACTCCGCTCCCACTTTCCACTTCCCGATGTTGTAGGAATACGAAGGACTGAGTCTGTAAATGGAATGGACTATCTTTTCGATCAACGGATCGTTTGCATTCTCAGCTCCCAACCCATAGAACTTACTGTTCACGGGTAAGTCCTTGGCTGGTCCCAATATGGAACTGTATCCGGCCAACATGCCTACCTGATGAACTTTCCCGGATACGACATTCACATAACTGCTGAATGTGTTGTAGGGCACATAATCGTGAGTGGGTGTGATGGCATATCCACCAATCAGAGAATGATCCGCCAAATTCTGACCCAACAAAGCTTTTGCCTGTACCAGGATTTCAGGAGTTTTGTACAAACCGTATGCAGTTACGGTCGGTGTATGCAATCGTTTGTTGTTGATTACCTTAACGTTGTTTGCATTTAAAATATACCTCTCGGGCAAGATACACTTGTAGTCAAGTCCAATACCTGTCAACCATTCATCCTTTTTGTATTCGACGGAGGCATACAAATTGGGAATCAAGGCATTCTTTTGATAGGTCATGACACTGCCCAACGGTCCATTGGACGTGTACATCATCTGCCATACACCTGCTGCCGTCCATTTCAGGTTTCCGTCCATAACATCATAACGTATTTGTGGACTGCGGTTGAAAGGTTGAAACGGTGAACCGGTGTTGAGCGACAAGACGTTGGGCATGACCGAACTGGTAAACAGCGGATGCCAGGTCTGCCCTACCAACAATTCGGAGGAAGAAAATTTCAACTTGATGTAAGCCTGGCGCATACGCACAATCCAATAGTTCGGACTGCCGCAAAAATCCATTTCAATGGCCGATTGACTTGCGGAAGCTCCCAGGATGCCGGTACCGTTCACATTTACTCCCAACCGTGAGGTGATACTGTTCAACCCCGCGTTGGGCACAGCGTTCAAATCATCTCCATTGGCGTTGGG
>CAYTIY010000151.1:0-4171 GCA_964438045.1 uncultured Bacteroidales bacterium | reverse complement strand
TAACACCCACCCCTATGAACGAAGATGTACAAATGACGCTCGACATGGCCGAAGAAAGCATGAGCCATGCTGCCCACCACCTGGAAGAATCGTTGGTTCATATCCGTGCCGGCAAGGCCAACGTCCGTATCCTCGACCCCGTACGGGTCAATTACTACGGTAGCAGTGTTCCCATTGCCAACGTGGCCAACATTAGCACACCCGATGCCAAAACTATAGCCATTCAACCGTGGGAAAAGTCACTGATCAAGGAAATTGAAAAAGCCATCATCAATTCCGAAGTCGGTATTACTCCCGACAACAATGGCGAAATCATCCGTCTGTCCATTCCTCCGCTAACCGAGGAACGCCGCCGCAATCTGGTTAAACAAACCAAAAGCGAAGGTGAAGATGCCCGCATCAGTGTCCGCAACGCCCGCCACGAAGCCATTGCCTCCTTCAAAAAAATGGTCAAGGACGGCCTACCCGAAGACATGGGCAAAGATGCAGAGGAAAACACCCAAAAGATGCACGACAAGTACTTGAAGAAAATCGAGGAAATTCTGGCTGCCAAGGAAAAAGAAATCCTGACAGTCTGAATCATGCGCATTCCCTCGTCGCACTGATCCCATGAAAGGACTTGTCGTTAAAAACACAGGCAGCTGGTACATTGTCAAAACCGACGATGGCCGGCTGTTTACCTGTAAAATAAAGGGCAATTTCCGCATCAAAGGACTGCGCAGTACCAACCCCGTGGCCGTAGGCGACAGGGTAACAGTGGAGGACACCTCGTTTGAGACACCCTTCATCACCGCCATAGACGACCGAAAGAACTACATCGTACGGCGTCCCACTAACCTGTCCAAGCAACTCCACATCCTGGCCGCCAACCTAGACCAAGTACTGTTGTTGGTCACCATCAAAGCCCCGGAAACAAACACCACGTTTATCGACCGCTTTCTGGCCACGGCTGAAGCCTACGGGATCCCCGCCCATATCCTGATCAACAAGATTGACCTGTACGATGAGGAAGAGCAGACCTATATGGAAGGTTTGGTAACACTTTATACCAGCATTGGGTACCCTTGCACCTGCATTTCTGCCAAAGGAGGCATAGGCATAGACAACCTCAATCACATCCTGGCCGGCAAAATCAGCCTACTTTCGGGCAATTCGGGTGTAGGAAAATCGACCTTGATCAACCGCATCGATCCTGATCATGCCGCACGCGTAGGCGATATTTCCGATTCCCACCTCAAGGGTATGCATACTACCACTTTCTCCGAAATGTTCGAGCTGAAAGAGGGCGGCTACCTGATCGACACCCCGGGCATCAAAGGATTCGGCACCTTCGACATGAAACCCGAGGAAGTGAGCCACTACTTTCCTGAAATCTTCGCCCACTCGAAAAACTGCCGCTTCAACAACTGCCTGCACCTGCGCGAACCCGGGTGTGCAGTCCTCAAGGCCGTTGAAGACCACTACATCAGCGAATCCCGCTACGCCAGCTACTTGAGCATCCTACAGGACGAAGACGAATCCAAGTACAGGGAAAAACACTGAGAAAAAATCAGAAAAGCCATGAAACAGGACGCTATGTTTCAACGCCCCGAGACACCCTACGTATCTTTATCGGAGCATGCATTCAGCGAATTGGTTGAATCAATCATCAAACAGGAAGGCTATATCGAAAGCGAATTGCCTGCAAAAACCTTGTTACTGAAAGAAGGTGAGGTTTCCACTCAGTTGCACCTAATTCGTAATGGCTGCCTGCGGTTGTGGCTCAACAAAGAAGGCAAAGACATCACGGCACAGTTCTTTTTCGAAGGACAGGTTGTATCCTCCATTGACAGTCTAATCTGTAACGAACCCAGTCAGTTCAACCTTGAGTGCATTCAACCATCGGTAGTGGTGTCAATCAATAGAGAAGATTTGATGCGGTATTTCAACAACAACCCTGATTGGAGGGATGAATCCGAACGTTTCTTTTACCTGCGATTCAAACATTACGCCCAGTTATTTCTTTCGCGCATCCGCGACACACCGCAGGAACGATACGAAGCCCTGGTCGCTGAACACCCGGAAATCATCAAACGAATTCCTCAACATTACATCGCATCCTACCTGGGCATCACACCTGTTTCCTTGAGCAGAATCCGGAACAGGAAATAAACTTCTTTACAATTGTTATCGTCCCGGAGTGGTCATTTCCTGCATTTTTGCAGAAAAAAAGGGAACTATGCAACCACACCGTTTTAGCCGTGACCACACACATACGGCTTTTATTCAATTGACAACCCAACAATGTAAAGCCTGTTGGAGATGCCTCAAAGTCTGCCCCAACCAAGTCATTGGACGAGTTAACCTGCCTTGGCACAAACACGCACTGCTACTAAAGCCGTCGGAATGTACCGGCTGTCAAAAGTGTGTAAAAACCTGCGAGAGCAATGCCATCACAAGCATCCATCAATCCGCAGACTAAACATGAAAACAACGAATCGATTGACGTTTAAAAACAGCATGAAACACCTATTGCTAATGACAGGAACAGCCTCTGTTGTGTCCGGATTCATCCTTCAGCTGGGTTTTCACGTGGGCCGTACCGCAAGAGGTCATGGACAGGATCCCTTTTTAGCAACCACCCATCACAACACTTCACTGTGGGGGCTGACTCAACCGAATTGGTCGACCATCCACAAGGTGGCGATTGTCCTTTTTTTGGTACTGACAACTTTCCATGTCATCAAGCATGCAATGTGGTACAGAAAGGCACTCTCCAGCAAACCAGTCCCCCAAAAAAGGCAAACGCTAGTATTGTCCGTTGTCTTTGTACTGGTTGCATTGACCGGGCTTATCCCATGGTGGCTGGACATCTGTGGTTATTCTCAGGAAATGCGATTTATCCTGATTGAGCTGCACGACAAACTCACCCTTGTGCTTACTGCTTACCTGGTGCTTCATATCCTTAAACGGTTTTGGAAACATCGCAAGTAGAGAAACCACTATTTTCATTGTAACATTCTGTAAGGCAATAAATAAGATTCAGGTTCTTTGTGTTTCGTTTTATTGGTTTTTTATAACTACATTTGCGCCTTCAAAATTTATCGTTTTATTGCTTAATATCAATGAACGACAAACGTTTGAACAGTCAAAAAACCATAAAACACATTTACCGAACACAAAGACAGCGCTTATTATTTCTTTTTGCCAAATAAACAAAGACCCAAAAAACGATGAAAATGATTATTTCCAAGTCAACAGCCCTGGCCGCCTGCCTGCTGTTGCCTGCGGTATCCGTCTGTGCCCAGACGCCCGAAGCCGCCAGTATCCCATCCATCCTGGAGATTGAACAATACGGACGCGCCATCCACATCATGGCCATGCTGCTGATCGGTTTCGGCTTCCTGATGGTCTTCGTTAAGAACTACGGATTATCCGCCCTCACAGCCACCTTCCTGCTCGTCAGCACCGCTATTCCTACCTACATGGCTATTAAAGGCCTTGGTTTGTTCGAACAAAAAGGAGAAATTGAACAATTCGTATTGGCTGAATTTGCAGCCGCCAGCTTGTTGATTGCAGCAGGAGCCATACTGGGCCGTGTTAAAATGTACCAATACATCCTGCTGGGTTTGTTGTTCGTACCGTTTTACCTGTTCAACGAATGGGTCATTGTTGATGATGCCTTTGGTATCATCGGCAAAGTTGCCGATACGGGAGGATCCATCGTCATTCATGCCTTCGGTGCCATTTTCGGTGTTTCAGCCGCTATCTTCCTGACCACCAAAAAACAACGTGAGAAACCGGTTGAAGCAGATCATACCAGCGACCGATTCTCTTTACTTGGCAGCATGGTGCTCTGGGTATTCTGGCCCAGCTTTTGCGCCGCCCTGGTACCTTCGGAAGCCATCCCCTACACCGTTGTCAACGTATTTCTTGCCTTGTGTGGTTCCACCCTCGCTACCTATGTAGCTTCAGTGACCATCCGTGGCAAGATCAATGCTGCCGACATTGCCAATGCAGCCCTCGCCGGCGGTGTGGCCATCGGTTCCACCTGCGATTTTGCCTCACACGGTGCAGCCATGCTGATTGGTGTGGTAGCCGGTGTACTTTCAACCGTTGGTTTCGCCTTGATTCAAAAGCACGAGGAAAAATTGTTCCGCTTGGTCGATACCTGCGGTGTTTCCAACCTGCA
>CAYTIY010000150.1:0-4209 GCA_964438045.1 uncultured Bacteroidales bacterium | reverse complement strand
TGTCGCCGAACATGTTCTCGGTAACCATCACGTCGAAGCTGGCCGGCCATTGGATGAGACGCATGGCCGCATTGTCCACAAACATGAATTCCGTTTCAATGTCCGGATAGTTCGGCGCCATTTCCTGCGCAATCTGACGCCAGAGACGTGAGGTTTCCAGCACATTGGCCTTGTCCACTACCGTCAGTTTTTTGCGGCGCTTGCCCGCGTATTCATAGGCCAGTTTCAGGATGCGTTCAATCTCCTCGCGGGTGTACGAACACGTATCCACAGCACTGTTGCCGTCTTCACTCCTGCCCTGCGGCCTGCCGAAATACAAACCGCCTGTCAGTTCACGAATGCATACAAAGTCGGCATCCTTCACCAAATCAGACCGAAGCGGCGAACGCTCGATCAAAGAAGGGAACACAGTAACCGGACGCACGTTGGCGTACAAACCCAGTTTCTTACGCATGGCCAGCAAGCCCTGTTCCGGACGCACCTTGGCCGTGGGGTCGTTGTCGTACTTGGGCGAACCGATGGCACCGAACAGTACGGCATCCGAGCGCATACACAATTCGTGCGTACTTTCGGGATACGGATCACCATACGCATCAATGGCGCAGGCACCCGTCAGGGCCGTTTCGTACACAAGTTCGTGACCGAATTTCTGACACACAGCCTTTGTGACGTTCAACGCCTGTTCGACTATTTCGGGACCAATGCCGTCCCCGGGCAATACAGCGATGGAAAGTTTCATCTTTATAATTCTATGATATTCAACATTTTAATAGTCGCTTTAATGGCGGCAGCCGTCTGGTCGGCATCCAAACCGGTGGTCCGGAACGTTTTTCCGTTGTACGTCCACGTGATGACAGTCTGCACAAAGGCATCGGTACGGCCACCCGGCGGGATGGTTACCGCGTAGTCGGTCAGCATGGGGAACGTGCGGTTCAGCGACTTGTAGATCATGCGCAGCGCCTTCATGAAAGCATCGTACTGACCATCACCCTGCGAGGTTTCCTGATACGTTTCTCCTTTTATTTCCAGCATGACTGTGGCCATGGGTTTCAGACCCTGGGCAGAAGACAGCGAATAATTCAGGATGCGAACGAGTTCAGCACTGTTGGTCTCCTTCAATACATCAGAAATGATGTAAGGCAAATCCTCCTGTGTCACTTGTTCCTTCTTATCACCCAACTCGATGATGCGTTCGGTGACCAGCCGCATGGATTCCTGGTCGAGTTCGATACCCAAGGCCTCCAGGTTTTTCTGGATACTGGCCTTCCCGGACGTCTTGCCCAACGCATACTCGCGGGTACGGCCAAAACGCTCCGGTAATAAATCATTGAAATACAGGTTATTCTTTGCATCCCCGTCGGCATGAATGCCGGCACATTGGGTGAAGACATTGTCTCCGATCACTGGTTTGTTGGCCGGTATGCGGATGCCCGAATAGGATTCCACGATTTTACTAACCGTTGTCAGTTTGTCTTCCCGGATGTTGGTCGTAGCCTTGAGTTGGTCGTGCAACACCGCCACCACACTGGTCAGCGGTGCATTTCCGGCCCGTTCTCCCAACCCGTTAACCGTGACATGCACGCCCTTGATGCCGTGACTGACAGCAGCCAGGACATTGGCCACAGCCAGGTCGTAATCGTTGTGCGCGTGGAAATCAAAGGTCAGCTCGGGATAGCGGTCTACCATTTGTTGACAGAACTTTCCCGTTTGGTCAGGATTTAGGATGCCCAAGGTGTCGGGCAGCATAAAACGGCGGATGGGCAGGTCTTTGAGGCCGTCCATCAGTTGGAAAACGTATTCGGGCGAATGTTGAATGCCGTTCGACCAGTCCTCCAGATAGACATTGACCGAAATGCCTTTTTCTGTAGCCAGTGCCACTTCGTTGCGAATATCTTGAATGTGTTGCTCCGGTGTTTTGCGCAGTTGTTCGGAAACGTGTTTGAACGAGCCCTTGCACAACAAGTTGAGCACACGGCAGCCGGTTTTTTCCAGCCAACCGATGGACACGCCCTTGTCGATGAAACCCAACACCTCCACCTTGTCCAGCATGTCGTGTCCCCTTGCCCAGGTGGCAATGCGCTTCACGGCTTCCAATTCGCCACTTGACACCCGCGCCGAAGCCACCTCGACCCTGTCGACGTGCAGTTCTTCAAGCAACAGACGAACGACGCTCAGTTTTTCCTGACTGGCAAATGAGACACCCGACGTTTGTTCCCCATCCCTCAGGGTGGTATCCAGCAATTCGATGTTCATGGATTGTTTGTTTGATGATGCCTTCAATAGGCTTTTGGTTGGGCTTCCCAGGCCTCGATCTTGTCTTTTTGGCTGAGCAGGAAGTCGATGTCGTCATAGCCGTTCAACAGGCAGTTCTTTTTATACGGGTTGATATCGAAATGAGCCGACTCGCCTGTAGCGTTGTTGGTGATGGCCTGTTGCGACAGATCCACGGTCAACGTGATGCCGGCGTCACTGTTTACGGCAGCAAAAATGCCTGCCAGGAACGACTCGCTCACCACCACCGGTAGAATACCGTTGTTCAAGGCGTTGTTGCGAAAGATGTCGGCAAAAAAACTGGATACCACTACCCTGAACCCGTATCCGGCCACGGCCCACGCTGCGTGTTCACGGCTGGATCCACTGCCGAAATTCTTACCGGCCACCAGGATAGAACCTTTATAGGTTGGATTGTTTAACACAAAGTCGGTAATGGGCTTGTCGTTCTTGTCATACCGCCAGTCGCGAAACAAATTGTCGCCAAAGCCCTCCTTGGAGGTTGCTTTAAGGAAACGGGCGGGAATGATTTGGTCAGTGTCCACATTTTCAATGGGAAGGGGCACAACCGTTGATGTGATTATGGTCAATTTTTCCATAGTGCTATTCTTCTAGTTTCTTGCTTTTCTGATTGTGGGGTTAACCCGATTACTTGAGCACAAGCTGATCACCCTCGTGCTTGATGATGGCTTGCCGCCAATGATCGGGTATGACCAGGCTCCTGTTGTTCTTCACGTCGTAGCATACCAACACGGCACTGCACGTGGAAAGCGTCTCGCACGATTCCTGGTTGATGAGCCGGTGTTCCATGGTGAAACTTTTCCTGCCCAGCACCGCGATGCGAGTGACCACCGTGATGCGGTATTTCATGTAGATGGGCAGCAAATAGTCAATCTTGATGGAAGCACCCACCACGCCCAGGTTCACGTAGTCCAGATCGGGCAACAGTTCATCGAAGTAGGCGGTCTTTCCCGTATCGTAATAGTTTTGATAGACCGTGTTCGACACATGCCCCATGATGTCTACATCATTGAAACGCACTTGTATGGGAACGGGGAACGAATAAACAGGTTCCATGTTGGTTAGTTTGAGGGTTTACGCTCTCGGATCGGTGATGCAACCCGTTACGGCTGCGGCTGCGGCTACCAACGGACCAGCCAGGATGGTGCGGGCACCCGGACCCTGACGGCCTTCAAAGTTGCGGTTCGAGGTGGAAACGGCATATTTGCCGGCAGGCACCTTGTCATCGTTCATGGCCAGACAAGCTGAACAGCCGGGTTGACGAAGCGCGAAACCAGCTTCTTCCAAAATAGCCACCAGCCCCTCGGCACGACATTGGGCCTCAACAGCCCAGGAACCCGGAACCAACCAGGCCACCACATCGGGATGCTTTTTCTTTCCCTTCACGTAGGCGGCAAACGCCCGGAAGTCTTCGATGCGGCCGTTGGTGCAACTACCCAAGAATACGTAATCGATGCGTTTGCCCAGCATCTTTTCGCCAGGGTTGAAACCCATGTAGTTCAACGATTTTTCATAGGAAATCCGACCGGCCTCGTCGATTTGGTCAAGAGTAGGAATGGTGCCGGTAATGCCCAGACCCATGCCGGGGTTGGTTCCGTATGTCAGCATGGGTTCAATGTCTGAAGCCTGGAAGGTGATGTCCTCGTCAAACACGGCGTCCGAATCGCTGACCAGCGTTTTCCAATAGGCGACGGCTTTATCCCAGTCGGCTCCCTTGGGGGCAAATTCCCGACCCTTCAGGTAGGCGATTGTCTTCTCATCGGGAGCGACCATTCCACCGCGGGCACCCATTTCGATGGACAGGTTGCACAATGTAAGGCGGCCTTCCATACTCAGGTTCCTGACAGCCTCGCCGGCGTACTTCACAAAATAGCCCGTGGCTCCTCCGGTGGTCATTTTGGCAATGATGTACAACGC
>CAYTIY010000149.1:0-4267 GCA_964438045.1 uncultured Bacteroidales bacterium | reverse complement strand
AGTTGGCACCCAAACCAATGTTCGAAACACCGGAAATGGCCGAATAGGCATAGTTATGAAGGCTTCCGTCTGTGCATTTGGCTACCGTACTACCCGCTCCCCGTTGATAGGTGTCACTTTGCAGGCATTCTTCCCACATGGGTGCCAGATAGGCTAGTTGATAGGAATGTCCCAGGTATTCCTGGGTAATTTGCAATTCAGCCATCACCGGCGTTTTCTCCATGGAGCCGAATAAGGGGCTGAACGGTTCTCTCGGCTGAAAATCGACAGGACCGTTCTTCACCTGGATGATCACGTTTTCACGGAACTGTCCATCAAGCGGCATGAATTCAGCGTAAGCTTGTTTGGCTCTGTCCTTTTCGTTGGGTTGATACACGAAAGCACGCCACATGACGACACCTTTGAAAGGCTTCAAGGCATCGGCCAGCATGTTGGCTCCGTCAGCGTGGGTCCTGCCAAAATCCTGCGGACCGGGTTGTCCCTCGCTGTTCGCCTTGACCAGGAAACCGCCAAAATCGGGAACCGACTTATAGATTTCCTTCACTTTCGCATTCCACCAGGCTACCACTTCCTTATCCAAGGGATCGGAGGTTTTCAACTTACCCAACAGGACGGGAGAAGAAAAATTGATGCTTAAATAGGCTTTTATACCAAATGGGCGCAACTCGTTGGCAATGGCTGTTACGCGTTGAAGCACCTCAGCACTCAACATGTCAGCCGAAGCATTTACATTATTCAGTACCGCTCCGTTTATACCGATGGACGCATTGGCACGGGCATACTCGCGCCACAAGGCCTTATCCTTTTCGGTAACTGTCAAGTCGTTTTTTCCCCTCCAAAAAATGGAAAGACCGGCATACCCGCGTTCAATGGTACCATTCAAGTTATCCCAGTGATTCAGCAGACGTAACTGATAGGACGGATTGGAAACAAGGGTCTTAATTTCTTCGTTTTCCTGCTGACGACGCAGCCAATCAAAGGCTCCGTACAACAGGCCGTTTTCGGTGACTGCCTCCACTCCAGAAGCGGTGAGGCGGTATCCGTCCCCTTTCAGTGACTTGTCTCGTGTGACTTTCAACGTAAATGTGGCTCCCGGAGCACCTTGCCATCCCTCTTTGATGACATTAACCGCTGTGCGGGCAACGGGGGTTGTTTTCGCACACACCACATTCACAGGTTTGGGCGAAATTCGTTTTAACCACAACTCATGGCCATCCACGGCATATGCTGCCTGCAAACCGGCCACCAAAATAATAATAAAAGCAATCGATTGACGCAACAGATTGTTGATCAGAACCTGCGTGTTTTTCATTTTCTACCTTCAGATTTGTATAATTCGCAGGCGAATATACGACATTCTGACTTTTTCATACACATTTGCGCGAAGCTTTTCGCTTTTCGAGTCGAAATAGCCCGGTGTGACGACTTATTCCAGCACCACCGCGGTGCCACTTGCCGTCACCATCAACATGCTCCCGTTGGAACCGACAGTTTCGTAATCCAGGTCAATACCGATCACGGCATTCGCACCCATCATCCGCGCATTTGCGCGCAATTCCTCCAATGCGCTGTCCTTGGCGCTGCGTAGCACTTCTTCGTACGAGCCGGTCCTACCGCCTACAATATCGCGGATTCCGGCAAACAAATCCCTTAGAATATTGGCTCCGACAATAACCTCACCGGTTACAACTCCCAGATACGACACGACGTGCTTTCCTTCCACAGAAGGAGTGGTTGTTAAAATCATAAGGCAAACTCATTTAAAGGGATTCCGGATCCTAGTCCAAAAACCCCTGTGTTAACACTGGCATTCGGGTGTAAATGTACATAATTGAACCATTCATTCGGAAAAATTAAGCTATTTTTTATTTTGAGCGGATACCGTATCTTTGATGCCGATACCAAGAAGTAAGCACGAGAAAATGAAAAGAAAACTGTTTATTCCCATTGCCGTATTGATGACCGTAATCCACTCGTCGGCAGCCATGACCGAGTTGGAAGTAGCCATGACCAACAAGGCGTTGGATCTGATAAACAAAATGACCGTGGAAGAAAAAATCGGTCAGCTCATGAATGACGCACCCGGCCTCGACCACTTCAACATACCTTCCTACAACTGGTGGAACGAAGCCCTGCACGGAGTGGCCCGTTCCGGACGTTCCACGATTTTCCCACAAGCCATCGGTTTGGCAGCCACGTTTGACACCAGCCTGGTACACAGGGTGGCTGATGCTGTCTCCACCGAGGGAAGGGCCAAGTTTGAAGTGGCCCAGCGCATTGGTAACAGGGGCCGTTTTGCAGGATTGACCTACTGGACACCCAACATCAATATTTTCAGAGACCCCCGATGGGGACGTGGACAGGAAACCTACGGTGAAGACCCCTTCCTGACCGGCTGCATCGGGTTGTCCTACGTAAAAGGGTTACAAGGCGAAGACCCCTTCTACCTGAAATCGGCCGCATGCGCCAAGCACTTCGCCGTACACTCGGGCCCAGAGGCCCTCAGGCATGTATTCAACGCCGTACCTTCTGAAAAAGACCTGTACGAGACCTACCTGCCCGCCTTTGAAAGGTTGGTCAAGGAAGGCAACGTGGAAGCGGTGATGAGCGCTTACAATCAATTGAACGGAAAAAGTGCCTCTGCGAGTTCTTTCCTGCTGACCGACCTGTTGCGGAAGAAATGGGGTTTTACCGGCCATGTGGTTTCCGACTGCGATGCCGTGAAAGACATGTACACCGAACAGAAAATCGCCAAAGATGCAGCCGAAGCATCGGCCATGGCCTTGAAAAGCGGGCTTGACCTGAACTGCGGAGACGCTTTCCGTGGCTTGAAAGAAGCCCTGGAACGCAAACTGATTACCGAAAAGGATCTGGATAAGGCCTTGTTGCCGTTGTTCATGACCCGGTTGAAGCTGGGCATCCTCACACCAGACGATTATTCTCCGTACAAAGGCATTCCGGAATCAGTCATTGCTTGTGACAAACACGCCGAACTGGCCAGGGAAGCCGCCCGAAAAAGCATCGTTCTGCTCAAGAACGACAATCAATTGCTTCCCTTGAGCAAATCCATCCGGGAAATCTATGTCACCGGGCCGTTTGCACTTGACGCCTATGTTTTGATTGGAAATTACTACGGCTTCTCCGGAAAAATGAGCACCTTTATGGAAGGCATCGTCAACAAGGTGAGCAACGGCACCAGCGTCAACTTCAAGATTGGCACGCTCCCTACCTCTATCAACCTGAACCCCAACGAACTGGCCGTTGAGCAATCCAGAAGGGCCCCGGTTGCCATCGTTTTCCTTGGAATGAACGGAGCTATCGAAGGTGAAGAAGGTGATGCCATTGCGTCTGCTACATTCGGTGACAAAGCCAACCTCTCATTGCCCGAACCTCAAATGGCTTTTTTACGTAAGGTAGGTAAAGACAGAAAAAATAAGGTCATTACCGTTTTGTCAGGAGGCAGCCCCATTGATATCAGGGAAATTACCGAATTGTCCGATGCCATTTTATTTACGTGGTATCCAGGCCAGGAAGGCGGCTACGCATTGGGAGACCTGGTTTTCGGTGACGCCAGTCCGTCCGGCAGATTGCCGGTCACATTCCCGCTGACGGCTGAAGCCCTACCCGCCTTTGATGACTACACCATGAAAGGTCGAACCTACAAATACATGATGGACAACATTGCCTATCCCTTCGGATACGGACTAACATACAGTACGGTTACTTACGACAACCTTATTGTGGAGCAACCCGACCAGAAAAAACCATCTTTCTCTGTTAAGGTCACTCTGGAAAACACCGGAAAATACGCCGTTGAAGAAGTGCCTCAATTGTATGTCAAGGCGCCGGGTGCCGGTGTCACGACACCGTTGAACACACTGATCGGATTTCGCAGGGTTCAGCTGTCACCGGGTGAACGCAAGGAGGTTGTCTTTCAGGTGGGCATGGATCAGTTGAACATGGTTATGGAAGATGGAAGAAAACGGCTGCTCAAGGGATCCTATACGCTGACCGTTTCCGGAGCCGCACCGTCCAGTCGAACCACGGCACTCAACGTGCCTCAATGCATCTGGAACGGCACACTGTAACCCACCCTGTCAGCAACCAAGAATCCCATGCACGAAACCAACATCCAAACCGAAAACACGCCCGGGACACCACGTGTCGGACGCAGCTCCCAATTTCGATGGGATCAACGGTATACCACCACTATTTTCCTCGCATATGTGCTGTTTGAAACCGTTGGTATGCGGTGGAACGTATTGTG
>CAYTIY010000148.1:0-4276 GCA_964438045.1 uncultured Bacteroidales bacterium | reverse complement strand
GGACCAGGTTAGGGTGTATGTTGTGGTTGACAGTGAAGTGGTTGCTGTAGGTAAGCTGGATAACATGGCTTTTGAACTGACGCATCTTCCATACGGTGCCTATGATGTGTTGATGGACATTCCCGGTAAACAGTTGTTGACAACAAATACGTGTATTTTATCTACCGGTCAGAAACAAGGTGAAATTGTTTTCACACTGTTGAACAATGGTGTTTCCGGAAGTGTTATAACCGGGTTGACAAAACGAACTGTAGACAATGCGTTTACCATTGTTCCCAATCCAGCTTCCGATCGAATTCGTTTCAATGCTTCCTTTGAGGGTTGTTCGATTGAATTGTTTGACATGTTTGGCCGAAACGTGTTGTCTACCAGTATTCAAGGAGGTGAAGTCCGAATCAGCCAACTACCTGAAGGACTTTACATGGTACATGTTCAATCCAAGGAAGGAAGACTCTGTTCCATGCTGAAAAAAAAGTAACCATTTAACCATATCAAAAAAGACTATGAAAATCAAATCCTTGTATTTATTGTGTGCATTGTTTGTGGGTGTCTGCTGTATGACATCTTGTGAAGAAGATTCAGGCGAAAACACCGATGAATTGGCAACAATATATTGGAATAAAAGTGCCGCTTTCCAAATGCAGTTGAAGGGAAAAGTAAAAACCATGGTTGCCGACAGCATTACAACTACTTCATTCAACAAATCGGGCACAATTACTTCAATAATTACAGATGATGATGGTGATGTATCTAGCTATTTATACACCTACTCAAGCGGTAGACTTACTCGTGAAATCTATTCGTGGAGCTGGGATGGACACACGAACTCGGATACAACCGACTATACCTATGGTACATCGGGCAAGTACTTGCCTATTTCAGCAAATAATGTAATTCAAATGCGGTTGTTCAGAAATATTGCCAGCCTTAACACGGACTATTATACCACTCGTTTTGAGGCCAGCGGTGATTCGGTGTTGATGATTTCTTCTCATTCGAACGATTATGGGATTATGAACTATACTCCAATGGAGCATGTTGATACTACAAGCTTTACGTTTAACGGTGGCTTATTCCCTGTTACGATAAGAAGGAATAACAGTCTGTGTAACTTGACTTATGCCTCAGACGGCCGTTTCCTGACAGCAGAAGAAGAGTATTTCGGATTATCCAGCATGGTGGTCACGTTTAAGTCGGACAATACCGAATACTTGTTGCCTCTTAGTGTTGAATACAAACAGGCTGGTGCGACCTATGCAACAGAAACCTACACCTACAACGAGAACGATGATATCATCAGTAAAGATGGTCAGTTCTACGATGAGGAATACAGTGATTACATTTACGACTCAAAAGGAAACTGGATATCAAGAGGTTATCGCGGTAAGGGAACGATGGGTGATTGGTCTGCCAAAATAACCCAAACCCGCCAGTTTACCTACTGGGAATAATAGCAAAAAAAGGGCCTGGAAGCGTTCAGGTTATATCCCTGTCATTCCACTGTCGAGCAGCAAGGTGGTGGTCTGACGATAATGGATGACAGGGCCTTTGTACAATCGGGGCAACGGAAACGTTGTCTCGATTTTTTTAGTTGGTATCTGTTCCCTTGTTGTTGCTTTTGTTTTTGTTAACCAGAAAGCGTTTGATTTTCATGGTTGCCGTTTTCTCAAACGGTTCATCCCGCAACTCAACATCGTTGAGCTGGGCATGACGACTTACCAGTTGGTTGACCTTGACCCTTACTTCTTTCAAATAAGCGTCCATGCGTTTGAGCAATTCTTCCTGGTAATTGTGTGCTGTTGACAGCAGGTCGTGGTATTTCTTGGCAAATTCTTCTTTGTTCAGATAAACACTGGCAACCAATCGACCTTTATGCTGGTAAACCACCGATTCCACGACATTGTCCATTTCGTTGATGATGGCTTCGATTTCCTCGGGGTAGATGTTTTCTCCGCTCGCTCCCAGGATCATATTCTTGCTTCGTCCCCTGAGCGTTACGTTACCTTTCTTATCGACAACGGCCAGATCGCCAGTATGAAACCAACCATCGGATTCGAGCACCTCGGCAGTCATTTCCGGTTCTTTAAAGTACCCTCTCATCACGTTCTTTCCTCTAACCACGATTTCACCCTCGCCGGTAGTCGGATTTTTGTTGTCGAGCCTGAGTTCAATGCCACGCATGGGTGGTCCGACCGAACGGTATTTTGTATTGCCTACTGACAGACCGCAAATCATGGGTGAAGTTTCGGTCAATCCATACCCACAGGAATACGGGAATTCGGCATCCCTGAGAAACCGTTCCACTTCTGCAGAAACAGCAGCTCCACCTATGCCGAAGAAACGCAGTTTGCCGCCAAACAGTCGCTTGAGTTTTTTTCCGGCTACCCGGTGCAGCAAGTATTGAGTGGGTCTGAAGCTGAAGAGAAGACGCATGAAGGCCGACTTGGTAAATGCGGTTTTGACACCGGCCTTGTAAATTTTCTCAATGATAAGAGGCACAGTTAACAGGAAAGTGGGATGGTGCTTTTTAAACAAGGGCATCAAGACGTTGGCAGTCGGGGCTTTGTCAATATAGTGGGTGGTTCCACCATTCATAGTTCCCAAAATCAATCCCAATGTACATTCGTAGGTATGTGCCAGAGGAAGAACGGAAATGGCCACATCGTCATTGGCCATGGGATACAAGGTCATACACATAAGGGCATCCCACACTAGATTTTCGTTGGTCAGCATCACACCCTTAGAACGGCCGGTTGTGCCCGAGGTGTAGATGATACAAGCCAGTTCTTCCGGACGGATGGTTTCCGGCTTCCAGTTCAAGGCGTCATTTCCTGCTTTTTCCCAAAAGTCACTGATGCGTTCACCGTCTTGTGCGTTGGACAGGTTGTTGATCACGATGGTCAAACCAGTGAAGTCAATTTTGCCCGAGATCTTTTTCAATACCTTCTCTGAAGTGATCAAGACCTTGACTTCGGCGTGATTAAGGACAGTGTTGATTTCCACAGCGGAGAAATCGACCAAAACAGGTACGATGACAACTCCCATCGAGGCCAGTGCGAAATAAGAAACACCCCAGTTTGGCATGTTTTCGCTGATGAGTGCCACCTTGTCACCACGTACAATGCCGTTTGAAGCCAGGTAGTATCTCAACCGGGCGGCACGGGAACCCAATTCATTGTAAGTTACCGTATCCATATTCCCGTAGGTATAAGCTACCTTTTCTCCGTACGTCTTTACGCTGTTGAACAATAATTCCTGCAACGTGTTGGTGCTTAGCTTTGCCATATTGATGTTGATGAACGTGTACTCTGCAAAAATAAGGCTTTTTTATCAACTCTGTCATTTGTCAGCACATTGGACTACTCAAATTTTTATGAAGGCCAACGCCCTTATTTAGCAAAAAACGGACTTTTTGATGAATTCTTGATTAAATTCGGATTTTTGTTTACTTTTGTGGCATCAATCAAGAGATATGATACCACGCATCCATCATTTCGGTCACCATCATTGCGCTAGACGTTGAACGGTTGGCTGGAAGAGTCGTGAATCATGAAGTTGGGCTTGCCGTTGTCATACCGGTGAGCCTTTTTTTATTATTTGTAATCATCACATAAATCACAATTGCCTATGTTACGCATTGCTGTACAGTCCAAGGGACGACTCAACGAAGACACCATGCTGTTGTTGCAGGAAGCAGGGATCAAGCTCGTATCCGACAAAAGAACCTTGTTGGTTCCTTCCAGGAACTTTCCACTTGAGATTCTCTTCCTTCGTGACGATGACATACCTCAATCCGTAGCCACCGGTGTGGCTGATGTCGGTGTAGTCGGAGAGAACGAATTTTGTGAAAAAAAGGAAGATGCTATCATTCTCAAACGCCTGGGATTCAGCAAGTGCCGACTTTCTATAGCCATTCCAAAGTCAATCGAATATACGGGTGTCAATTGGTTGAACGGGAAAAAGATAGCCACATCATATCCGGTCATATTGGAGGATTTTCTTAAAACAAATAATGTAACGGCAGAAATACATACCATTACCGGTTCTGTTGAGATAGCTCCCGGAATCGGTCTGGCAGACTGCATCTTCGATATTGTCAGTTCCGGCAGTACCCTGGTTAGCAATCAGCTGAAGGAAGTGGAAGTTGTCATGCAATCGGAGGCTTTGTTGATTGGTCATACGGCACTCAACGAAGAAAAACAGGCTGTGCTTGACGAACTCTTGTTCCGCATCCAGGCTGTCCAACAGGCTGAAAACAAGAAATACGTGCTGATGA
>CAYTIY010000147.1:0-4449 GCA_964438045.1 uncultured Bacteroidales bacterium | reverse complement strand
CTTTCCCCCTTTTCAATAAATGTCTCATTGAATATATGAAGTCCGAAATCCTTTACCTACAGCAACCACTTCACTGTCAACCACAACATACACCCTAACCTGGTCCAGATCAGTTGCCCAAAGCAAAGCAGGCTCAGCACACGTCAAGGAACCCGATATCACACCTTCATTGACAGGCGACAGCAATTTTGGATTGGTTGCCTGCTTAATGGTTAACACAGGTAGGCTGTCGGTCGTAAATGCAACAGGTGTCGCATCTTCCCAAAGCAATGCCGACGGATAGTATGTGGAAGGCAGGCTGTCAGATACGGTTCGTACATAATAGGTTCCTTCGGGCAACATACCCTCATAACTACCTGTCTCACTGACTGAATCAACCATAAAAATGGAATCATTGGTTTGACGATATACCTGCAGCGATAGTGGCAGCAAGGTTTCATCTTGCATGGCCTGCGCTTTCAAGGGAGCGATACGGTTCCACAAATCAAGGCTGTCATCAACCACATTGGCATATTTATGCCCTTTTTCCATCAGAAATATAGGCGTATAGTTCATAAAGTCCATTCTCCAGGTATTGTCGGGTTCGCTTACCAGCATCTTGCCTTTTTCATCAAACACCTGTACGCCATTGTTGTAATTGATGAACACCAGTTCCAACAAACTG
Organism: uncultured Bacteroidales bacterium; assembly: GCA_964438045.1. Taxonomy (GTDB): domain Bacteria; phylum Bacteroidota; class Bacteroidia; order Bacteroidales; family UBA1402; genus UBA8389. The sequence goes on along the minus strand of CAYTIY010000147.1, from coordinate 3,785 downwards.
TCTGCCACAACAGCGTACTGGTTCATTTCAGACAGAGACCACTCCTGAGTTGGCGAAGCAAACGATGCAACGACATTCAGTTGTTCGTTTAATAACTTGACAGAGTCGGAATCCTTCTTGACAAATGCGACTGAACCGTCATCTTTGATGTAATAATCGGTAAAGGTTCCAATTGAATCCAATCCCGGACACGAAAGCAATGTTCCGTTGTACGTGAAAAAGATGGTTTCTTGTTTGGAAGATAGCCAAAGGGCACCAGAAGGCCTCCTGGTTGTTTCTTCACTCATTTTCAACAAATCCCCTTTGTTGTCGGTTAGAAAAAACCGGTCGCTGTACCCAATGACGCCGCCTTGTTCGTCTTTGACATTACTGTTGAAGGAATGCAGAAAATACAGGTTCCGGCCATCGTATAACGGTTCATACGTACGTGAATAATTCAGATTGTTCAAATTGATGCCCATGGAATAAAAGGCATAATCGAGTTCTTTGTAGACAGAATAATCCATATTGTACACCATCGATTTCATACAGGTAGATTCTGAACCAAACGGATGTTTATCCAGAAACAACGACATGTTGTAATTTTCCGTGAGAATTCGGACAGAATCGTTGATGGCGGCCAGTTGATTGAATCTGGTTCCTTTGGGAAAGGAGAATTCACGAAAGCCTGTCTTTAAATCATAAATGGAACTGGTCAACACCTGCATTGTGTAATACCCAAACATGCCATCTCTTTCAAAATGGATGGTATCGTATTCGACCGTTTCCCCGACAAGCTTGATGTTCTTGCCGTGCTCAAACAACTTGGCACCATGAAATGAAACAGGAATCGAATACAGGGAGTCGTTCGATTCATTCAACACGGTAGTCATGCTATAGTACAAACCATTCTTCTCAAATTCATTGGTATAGCGCCAATAATAGGATGGATTGTCACTGTCCGTTGCCTCAATGACATCGACACCGTTGTGATAAAACATGACAAACAGATCGATGGGCAGTTCTCGGCTGAACGTTTTAAAGGGTGAAAAATCGGGATTCAATAGCCGGACTGTCAGAAGTTGGGTTTTTCTGACGGTATCTTGCGTCGTTTCAATCGTCATCAGTTTGTCGCCGGCATGTTTGAACGTTCGCTTTTGGGCAAACTGGATAAGGGAATCATTCAGTTCAACGCACTTTTTGTAGGATTGGGCTTCAGCGCTCCAGATGGAACATGTAAACAATATTGCTGACAATACAGTTAAAAAGGAAACGGATGGTAAAATTCGCTTCAGTCTCATGGTGGTGGTAATTGTGGTTAGTAAATTCAGTGACAAAAATACGCTCTGATGCTTTCACAGGGGATGCAAATGATAAAATCAACAGGTGCAAAATGTATATTTTCTCATAATATGTTTTTTTTTATATTTTTGTACATAATAACACTCCTTAACTATCCATGCTGAAAGTAATCTTCTTACTGTCTCCGGTATACGTTACGTTGTTCTGGCTGGTCTTGCTGGTCATCACCAAAACCGACAACCATTACCCAAAACGTTTTCTGGGTGTATTCATGGGAACTTCGGCCTTGATTTACATTTCACACTTCTTGTTTTTTTACCCGTTTCAGGAGGCCTATTACTGGATTGACCCCTTTTATCAGTACGCTTCGTTGTTAGTATATCCTCTTTATTATATTTATTTTCGTTTGTTGATTATTGAAAAACAGTTTTCCTTGAGAAGGGATGGCATCTACCTTGTAATCCCCACCCTCTTTTTTCTGATTTATGTAACAGGGTACCTCTCGCTTCCCTCATCGATATTCAAAGTATGGTTGTACGACAAATCCTTGTTTGTAGACCTGCAGGGTATTCGTTACATGATTATTCTTAAAAAAATCACTCCGGTTATTTTTGTTGTACAAGCAACGTACGTATTAGTGGCAAACTTTTGGCTTATCAATAAATACAGGGACAAAGCCGAACAGTATTATTCAGATATTCAGGATACAGGCACCAAGAGTGTAATGATGCTCAATATCATATCGGCTTTCACAGCCATTTCTTCCATTGTATTGAGTCTATTGGGAAAGGATTACTTTAAAAATGAACTGACCGGACTGGGCCTGGCATCTGTCATTTTTTCCCTTTCGCTCTTCCTGATCGGATGGCTCGGTTACAAGCAAAAAGCGGTGAATCCCTGTTTCGAAAAGCCCACAGACTGTATGGAACCATCAGAAGATCTATCCATCGGCAAACAACGCATCCTACTGGAGTGCATTCTAAAACTGTTTGAAAAAGACCATATTTACCTGAACTCAAACCTGACAATACAGGACGTGGCATTGGCAGTTGGGACAAACAGAACATACGTTTCCTCCATCATCAACCAATCATTCAACCAGAATTTCTGTCGGTTTGTCAATGAGTTCAGAATTGCTTCGGTGGAGAAAATGATGACTGAACATCCGGAATTATCCTATGCCGAATTGTCGGAGAAATCGGGTTTTGGATCAATTGACACCATGAAACGAGCCATTCAGTCAAAATCAGGAGTATCATTGTCCGAATGGCGTCAAAAAAATATCCATCAACAAAAGACGTGATTAAAACTGACGTTTTATTTTTTTTTACCATCCCAAGACAATAAAATGGGGGGTTTTTTCCTTTGAAAAAGGACGTTTTCCATTTTCTTGCAGAATTGTCTTTCGTTTTGTAAATTTGCAGCGCAAAACACTACACCATTAACACCATTCGTATGAAAAAAATTCGCGCTGCCATAGTTGGTTATGGCAATATAGGCCAGTATGTACTGGAAGCTTTGCAGGCTGCTCCTGACTTTGAGGTTGCCGGCGTTGTTCGACGTTCCCTCACAGATGCAACCCCATTGGAATTGACCCATATTCCGGTTGTAACCGATATTCGCCAACTGGAAGACGTACAGGTTGCCGTTTTGTGCACACCAACAAGAAGCGTTGAGGCATACGCAAAAGACATTCTTTCGCTGGGTATCAACACGGTAGACAGCTACGACATTCATGGCGGAATTGTTGACCTGAGGGCTTCCCTGGACAAGGTTGCCAAAGCCAACAAGGCTGTCTCTGTCATCTCAGCCGGTTGGGATCCGGGTAGCGACTCGGTGGTTAGAGCACTCATGGAAGCAGCTGTTCCCAAAGGTGTCACCTACACCAATTTCGGACCGGGCATGAGCATGGGCCACACCGTTTGCGTAAAGTCGAAGCCAGGTGTGAAGGCTGCTCTTTCCATGACAATACCCCTTGGCACAAGCGTTCACCGTCGTATGGTGTACATCGAACTTGAGGAGGGATATGATTTTGACAAGGTTGCCGCTTCCATCAAAGAAGATGCTTATTTTGCTCACGATGAGACTCATATCCAGCAAGTGGACAATGTGGATGCGCTCATTGACATGGGTCATGGTGTCAACCTGACTCGCAAGGGCGTTTCAGGGCAAACACAAAACCAACTCATGGAGTTCAACATGAAAATCAACAACCCGGCTTTGACGGCTCAGGTATTGGTTTGTGTGGCTCGTGCCAGCATGAAGCTTGCCCCGGGTGCCTACACGATGATTGAGATTCCGGTAATTGACATGCTCTACGGAAACAAGGAAGACTTGATTCGCAAACTGGTTTGATCCAGCACGTTTCAACTTACAAACAAAGGCTGTATGGAAGGTTCCGTACAGCCTTTGTTTATTGATATAATCCGGAATCAACCGTCAATTCTAAGCGTTTCTTCCTACAAGATCACCCAACCAAACGGCAAACAGACAACAAGCAAGGC
>CAYTIY010000146.1:0-4466 GCA_964438045.1 uncultured Bacteroidales bacterium | reverse complement strand
TCCCTGGGCCATTTGCATCAGCGCCGGGCTTACCGCCTGGGCGTGGAGGGGTTGAAGCAGGGAACTGCCAAAGAGGATACTGAACAAGAGAAGGCATGCTGGTATTAACCGTACTTTCGTCAATAAGTCTTGTTTCATGATTGTATATGAAATTGTGGGAAATTACTATTCAATTGGTTTGATAAAGTCATTCGTGATGGTCTCAACCAGGTTTATGGGAGGCAACACTACTTGATTCAGGCAAGTGCCTTCGGTTTTTGACCAAATAATGCCTCTGGCCGTACCAACTGCAATCGTAGCAAAATGACGTAGATTGTCTACCGGAATCACAATTGTATGATCTTCTCGTAAGGTTAGTGCTGAATCAGGATGAATGGAAAAGAATACAAAAACCTCTGCAGCAACCAGTTTCTTTCCATTCTGATCAAATACATACTTGCTGAAGCAGCATATTTCCGTATGTGTGTCATTGACATCAAAACCAAAATCGGCTTTAATGTTCACTGTCTCTCCATTTATGAAGTCTTCAGGAAAACAAGCAAATTGCTTGGTCTCTATCCGACTAATTCTAAACTTCAATGCGTTTGTCATGCTGCTATACTCTGGTTGGTCGTTTTACCTTCTTGGTTCATTTCTACCATAATGGATGAAGTATAATCCTTCTTAAATGTCGGCGTTTTATAGTTACTAGGTTTGTACGTTTCAATCACAACTGAAGTTGACACTTCAATCAACCGTACGCCAAGCACTTCCTCCAATTTTGATATAGTTTGCAGGCTTAGGTTTTCACTGCCTTTCAGTACTTTGTTGATGTACTGTGGGGTGACATTCATGCGTTGCGCAAGTTCTTTTTGCGACAGGTGTTTAATTCTGAGGTAACGTAACACCAACAATGCAATGTGAGCCGAACGACGCAACCATTCCTTGTTTTCTTGTCTATAAGTGGCTTCTTCCACCCATGGGGTGGTGTTGGATGCAGACAAAGCATTCAGTTTATCTACTCGATTCATAGTATTCCATTTTTTGTGAGCCATCGTTCAACGTGGTTCATTTTCCGTAATTCTTGCATAAGCAGGGCATCTTCATTCATTTTTCTGGTTAGTTTGATACCTCCACCGGTTATGACATATGCATTGTTTTCCATCTTTATGGCATAAAGCCTCAACATGGAAGGAGTGTCCAAACCATATGCCTTGAATTTAGATTGATCCTGTTCGTTGAGATCTTGTTTACTAAGTTGTTTGAAATGTGAGTCAAAATCAGGTTTTTTACCCGCTGTCAAATTAGCATTCAATTGAAGAAACCATTCTTTCAATTCTGTTGCTTCATCATATACCTTCATAGCTGCAGATGCTGCTGTATCATAGGCTCCATGCTCTTGCCAAAAAGGAGTATCCAGTTTGTCAATATGCTGCTCAATGTAAGACTCCACATAGTTCATATCAACCCACAAATGAAACAGTCGGTTGTACTCATCCTCCTTTTCTTCATCGTACCTGATACTCCAGAGATGGTCTGCAAAGATAGAAAAAAGTTCCACAAATAAACCTATAAGTTTATATTTTCATGGTTAATGCTGTGCATTTCCACATTTCCCTTCAATTGCTGGTAGATGGTTTCTATGTTGGTGGCGAAGGCGGCAAACGTGTACTGCTCTTCGGCGAAGCTGCGGCAATGGGTGCGCATGGTCTGGTAGTCGGTGTCCGACAGGTTGATGATGCGGTGGATGCCTTCGCAAAAGGCGTCGGTATCCTTCAAGGGGGCTTTGTAGCCGGTAAGGCCGTTGGTCACGGCATCGATGGCCGTGCCTATTTCGAAGGCCACCACGGGGGTGCCGCACATGAGCGACTGGTTCACCATGGAGGGGCCTGCGTCGTCGATGGAGCTGCTGATGAATAGCGTGGAAGCCGAGTAGGCCTTGATCAGTTGGTCGCGCGACAGGTATCCGACACTCAGTACATCGAGGTTGAACCGGCGTTCAAATTCCCGGTCTACGGTTCCGGCCAACACCAGCAGGGTTTGGGTCTTTTGGCTGGCATCCAGTTTTTCGGCCAGGCGGTTGATGGAGGCGATGAGGTAGGAATAGCCTTTCACCGTCTGGTGGTTGCCGGCATAGCGGCTGAACAGGATGTATTTTTTGTCTTTGGGCAACCCCAGCGCCTGCCTGGATGCGGTGGCGTCGAGGGGCAGGTATTCATTTTTATCAAGGACGTAGGCACCCGGTTTGATGCGGTCTTCGCTGAAGAGGCCGCTTTGGCTGGCGAACCGGTTCATATAGGTGTTCCCCACAAACGCGCAGTTGATGGAGGCGTACACGCGTTGTTTGAAGACGTGGTTGGTGTGGGTGAAATCGCGGGGGTCGGTGGAATCGATGATGGGACAGGTTCCGCAACCGTGCATGAAATTGGTGCAATCGCCGAAGTAATAGCAGCCGCCTGTCATGGGTTGCATGTCACCGGCCAGGAGGATGATGGGTATGTGCAAGGCCGTATCGATGGCTTGCAGGGTTTTGGACGTGAGCATGTCCTGCCATACGTGCACGATCACCAGGTCGTAGACGGGTTTGATGGCCGACAGGATCAGGGCCGTATCGATGGGTGGCTTCGATTCGTCGGGGCTGACAATGGCCAGTCCGTTTTTGTGGATATAGGGAATCACGGGGGCTTTTTCCGGTTTGAGCCGCTGCAGGATGGGCCGCAGGAACGACAGGAAGGGATAGCGCTGGCGGATGCGCTGCGTTAGGGGCCGTTTGGGGGCAGGATACAACCCCACGACGCGGGGATGATCCGATTGATACCGGGTGAGGTAATCTACCGTATGGCCATTTTGCTCCAACGCCTGGATCACATCGTGTCCGAAACCCGCGAAATGCTCGGGGCCGCACGAAGACAGTACCAAGATGGACAGGGGTTTAGGAGCCATTTCCATTGATGCCTTTTACTTTTCGCAGCAACACGTCGATTAACAGGATGCGCAGTTTCTTTTCCATGAACAGGTAGCTCACCGCCACCACCAGGGCCACGTCGAGCACGGCCAGCAACACGCTCATGAGCACGTTGGTCTGGGGCAACAGGTAATACAGGCCAACCGTGAACAGTCCGGCTACGAGCAGTACCCTGAGGCACTTTCCGATGCAGGTGTAGAGTTCCCGGTAGGTATAGTCGATGTCGTGGCGCAATATATAGGGTTTCACGGCAAAACTGAACGCGAACGAAACAAACAAGCCAATGTACCGGGCCCAGATGGCGTCGCAGCCGTATTTGAACAGGACATACAGCAGGATGAACTGACCTACGCACAGGAAAATGGCGGCCAGGGAGTTTTTCTTCACCTTATTGGCCGCCACCATGGGGGTGTAGAAGGCGGCGTTGAAGTTTTCGATGATATTCTGGAACACAATGATTTGTGCAAAGATAACGGCGTATTCGGGGACGTCCACAAGCCAGACGTCCAGCAGCGTTGGCATCACAAGGATGCAGGGCAGGCAAAGTACCAGAAGAAGGTCGAAGATGTATTCGGCCGACCGCAGGGTGAGTTGCCTGGAGGCTTCGTGGTTGTTGTCGGCATAGAGCTTGATGACCTGGGGATTCACCGCCATGCGCACGTTGTCGACAAATTGCATGAGGGCCCGGGAAATCTGCGAGGCTACGGCCTGCGAAGCCACGACCACTGGCATGAAGAAGAGGTTGAACAGCATGATGACGCCTTCGTACACCAAGGTGTTGCTGAGGTTGGCGATGATGTTCCAGCCGGAAAACTTCATGATGGAGGCGAAGGTGCCTTTGTTGAAGCGCAGGGAAAACTGTACTTCGTCGAAGGTGCGTTTGGTATAGCCCATGTAAAACAGCGTGACGGCCAGGCTGACCAAAGCGACCAGGGCTGCATACAGCACCATCTTGTCGACGCTGGCGGCGGCCAGCAGGAACACGATGCCCAGCTTGGCGATGGCTTCGAATATGCCTACGAAGGCGTACACGTTCATTCGTTCGTGGGCCATGATTTCGGAGGTGAAGGGCACCTGCACGATGGACAGCACGGTCATGAACAGGGATATCTGGTACACGATGAGAGCGGCCGTGAAGCGTTCGGGGGGAACCACCATGATTTCATGGAGGTACCACAGGCCGACGGTCTCTCCTACCAGCAGCACGAGGCCGGCCAGCAAGATGTGGGAAACCAGGGCTGTGCTGAACGTGCGGCGGAGTTTTTCGGCGTCGCCCCGTCCCAGGTCGAAGGTGATAAAGCGCGAGGTGCCTGTACTCAGGGTGCCGTTGAGAAACGACAACAATCCGATGGCGCTGAAGATGACGTTGTAGAGTCCGTAATCGTCAATACCGAGCTTGTCGATGACAATCCTGGACGTGTACAGTGTGGTGAGCAGGATGAACAGCAACCGCACGTACAGAAAAACGGTATTCTTCGCAATCCGTCGGGAGTCTATCATTTTCCGATGCCGGCTATGATGG
>CAYTIY010000145.1:0-4496 GCA_964438045.1 uncultured Bacteroidales bacterium | reverse complement strand
CGGGGACCTCATGATTATGAATCATGCGCTCTAACCAGCTGAGCTATCTCGCCTTTTGGAAAAAGCGCGACAAAGATACTGTTTTTCGGCATATACACCAATCGTGAGGCGTATTTTTTTTACACACTTTACGTTTACGCCTAAAAAAGAGAATGTTACTTTTAGGAAATCACACAATAATAACGTACTTTGCGCGAAAATCGGGAATCATGGTCAAAGAAGCCTTTCATCTTGAGTATGTCCTTAAGAAGGTATCTACACATTTATTGTGGAATCTTATCAGTACACCCTCGGGGTTGTCGGAATGGTTTGCCGATGATGTCGACGAACGAAACGGCGTTCTCACGTTTCACTGGGATGACAGCAGCTTGAAGGCCGAACGGATAGCCAAAAGCAACGGAACATACATCCGATTTCGTTGGTGCGAGGAACCGGATCACAGTTATTTTGAATTGCGTATCGAACAATCCGACCTGACAGGTGACACCGTGCTGCGTGTCACCGATTTTGCGGAACCCTCCGATCTGAACAGCAGCATTGAGTTGTGGAACACCCAGGTAGATATCCTGAGCAGAAGGACAGGCCTTTAAAAAAAACAAATACAGCGCAAGTTTGGGTTTTTTCCAGTAATTTTGCCGCTCCTAACGCCTGGTTCATGTTTCGCATCAAACGGTTGCACACCTTTGTGCTAGAAAGTTTTCTGCCGGTCTTCTTCATGACCTTCATGATCAGCAATTTCATCCTTGTGATGCAATTGTTGTGGCGACACATCGACAAGTTTGTGGGAAAGGGTATCGAGTTCAGCGTCTTCATGGAATTTTACGGAAACGCCGCTTTGTCACTGATCCCCATGTCGTTACCACTAGCCGTGCTACTAGCTTCTCTGATGACTTTTGGCAATTTCGGTGAACGGCTTGAACTTTTATCCATGAAAGCCGCCGGCATCTCGTTGTACAAGATCATGAAACCTTTGATCGTGCTCATGGCGTTTATTTGCGTAGGCGCTTTCTACTTTCAGGACAAAGCCATGCCCAAGGTGCAAGTCAGACTCATGTCGTTGCTGACGTCTTTCAAACAGAAATCGCCCGAGCTCTCCATTCCTGAAGGAGCATTTTTTTCAGATATAGCCGGAGTAACCATTTATGTCAAGAAAAAAGATACCGAAAAAAACCTGCTCAAAGACCTGATGATCTATGATTTTTCCAACGGGTACGACAATGCGGCCGTTACACTGGCCCGTTACGGCAAGTTGCGGTTTACCAAAGACCAGAAATACCTGGTATTCACCCTTTTCGATGGCGAGGGGTTCAGCAATTTCAACAATCAACAGGCATCCACAGCCTGGATTCCATACAGGCGGGAGTCATTCCATAAGAAAGAACTGGTTTTTGATTTTGATGCCAACTTCACACGTGTGGATGAATCGAATTTCACCGGACTGCACTTCAGCAAAAACACAAGGGAACTCGGTGTCATCATCGATTCGGTGGGCGGAATCCTGGACAGTCTGGCGATCAGAAATCAACGGTCGTACGTGGAATCGTGCTATTTAGGAAGAAGCACGAATAAAAACCGACACCTTTCTTCAATTGAATCAATCCGCAAGAAAACGTTGGCAAAAACCTTTTACCCCAACGTGGACAGCTTGCTCAAATCACAAAACAGGGACATGGCCGTACAAGTTGTGAACAGAGCCAGAAACAGAGCCAATGAGATTCTGTCCGACCTGGAGTACAAACAGATCACCATGGCCAACGAAACTTACCAGTTCAGGCGGAGCAGCATCGAATACCACAGAAAATTCACGCTCTCGTTTGCCTGCCTCATCTTTTTCTTCATTGGAGCTCCGCTGGGTGCCATCATCCGGAAAGGAGGCATTGGCATGCCGGCTGTTGTATCAGTGATACTGTTTATCATTTATTACATGATTGACATTACCGGATACAAATTTGCCAGGGACGGCGTGTGGGATCCCGTCCTCGGTGGATGGATCAGCTCAGCCGCTATGTTGCCCCTGGGCTTATTTCTTACATACAAAGCCGTCAACGACTCAGCCATTCTGAACGGAGACGCATACATAGTTTTTTACAAGACATGGCTAAATCCTAAATGGGTATTCAGTCGGTTGTTTAATCGTAAAAATGCATGAATATGGAATTTAAGTTGAACAGTGTTGAAGAGGCTATCGAATCCATTTCAAAGGGTGGCATTGTAATCGTCGTGGACGATGAAGATAGGGAGAACGAAGGAGACTTCATCACAGCCGCCGAATTGATCACACCCGAAAAGGTCAACTTCATGATTACCCAAGGCAGGGGAGTCTTGTGCGCACCCATTACCGAAGCGCGATGTGATGAACTCGAACTGGAAAAACAAGTTTCCAACAATACATCGCTGTTGGGCACCCCTTTCACTGTAACCGTGGACTTGTTGAAAGAGTGTACAACAGGCGTGTCGGCCAAAGATAGAGCAGCGACCATCAAAGCATTGGCAGATCCTTCTACCAAACCTGAAGATCTGGGACGTCCAGGGCACATAAGCCCCCTATATGCCAGGGAAAAAGGCGTATTGAGAAGAACCGGGCATACGGAAGCTTCCATCGATTTATGCCGTTTGGCAGGATTACAACCGGCAGCCGCCCTCATCGAAATTATGAACGAAGACGGAACCATGGCGCGTATGCCCCAACTGATAGAGATGGCAAAACGCTTTGACCTGAAAATCACGACCATAAAAGACTTGATCACCTATCGTCTCAAAATGGAATCGCTGGTTGAAATGGGCCCCGAAGTACAAATGCCTACCAAATACGGTTTCTTTCGGCTGATACCCTTTCAACAAACCTCAAATGGACTTGAACACGTCGCATTGGTGAAAGGCGAATGGAGCCAGGATGAAGCCATACTTGTCAGGGTCCATTCTTCCTGTATGACGGGAGATGTACTGGGATCGATGCGGTGCGAATGCGGGGAGCAATTACATAAAGCACTGGAAATCATCGAGAAAGAAGGTCGCGGCGTGCTGGTTTATATGAACCAGGAAGGAAGAGGAATTGGTTTAATGAACAAGATCAAAGCATACAAGCTGCAGGAAGAAGGGTACGATACGGTCGATGCCAACCTGCATCTCGGCTTCAATGCGGATGAACGTGATTACGGAGTAGGTGCACAAATCCTCAGGAAACTGGGTGTACATAAGATGAGGCTCATGACCAACAATCCGATCAAGCGTATCGGGCTCGAAGCTTATGGGTTGACCATAACCGAAAATGTGCCCATTGAAGTTCCCATAAACCCATACAACGAAGTCTATATGCGCACCAAAAAGGAACGTATGGGACATAACTTGAAAAGTATCCTTTAATCCTTACCATACCATCATGAACAAGATAAAAACCTGCATACTGGCGTTCTCCTTGCTGTTCGGCGTTGGCTTTTCACAAGCCCAAAAACCCACTCAACGAGAAAAGGATTTTTTGTCGCGCATTTTCAAGAATGATCCAGCTTACCTGTTTTGTTTTGCTGCACCTGTAAACAACGCCTTAACCTCAACAGGGACATCCTCTCCCCAGAAAAACGGATTAAACTTCATGTACAGTTTTGACGGTCTTTTGTGGAAAAAGCTTGAAAACGGCCACAGCTATTTCAAACCAAACATTGGCAAAAACAATGGGTTTATAGACCCAAGCATCGTTCAGGGTTCTGACGGTGCCTTTCACTTGGTTTGGCTGACCGACTCTACCCAAGGGAATATTGGATACGCCACTTCTCGCGACCTCATTCATTGGACCGGCGAAAAAGAATTACCCATAACCTCGGGCGATCCTGGCTCAAGCACCATCCATGCTCCCGAACTGTTTTATCAGAAAACGTCAAAAACATTTTTTCTGATCTGGTCCACTTCGACAAAACTGTATTACACGACCACCAAAAACTTTACCACTTTTGAGCCGATAAACGTGTTTTACAATCCTGGTTACAAGGTCAATGATCCCTTTGTTTTCAAACACAATGGCTCTTATCACCTCTTTGTAAAAAACGAAGAGACCCAACCACTCGAAGAAAATATTCGAATGGTTTCTTCCCTGAACATCAAGAAATTACCCATTTTGTCAACCGAACCACTTACCGGTAGTGAACCGTCACAAGGACCATCAGCCATTAAGATCGGAAAATACATTTACCTGTATTACAATAATTACCGTACAGGAACATACCGTGCCATGCGATGCAAAAACCTGCGTGAAGGTCTATGGGAAGACGTAACCCCCTATATGAACTTTCCTACCGGTAAAGCCCAAGGTACCGTTTTCAAGGTGAATGATGCTATTCTCCACGATTTGCAGTCATTCCCGAATGATTAATGACAAAAAGCGAGTATTTTGTCGTAACTCTCAATCAGAATGATTGTTATTTCGGCCATATTTTGTATTTTTGCCCACAACTAACCATTTGACCCAAAACGTATGAACCCAGTTTCCGAACGGTTGGCAAGCC
>CAYTIY010000144.1:0-4615 GCA_964438045.1 uncultured Bacteroidales bacterium | reverse complement strand
CGGCTTCCAAAAGTTGATCAAAATTAGTTCTAGACATGTTGGTTGTTTTTTCGTTTACTTTCTTGAGATTCTTTCAATCATCAGGTAGTTCAGACCGACTCTCGTCGGCAGAAGTCCCGACCATTTAGATACTAAACGCTTCTTTATTGTAAAAAGCAGTGGTATCAACGTATTAACGCTTGCTGAACTGGAACCGTTTCCTTGCCTTGGGACGTCCCGGTTTCTTGCGTTCAACCACGCGGGCATCGCGGGTCATGAATCCTTCCGAGCGCAAGGCTGATTTATCATCGGGATTGATCTTCACCAACGCACGGGCGATAGCCAAACGCAACGCTTCAGATTGTCCCTTGAAACCACCACCGGTCAGGTTGACACGAATATCGTATTTCTCGGCAACGCCCAACTTGTTCAGCGGTTGCTTGACCACGTATTGAAGAATGCTTGAGGGAAAATAGTTGTCAATCGCACGCTTGTTGATCGTGATGACACCATTCCCTTCAGTTACGAAAACACGGGCAATCGCTGCTTTTCTTCTTCCTAATGCATTTACTGCTTCCATACTGCTTATTTAAGAGAATTTATATCAATGGTTTTAGGTGCCTGAGCTGCATGCGGATGTTCGCTGCCGGTGTACACGTAAAGGTTACCGATGATGGCATCACTCAATTTGTTTTTAGGAAGCATGCCCAAGATGACTTTCTTGTAAAGCTTCAAGGGATCCTTGGCCAGAATCCTGGCAGGATTTGATTCACGCTGACCACCGGGGTAGCCCGTATGGCTCAAATAAACACGGTCACTCCACTTGTTGCCCGTCATTTTTACTTTGTCTGCATTGATGATGATCACATTGTCACCACAATCCACATGCGGAGTGAAGTTCGTCTTGTACTTGCCTCTCAGCAATTTTGCGACTTTCGCACCCAGACGTCCCAATACCTGGTCGGTTGCGTCAACCACAACCCACTCCTTTTGTACGGTGGCCTTGTTTGCAGAAATGGTCTTGTAACTTAAAGTATCCACTGCTTAATGTTTTGTTGTTTAAAAACTCTGCTAATTCCTTCGCTATCATGGGTTCAGGACACATTGAACCCGATAATCTGCTAAGAATTAATTTCTTACACTATTTTTGATAATAATCGGCCTGCAAAAGTACGCCGATTTTTCGGAATAACCAAAAAAAATGCTGCAAATATCCCCTTCATTTATACCACATGTTTGTCACAAAATACACACCTTTCGGTACTAATAGATAAACGCCGCTCAACTGGACAGATTTGAGGACATATACGCAGCAAACTACGTCAAACTGCATCGATTGGCAGTGAGAATGGTAGACGATACCGATAGTGCCGCCGATGTCATCCAGGAGGTATTTACCGCTTTGTTCACATGCATTCAGGGAGGAAAAACCATTCTGTATGTGAACACATGGCTGTATCGAACCACCATCAATCAATGCATCAAGTTGTTGAGCCAGGAAAAACATCACCTTGATTTAGACATGCTCGGGGATAGCCCTGCCGAGGAGGAAGAACCGGAGATCAAGGAGAAACAACACATCGTGCAACAGGCACTGGCTCGAATGAAACCCGATGAACGGGCGTTGCTGGTGTTGTACGGTGAAGGATGCAGTTACCGTGAAATCGCCGACGCAACCGGCATGCGATTTGCATCCGTGGGCAAGACACTCAGCCGCGCCCTTGAAAAAATGGAAAAACAATTAAACACAATAGGATATGAAATGCCTTGACCGTTCCGACTTGCAACGTTACCTTGACGGGGAGCTATCGGCAAATGACAGGCAACGTTTCGAAAAACACCTGAAAGAGTGCCCTTTCTGCACAGACCAATACAACGTCGTTGAGAATCGTTCCCGGGCACTGAAAACATTGCTGAGTACGCCTTTGGAAACTCCGTCAATCCTACCTCCTCTTCCCTCAGGAGTTGATGGGAACCTCCCGGTATACCACACCGATAATAAAGCACAGGTTTCCAGGCTACCGTTGCTGCGCCATTGGGCCTACTGGGCTTCTGCGGCTTGCCTGATCGGCACGTTCTTTCTGCTCAAACCACTGGTTTGCCAAAGCCAATCCCGCGAAATGGTGTACATGCACCCGGAGATAGTCGAAGTGGACGCCAATCAACCCTATATGGAACAAGAAAGAGAGTTGGTCATTATCGAACCATCCGGAAACACCCTCACCTACATGGAATGACAAACAACATAAATACCCAATCAATGAAACGCAACATTCTGACAGCATGGATCCTGTTCCTGCTCCTTACCACCGCCAATGCCGGCAACCTGTTGGACGTGTACAAAAGTGGCACTGTCCGGTTGATTCCCGACAACACCTTTGCACAAGACAACGACTGGAATTCCGTGTTCCGCTCCTACAAAGATTCACTGGGCAGCAGTCACATTGGTGCACGCAAGTCGTTGGTGATCCTGCCCGACGGCTCCATCATCGTCAACCACACCTACAAAAATTACTACTCCAAGTTCAACGCACAGGGGAAGTTTGTCAAAGAATTCAACCTGAAAACGACCAAAGGTGCCATCTTCAAGAAGACACAGCCCATCGAAGGGGTTATAAACGGCAACACCTTGTTTACCGGCGTGGACAACGTGGGCAACCTGTATTGCATGAACAACAACGGCATGTGGCTCAAGACCCTCAAAATCGATTACAGTGTCCGCCAACTGATTCCACTGCCTAACAGGAAGTTCGCCTTGGTCGGTTGGAAAATCTCCGACGATTACATCAGTGAATTTGTCGCCTTTGTCAACTACGATGACGGCAAACAAAAAATCATCTGGGAACGCAAGGATATCAGGGATGACAGCTACAAATACCCGAATGCCGTCGGCCTCATTTCAAAAAAAGAAAGGCCTTTGTTCCAATACGGTTATTATTTTCCTTCAGGTGGCGGAATCGGCTACTCGTTGAACTTTGACGGAGCCTCATCCATCAAATCGACACCCATCATTGCTTTCTCGAACAACCGACTGATCGTGGCTCTCTCAGACGAAGGAGACATCATGGAATACGACCTGAATGGAAAACTGGTTAAAAAGGGCAGCATGAGTTGGGCCGGCGAAAAAAAATCAGTCGAAGAAATAAAAGCTGAACTCAGAAAAGAAATTGAATCGTTCAAGTCAAAAAGGCTCAGCAAAGCCAGGGCTGAAAACACCGAAGCCGAACTACAGGAAGCCAAGGCAAAATTTCTAAAGGAAATGGAGGAAGACTACAACCGGATCTCGGAGCCCATGCTTAAACCCAGCTTATCAACCGTCATCAAAGACTCCGACGGCAATCTGTTGTTTTTCGAGTACCCAAAAGAAAAAAACCAGAATCTCTTTCACGTGTGGGTTTACGAAAATGGCGGCCGATTTGTTTGCAAGAGCCAATTTGTCTGTGACGAGTATGAGTTGGTCATCAACCCCAGCCGTATGGTTTTCAGAAACGGTTACTTGTACAGCGTACAAAAAAGCAAAACGACCCGGGGAATTCCCATGCGTTTGGTTCGTTTCAAACTGGTGGCCGAATAAAACCTGATTTGTCATAACGTTTAAACCCCAGAAGCTTCACTGCTTTTGGGGTTTAATGTATTACTACGGGGGCAGTCCGACTCGCCAGTTATGGGGCATCAACCGCAATTGTTGAGGATATGCAACATGGGAATGCAGCTCGCACCTGTGGCAAAATAACTAGTTAATAGTGGGCTTGTTGGTTTGATTTATGCCGACAAATGGGCGATCCATGTCGGTGAATGTACAAAAAGGAGGCTGAAACGTCATTATTCGTTAATTATCAATTCATTCACCTACAGATGATTAAACAAAACCCATATTACCTACTCTAAGCTACAGAAACTAGAAACAAACCATAACACAAAACAATTAATACGTACTAGTATGAAAACAATGAAGTCTCTTATCGTAGCAACATTACTGGTAGCCGCCAGTACCTTAATGGCCCAAACAACCCGTACAAACACCTACGCCGACCAGGCCTTCAAACAAACCAGCCAATTGGTCAGTTCCCTAAGCCTTTCCAATGAACAAACCATAGAGATTCTGGTCATCAATCAGAAATACACAAACATGGAGACCTACAACGCAACTAACTCTCAACTTTCCAGAAGAGAAGCAAGAAAAGCCAAAAAGAATCTAGTAGCCGCACAGGCCAAGGAAATCAAGTCCGTTCTGAAGGGATACCAAAAAGAAAAATTCGAATACATGGTAGCCACCCACGAAGTGCTGACCCCGCATTTCACCCCTTCGATGGCCTTCAACAACGCACCCCAACGCATGCCCTTCGGAGCAGGTGCCCCCAATTTCGTACGTTCGATGAGGTAAAAAAAATAGGTTCTGGGAATATCGGAAATTAAACTGAAAACTGGACACATTGGGTAGTTGAGTACCAAATGTGTCCAGTTTTGTTATTCACTGATGCTAACTCAATGAGCGTTGCAGTGGAGCCTGGAGGGTGTCTTTTCCGGCGGAAAAGCAAAACGTCCCGACACAAAAAGCATCAGGACGTTTCGAGAAGTTGTCAGGACGTGGATCAGCCCTTGATGTAGTTGACCAGCCAGTCACCCACCTCGCTGG
>CAYTIY010000143.1:0-4621 GCA_964438045.1 uncultured Bacteroidales bacterium | reverse complement strand
AACAAACTGCGTTTCTCGTTGGCCAAAATGGATTGAACAGTCCTGAACATGCCATCGATGCGATCCGTCAAATCAATCATTGCCTGATTTCCTACAGCTGCCGTACGTGAAAGGCGTTTTCGTTCCAACAACAAGCTGTTGTATTCACCGATAAGCGTATTGAGAGAAGCATTCTGTATGCCAATACCGGATGGAAGCAGTTGATCCCTGTTGACAGGATTGTTTATGTGAGCTTCGAGATCTTTGACTATGCTGAGTTGAGTCCCCACTTCCAATCGTTTCTGCTCGTATTGCCCTGTCCGTTGGATATACAACTGTGCTTCTGAATTAATGTTGGTGATGCCTTCATTTTGTTTAAACTGTTCCACCTGTTTTTCCACTGACGACAAATCGTAACCAAGCGAATTGAGCAATTCGTTCAAATATGTGGACGTGCTTTCAGCCATCATCTCCTGTTCACGAATACCTTCTTCCCGATAAGCATCCAAAAATGCCCTCACCAAATCAGTTCCTTTTGCCACATTGTCAGTTTTCAACGAGATGGAAACCGCCGTCGTGGTTTTTGAGGTCAGCGAAATATCCAAGTTGCTCATGATCACATCGGCAACCTTAGCTGGATTCCTCAGTGTGATGCCAACTGTCATGGAGTCGGTAATCGGCATTGAACCACGATACACAAACATCGGTCCAAAAGGAAGGTTAACCAAACTGTCACCAGGTGTGGCCACAACACGGTAGGATTCCCCGTTGTATTGTCCACTGAACTGGAACGTACCATCCGGCAGTGCATCGGCTTCAACATAAACCGCACTCTTCAACGTATCCAACGTAGCATCGGGAAGCTGAACAAACACAGGGCAAGCGGCTCCGTATATTTCCGTATTTTCACGATTTATCAAACGGTTCAACCAGGTTCCCCTTTGTTCGGGTGGCACAATTCGTTCGTACTTTGCGTAGATACCTGTCTTCCTGACCGCCAATTCAATGAGGTAAGTCGTATTCAGCACTTCCAGTTCATTGTCAGCGTTGTTTTTCATGGTAAGAAAACCAATCTCCTGAAATTCATTCGCATTGTTGTTGGTTGTATTTTCAAGCAAGATTTTTGCGTTGACTTCATATTTCGGAGAGGTCTTCCTGAGGTAAATCACGGCTAGAAACAGAAACACGACCATAAATGCCACGAACACCTTCCAGTATCGAACGTAACGAAAAAAGGTTGTGGAGAAAGGGTTGCCGTCATCCTTCATAGTATACTCGTTTGTCGGCTTTGAGCCAGTATTGTTTGTTTTCATGCGTTCTGTCGATTTTAAATAATTATCTTAGTACGTTGACAATCAGACTGGCCAATGAAATCACCACGGTCAAAGCCGATACGCTAAGGTTCTCAGCGGAACTGATGCCGGAAGATTTTGATTTTGATTTATTTGGTTCCACATACACCACATCGTTTTGTTCCAGAAAGTAGGCGGGTGATTGCACCAACTTTTTGTCATTCAAATTCAGGAAAAAGATTTCCTTGCTCCCATCGGCATGTTCCCTTAACACCTTTACGCTGTTTCGTTTGCCGTAAATAGTCATATCCCCCGCCATGGCCAATCCCTCAAAGATGGTCATGCGCTCGTTGTCACACTGGTACTTTCCCGGGCGGGTCACTTCTCCCAACACATTGACGGAGTAATTGGTAATCCGTATTGTTATGATGGGACGTTCCTTGCTGAATGCAGGTTGAAGCTTTTCATGCAATATGTTCTCCAACTCCATACGTGTCATGTTTATAATCTTGATTTTTCCAAAAACCGGAAAATCAATGAATCCGTTGTTGTCAACCAGGTAGTTTTGCAGTGTGGGAACCGTATACAACATGTTATTTAATGCGCTGGAGGTTATTTGGGGCATAACCAGGTTGTAATTTCTGGATGCCTGTGCTTCCGAGGTCGCAACAGAGATGAACACAATGTCTTTGGGTTTGAAGCGGGCTTCATAGACCGATGTTGAGCCAACACCGGCCAAATTGCCCGTGTCTTTCACATGGGCATTTTGCAAGTATGCCACCTGCTTTGATTCTGCACAGGATGCAAGAAAAAGACACAATGCCACAATAGGTAACATGTTAACCATTTTATTTTTCATAGCGGTTTGTTTTATGAAACATTCTGTTTAGAGATTTTCTTCAAACAGCGTTCCCAGTCGCAACAGGATGTTTCGTTTCAGATACGATTCCTTTTGCATGTGGAACGCATTGCAATAAAATTGCTCGTAGTGATCCCAAGACTTATGGGCCAGGATCATCCGGTAAATCAAATTCCAGTGTGGCATACCACCCAGGTTCAAATCATCGATGTACAAATCAGCCTTTATCTTTCTTGACAAGGGTGTCTTTTCCTCGGGATGATTTTTGTTGACTGCGTAAAATTCAAGTCCGCGTTTTTTACACCATGATACAGCTTCATCCAACAAAGTTCCCTCTCGCACCGTCCAAAGTATGATTTGGTGTTGCTGTTCCTTTTGCAAACTGAGCAATGTATCAATAGCCGCCGGCAATTCCCTGCCAATCCTGGGATAGCGGTTCTCTACAATAGTGCCATCAAAGTCTACAGCTATGATCATGGGAAAATTGATTTTCAAAATGAATAATCGCTACGTGAAGAGGTTCGTCACTCCCATACGGGCAGCAACGGAATCAACAGTTTCCTCAATCACGAAAAAAACCACGACTGTTGTCAAATAGACCTCGTCGGCACCTACCCTCCCATTAAAATCCGGAGGCAGACCAAATGAGCAAATACTTTGACTTTTCGTGGATATATCTGGACATCTCGTCAGGTTGTACGATCAAGTACCGTATCTTCACCGAGATGCTTGCTTCTGTTTCACGTACCAACTTATTGAGTTCCACGTCATCAATAGTGCGGCCAACAAGGATCAGGTCAACGATGTTGTTTGGATTACCTTCAGCCAGGCCGTCGGTAACATACGCGTGTTCCAAATGCTTGATGTGCTTGATCAGCATGTCAACAAGTTGGTCAATACCAACATATTTGAGCAATAAATTATGAATGTCGTTATAGTACCTGTGTTTGGTGTTGGCCCGGTACACGATTTTGTTTTGAACCATGCAGGATACCAGGAGTTGCGCATTTTCCAAACGGTTTAATTCCTGCTTCACACTGCTGGTGGACTCACCAAATTCGCTGGCAAGATTCCGCAGATAGGCCGTTGTGTCGCTATTGATAAAGAATTTTACCAACAGCCTCAAGCGCGTTTTCGATGTAATCAGGCTATCCAACATGTTTGATTGACTTAGATTTACGTTTCAGACGGAGCGTACGATTCCTACCTCATGCCAGACCGAACATTCCTGAACACAGTCAGGCATGTGATCAATCCGGATGAAATCACTTGATTTGTTACGAACAGGATAGGTTATCCTGCCTTGCCAGGCATAGGCAGACAAAACCCCCTCCGAATGCATGGAATAGGGCATAGGCCACCATGTTCGGACTTTTCTGTTACGATAAGGGGGATAATTTAACGCCGTTGATAGCTAAACTCGATGAGCGAGAACTCGCTGGAGATCAAAGCGCATGTTGTTGATGGGGATATCAGCAACAGAGGTGGTTTTTTAAAGCTTCAACAGTACTATCCTATACAGGTAAAGATTCATGCTGAATTTCTTCGTTGTTTGGTTTTTAAAGAAAATGCTTTCTCAACTACTATGTGGTTACAATTGTTCCCAAGCTGGCCATATTGATTAGCCTACGCTTTTGGTCTGTCCCATCCGGCTCATTTCACCTTCGTTTGAATTGATTTCGTTCGAATTTCACTATCCGGTTTTGGCGTAAAAAAGCGAACGAAGAACCACGTCAGATCATGAGTTGGACCATTTCATCAAGTGATAAAGAACCAAGAAACTATCCAAACCTTTATCGGTCTGGGTTTACCATTAAACAATTTGAAACAGAAGTGGTGGTGGTAACAATTCGGTTGAATAATCTGACCTCATGAACCTGACCACACCCTTTTTTTACATAAGGGAGATGGTAATACGAGATTAAGATCTCACAACCTAAGAAAACATGTTTTTGAGGGGGATTTCAAAAACGGTTCAATATACCAACGAAAATAGCAACCACCAAATATTTTTTGGTTTTTTTTTAATTTTTTTTTACAATCGTACGGAAAAAGCGAACATTTTAACCCATGGGTATCCATCAACATCTTGTTTCACAGTTATTTAAATAAAACGTTCCGTTTTATGAATTGTTTTTACTATACTTGCATCGTGGTTTCTTAAACGTAAACACATTCATAACTGATACAAACCAATAAAGCAACTCATCATGAATGAATTGACCAAAGAGGTTAAACAAACACTCAAGATTATCCTTGATGATTTTATTCAGGAGACATACGTGAAAGCTTCGTCGATTACACTGCTGAGCGTAATCAATACAAAACCATTGGTACGGGAATTGTTTTCACAGAATTGTGAGGAATACCTCTACCTGACCATCGCACAGCGAATCACAACATCCTTTTCTTCACGACTCAAGAACGTTGTGCTCGATTTCAGCCAGATACTGATCGAATCGAGAGGTGGTACGGTCATTAAAAATCCTGA
>CAYTIY010000142.1:0-4641 GCA_964438045.1 uncultured Bacteroidales bacterium | reverse complement strand
GTACTGGGTAGTAGCGTCTTTCCATCCGGCATGGTTGCCGTCTTTGTACAAGAACAATGTATTGTCACTTATGAAGCCGCCGCCGGATGGGAAGACTACGACATCATTGGCGGAGAGAAATCGGTTACCGTGCATGTATCGATGCCCGGCACACTGGCCATCTCCATCATGGAACAAACCGGTGTTGCCCCACGTTTGGTCACAAACATGGTGGTGACTGGTGATTTGAATGCGGTCGATTTTGAGAACATGCGCACCAACATGCCATTGTTGTACAACCTGGATTTGTCGGGTACCGATGTGTTGAGCATACCGGAAGGTGCCTTTAGAAACAAATTCATTTTGATGAAGTTTAAGGCACCTGAGTATTTGGCAGAAATCAAACCCAACGCCTTTGAGAATTGCAGCAACCTGAAAGACACCCTTATTTTGCCGGACGGGGTCATGACCATCGGCAGCAGTGCTTTCTTAAACTGCAACTCTCTGACCGGAATCAAACTACCCAGGCGGCTGATGACTATCGACGACCATGCGTTTGAGGGGTGCAACGCCATCAATCAATCGTTGGTGTTTTCCACCAAGATCAATAAGATTGGCAGTTATGCCTTCTCCGGCTGTACCTTATTGAAAGACACCCTGACACTTCCCTATTCGCTGGAAACCCTCGGTGACTATGCGTTCGCCAATTGCAGCAGGCTAACCCTGGTGGATCTGTCCAACTGCTCAACCATCAAATCCATTCCAAGTTATGCGTTCACCGGATGCACTGCTTTGTCCAAGGTGGTCTTGTCCAACACTGTGACCAATCTTTCCGATTACGTATTTTCCGGTTGTTCCAACTTGGGCACCATAAATTTCCCCTTGAATTTGGTTACCATCGGGAATTACACGTTCGACGGATGTGCTTCGTTGGTTGGAATAGACCTTTCAAGGTGCAAATTGCTGAATTCCGTTGGTGTAGGCGCATTCCAGTCTTGCTTGAGTTTAAAAACGGTAAACCTCTCACCGGTTTTGATGTCTATCGGCTCAATGGCTTTCAGCAACAATACAGCATTGATCAACATCAGCACGATGAATGAGACACCAGCCACCCTCGGTGACAATGTGTTCTATAAAGTCAAAACAAAGCGGTGCGTTTTATCCATTCCCAAAGATGCGTATAATGACTACCTGAACGCTTCGCAATGGGGATCCTTTGTACAAATGAGCAAAACAATCGATGTGATCGCCTCAACGGGAGGAACAGTTGCATTTACCAGTGTAGATTCGGTACAGACTGTCGATTTACCCGCAATGGCACCCAGAGCCACACCCGAAATGGCGCTCAGAGCGATGTCGATTCCGAGTTCTGTTGTTGATCCCTCTGCCGCGTTGATTGAAAACGGTGCCAGGATTTGTGTGCTTGACAATCAGGCCTTGAAATTCTACATTACTCCTGACGAAGGTTCATCCATAGAGTGGGTGCGTTACAACAACATCGATGTCACCGACCAGGTGGTCGATGGTGTTTTCTCCTCTCCGTCGGTAAGTACCTCCATGAGCTCCATTGAGATTCAATTTTACAACGGCACTGTCGGCATTGAGCAAACCAGAGATAAAAAGTCGGCGTTCACCACCACCGTATATGCCAACAAGGGTACGCTATACGTTGAAAACGATAATAAAATCCAGCAAGTAATCGTACTGGATACAAATGGTGTTCCAGTAATCAATTCGAACGAGCAAACTACACGTTATCAATTCAACAACTTATCCAAAGGTATCTATCTTGTTCGTGTCCATTTGAAGTCGGGCAAAGTAGAAACTAGTAAAGTAGTATTGTAACCAACACATTTGGATCAACTGAAAACGTTTGGAAATTTGGATTTTACCGGAACAAGTACTTGATTCCGTTGCGCCGTCCTTTCACTGTTCAATGAGTCGGTAAAAGGTGTCTTTGTATTGTTCGCTGATGGGTATCAATTCTTTTCCGATCCGGATGCGTTGGCGTTCTACGGAATGGATGTGTTGAACCGATACCAGGTATGATTTGTGTACCCGGCAAAATGTGGTTTTGGGCAAAGCACTCTCCAACTCGGCCAGAGGTTGCAGGGTCAAGATTTTCTTCGAGGTGGTTTGAATGCAGCGGTAATCACCCATGCCGCTGATGAAAAGGATTTCGTTGAAAGCCACACGTTCCAACCTGTATTCGGTCTTGACAAACAGGAAGTCGCGTTCCTGGGATTGAGTTTGTGTAAGGGTGTTGTAAATGCGCTCCACGGCACGAAGAAAACGGTCGAAGGCAAAGGGTTTAAGCAGGTAATCGCTTACGTTCAGCTCAAAACCCTTCAAGGCATACTTGTCGTACGCTGTTGTGATGATGACTTCGGGCTTGTGCGAAAGGGCTTCCAACAATTCGATGCCGGTAAACCCATCCATTTCAACGTCGAGAAACAGCAAATCCACTTCGTGCGATTTGAGAAATCCGATGGCCTCAAATCCGTTTGAAAAAGAGGCCATCAGGTTTAGGTACGACACCTGCCCCACATACTCTTGGGTACGTTTCAAGGCCAGCGGTTCGTCTTCAACAATGATGCAGTTAATGATCATGTTTCAAAGGTATGCAAAGATCAACTGTAAACCAACCGTCTGAAGATTCAATGTTCAATAGATATTGTTTAGAATACAATAACTCCAGGCGTTTACGGATGGTTTCAATGCCCAGCCCTTCGCTCTTTTGAATTACGACGGTTTCTTGCTCGAAGCGATTTTTACACAGCATTCGTACCGAATCGGGTTGTACCTCAAACCGGATCTGCACCCCCTGTTCGATAGCCTTATTTTTGGAAAATTTGAAGGCGTTTTCCACAAAGGGCAGGAAGAGCATGGGTGCTATGGGCTGCTCACCCACGTGTCCTTCAAGTTCATAGCGTACAAACTCCGTATTGGACGTTCGGATTTTCTGAAGCGCGATGTAGTTGTTAATCTGCTCCAGTTCCTTCGACAAGGTGGTCACATCTTCTTTGGTATCGTACAGCACATAACGCAGGATATCCGACAGTTTCTTCAGGTAATCCGACGCTTTCGGCACCGATTCTTCCATCAGCACGTCGATGTTGTTGAGCGAATTGAATAAGAAATGGGGGTTGAGCTGCGCCTTCAGCAACAAAAGGGCGTTTTCACCTTCGAGTTGCTTTTTTTGCAGCGCCTTCTTTTCGGCAATGGAATTAACCCAGAGGATGGTGGTTTTCAACAGTGTGCCCAATACCGCAACTATCAGAGCATAAACCGATGCTTTCAATAGTAGTTCGGTAATAAGTTTAGGAAAGATAGCTGCAAGGAAAGCTTTACTTATTAACAAGGCTAATAGGGTATGAAACGAAACGGCAAAGCCGGCAATAATCAAACCCAAAGGAACAGTTAGCAACAATCGGCTGATATGCCGCTTCCTAATATAATCGGGAACAACCCAAGCATAGAAAAAATAGAAACCGAGAATGGATCCCAAAAGTCCATTGTTATAAAAATTTGAAACAAATTCCCAGAGTAATTGAACAAACGTTTTGTGATAAGGTGATGCAGGATCAGGGATAATCTGGTTTCGTGCCACATAAAATAACGTGGCTGCAACGAGAATAAAGGCTATCCAAAACAAAACATTGACGCCAATCTCAACTTTCTTTTTCATAGTACGGTATAGTGGGTTATTACTGCCCAAATATTCAGATTTTCGGCTTAACCTGAAAAACAGAATCCATCAAACCGCCGGTTTTACCCTTGAATTCCCACTAATTCCAGTTGGGGCGATGTGTTTACGTTCGACTACTTCCCGAAAAACCAGTAATCAAATTGGAAGGGAGTTTCGTTTCCTTTGGCGGTGAAGACCAGGTAGAGGTCGTGGACGCCGGTTGCGCCTTTTACTTTGGTATTCAGTTTTTTCCACTGCTTTTTCGTGTTGGAAACGGTCAGCTTACCTATGGAAAGGCCATCTGGTTTATCCAGGCGGATGTCGATGGTTCCTCCTTTCAGGGCAGCTGATACGCAGGCGGTGAAAGAGGTAGCTCCCGTTCCAAAATCGACCGAGCGCACCTTGATGTAGTCGCCATTGCTGATGTCGGTTACCAGCATGCCTCCTTCGGTTGACGGTTGGGTTTCAATGCCTTCACCCCAGGCCATGGTTTCGGCTTCGGTGCGTTGGAAGGGATTTAGGTTCTGCAACGATTTGCTTATGCCCGCTTCTGTTGCCTTGATGGTAGGAATAGTGCCGTCTGCGTTGTAGGTAAATTCATCCACGCATACAGAACGACGTTTGTCGTGTCCCCCCGGTAGTACCGCCTTGTGGTAGAAAAAGTAGGAACGACCTTTGTAATCGATGACGCCCGGGTGGTTCGTGCCGCTTTTGGTGTGCAGTTGATCCATTACGACGCCCTGGTACTTCCATGGCCCGATGGGGCCTTTGGACATGGCGTAGCGGATATTTTCGGGAATACCTGAAGCATATAGCATATAATACATACCGTTGCGTTTATAGGTCCAGGGAGCCTCTTCGAAGTCGGGACCAAATTCCCGCTTGTCGTCGATGTCGTAAAAATGGATCTTCCCGCTGTAGGAAATCATGTCCTCGTTCAGCTTCACCCAGTAACAGGCATTGTTGCCCCAGGT
>CAYTIY010000141.1:0-4645 GCA_964438045.1 uncultured Bacteroidales bacterium | reverse complement strand
CGTTGGGCCACCCATGGGGAGCCCAACGATGTGAACGCCCATCCCCACTACTCACAGTCCGAATCCATCGCCATGATTCACAACGGCATCATTGAAAACTATGCTGTGTTGAAGGAAGATCTGAAATCGAGGGGTTTCACCTTTAAGAGCAACACTGACACCGAAGTGTTGGTACAGCTCATTGAATATGTGCGCCAAACCAACCATGTCGACCTCTTCCACGCTGTCCAACTGGCATTGACACAGGTGGTCGGTGCCTACGCCATAGCCGTAATCGAGAAGAACAATCCGGACGCCATTGTTGCTGCCCGTAAATCCAGTCCTTTGGTCGTGGGTATCGGTGACGATGAGTTTTTTCTGGGTTCGGATGCTTCGCCCATCATTGAATACACCAACCGGGTCATCTACATCGAAGACGACGAGGTGGTTCACCTGCAACGCGGCAAAGAGCCCCGCATCTTCAACCTGAACAACGTGGAAAAAAGCCACGAAATCAAGAAACTGGAGATGAGTCTGGGACAGTTGGAAAAAGGTGGTTATTCCCATTTCATGCTCAAGGAAATCTTTGAGCAACCCAACACCATCCGGGAATGTCTGAGAGGTCGCATCAACGTGGAACACACCTCGGTGGCCATGTCGGGCATCATTGACAACAAAGATAAGTTCATCAACGCCAAGCGCGTCATCATTGCCGCCTGCGGTACCTCCTGGCACGCAGGACTGATAGGCGAGTACCTCATTGAAGAATTTGCCCGCATTCCGGTGGAAGTGGAATATGCTTCGGAATTCCGTTACAGAAATCCCATTTTGCACAACGACGACATTGTGATTGTAATATCTCAGTCCGGAGAAACCGCCGACACGTTGGCAGCCGCCGAATTGGCGAAGTCTCAAGGTGCTTTCGTCTACGGTATTTGCAACGTAGTGGGTTCGTCCATTCCACGCATGACTGATTCCGGTTCTTATACCCATGCCGGCCCTGAAATTGGTGTGGCGTCCACCAAGGCGTTCACCGCCCAGGTCACCGTACTCAGTCTGATTGCCCTGACCATCGCGATGGAAAAAGGCACCATGGCGAAGGCTGATTTCGAATGTAAGGTGGCCGAGCTGGCCTCCATTCCCGACAAAATGGAAGAGACGCTGGGAGTAAGCACCTACATTGAGAATTTCTCCCGCATCTTCACCTACGCCAAGAATTTCCTGTACCTGGGTCGTGGTTACAATTACCCCGTAGCCCTGGAAGGAGCCTTGAAGTTGAAAGAAATATCCTACATCCACGCAGAAGGTTACCCGGCCGCTGAAATGAAGCACGGTCCCATAGCGTTGATCGATTTTGAAATGCCTACCGTTGTCATTGCTCCCAATAAAGGCCATTATGAAAAAGTCGTGAGCAATATCCAAGAAATAAAAGCCAGGAAAGGACGCGTGGTGGCCATTATTACAAAAGGCGACACCGTCATTCGCGAAATGGCCGATTTTTACATTGAGATTCCCGAGACCGAAGAATGCTTCGTACCACTGTTGGCGGCCATTCCGTTGCAGTTGATGGCGTATTACATCGCCATTGTCAAGGGATGCAATGTGGATCAGCCCCGCAACCTGGCAAAATCCGTCACGGTGGAATGACCCGCCAACGTGATTTTTTCCTTTATGCTTTTATGTTCAATCTATGAGTGAGGTATTGAAACATGAATGTGGCATTGCCATGATTCGTTTGTTGAAGCCGTTGGAGTACTACCAAGGCAAGTATGGAACATGGCAGTATGGGTTACAAAAGCTCTATCTGCTCATGGAAAAGCAGCACAACCGCGGTCAGGAAGGTGCCGGCATTGCCAGTGTCAAGTTGGACATGCGGCCAGGACAGGAGTACATCAACAGGGAACGAGCCAGCGGTTCACGTGCCATCGACACTATTTTTGAAGGTGTCAACCGGACCTACTCAAAATTCAATCCCGAATTGGTGAACGACTCGGGTTGGGCCAAGGAAAACCTGCCGTTCAGTGCCGAACTCTACATGGGTCACCTGCGCTACAGCACCACAGGCAAAGAAGGGCTGCAATACATCCATCCGTTTTTGCGACGCAACAACTGGAAAACCAGGAATCTGTGTCTGTGCGGCAATTTCAACCTGACCAACGTGGATGACATCACCAGGCGCCTGATTGAAAAAGGGCAACACCCGCGCGACACCGGTGACATGTTCCTGATGTTGGAAACAGTGGGCCATTACCTGGACAGGGAGGTACAGCACGAATACGACAAGCTGGAAGAAGCCGGCAACCAACATATCGAACGGATCATCGAGGAACAGCTGGACATTCCCGCCGTATTACGTAAATCATCCGAAGGGTGGGATGGAGGATACACCATCTGTGGATTGATCGGTCACGGTGATGCGTTTGTTTTCCGTGATCCGTGGGGCATTCGCCCTGCTTTTTATTACGCCGATGATGAAATTGTCGTGGTCACTTCCGAACGACCGGTCATCCAAACAGTCATGGGTGTGGATGGTGCTGATATTCACGAGATTGATCCAGGTAAAGCCCTCATTGTAAAGAAAAACGGAAGGGTGTATACGGAAAAGGTAAGAGAGCCTGAAGTGCGTCGTTCCTGTTCCTTTGAGCGCATCTATTTTTCCAGGGGAAGCGATGCTGCCATCTACAACGAACGCAAGAAGCTCGGCTCCCTGTTGACGGAACCCATTCTGAAAGCCGTGGACTACGACATCGACCACACCGTATTTTCTTTTATTCCCAATACGGCTGAAGTGGCCTTTTTTGGCATGAGCCAAGGACTGGAAACCTACGTCAACAACCTGAAAAAGGACACCATCCGCAATATGGGGCAGAAACTAAACGAAGCCGAGCTGGAAAAAGTGCTGGCATTACGCCCCCGTTTTGAGAAGGTGGCATTGAAGGATATTAAACTCCGGACGTTCATTGCCCAGCAAGGAGGACGCAACGATTTGGCAGCCCACGTGTACGATGTGACTTGGGGTTCCATTGTCCCCTTTGAAGACAATCTGGTCATCATCGACGACTCTATTGTGCGCGGAACCACGCTCAAGCAAAGTATCATCAAGATTCTGGACCGGCTGCACCCCAAGAAGATTGTCATCGTCTCGTCTTCCCCACAGGTTAGGTATCCCGATTACTATGGCATCGACATGTCCCGCATGAGTGAATTTATCGCATTCAAAGCCGCAATCGAGCTGTTGAAGGAAACCCGTCAGGAAAAGATCATTAACGACGTGTACAACAAGGCAAAAGCCCAACAACTCAAGCCAAGGGAAGAACAGACCGTCAATTTTGTCAAAGAAATATACGCCCCGTTCGCCATCGAAGAATTGTCGGCAAAAATGGCAGCGATGCTGACGCCGGATGGCACGAAGGCCAGCGTCCAACTGGTGTATCAAACCCCGGAAGCGTTGCGGGAAGCCTGTCCGAACGACACCGGCGATTGGTATTTCACCGGCGACTACCCCACACCGGGTGGAATCCGTCAAGTGAATCAGGCGTTCATCAATTACATCGAAGGAGTAGACAGGAGGGTCGGTTGACCCTCCTTTTTTTTAAAGTTACTGCAGCGAAAAGCCGTTTGCCAAAGCGGCCATTTTTACAGCCAGTACCGTTTTGGCCATTTGGTTTCGTTTTTATTACGTGGAAAGGCTGATTTTTATTAATTTTGTCGACTTTATACAACACCTTATTTTTCTGATTTTGAAAGATGTCCCCTATGGAAATTGCAAGTAAGTACAACCCCGCCGAGGTAGAAGATAAATGGTACCAGTATTGGATGCAGCACAACCTGTTCCGTTCCGTTCCCGATGAGCGCGAACCATACACCATTGTGATTCCACCCCCCAATGTGACCGGTGTGTTGCACATGGGACATATGCTGAACAATACGATACAGGATATCCTTATCCGAAGGGCCAGGATGAAGGGAAAGAATGCCTGCTGGGTACCCGGAACCGACCATGCCTCCATCGCTACCGAAGCAAAGGTGGTTGGTAAACTGGCTGAACAAGGCATCAAAAAAACCGATATCAGCCGCGATGAATTCCTGAAACATGCCTGGGAATGGACTGAAAAGCACGGAGGTATTATCTTGGAACAACTCAAGAAGCTCGGTGCTTCCTGTGATTGGGAACGAACCTGCTTTACCATGGACGAACAACGCTCCGAAAGCGTGTTGCGCGTATTTGTGGACTTGCACAGTAAGGGTTTGATTTACAGAGGAGTCCGTATGGTAAACTGGGATCCGAAAGCCCAGACTGCCCTTTCGGACGAAGAGGTTGTTTATCAAGAAGTAAACTCAAAACTCTACTACCTCCGCTACAAGGTGGAAGGGGAAGCAACGTACGCCGTTGTTGCCACCACACGTCCCGAAACCATCCTGGGTGACACAGCCATGTGCATCAACCCCAACGACCCCAAGAACGCTTGGCTTAAGGGTAAGCGGGTACTGGTTCCCCTGATCAACCGTTCCATTCCTGTGATTGAAGACGACTACGTGGACATCGAATTCGGTACCGGTTGCCTGAAAGTAACTCCGGCCCACGATGTCAACGACTACATGCTGGGTGAAAAATACAACCTGGAAACCATCGATATTTTCAACAACGACGGCACCCTGAACGAAT
>CAYTIY010000140.1:0-4672 GCA_964438045.1 uncultured Bacteroidales bacterium | reverse complement strand
CCTTTTTTTCGTTGGTTTTCATAATGATTCGAATGTGTTGTTGTTATGGATGATTGTATGTGTTTCAGATTCTCATGGTTACTCTACGTGAAAAATTGGATTGCAAAAATACAAATCAATTTCAGAGGATTACCTTTTTGGGATAAGTTTATTTGTTAATGGTTGTTAATGGCCGTATTGAGGCGTGTTTGTTCGTTTGGTATCTATAGTGACTGATTTTTAAGTTGAAACGCATACGCGTGTCGATTGTTGCGCCTTTTCACATCTAAAAACTTTTTTTAGACTATTTAAACAGGCCAATGTTTTAACGGGGTTCGATTTTTTTTGCAAAAAAAGAAATGAACCGCCGCGTTTGTCGGTTCGAGTGGATTGGCGTATCTTTGCCCCGCATTGGTTCACAAAGCCTTTTTAGGCTGTGATGAAAAGGGAATCCGGTGAAAATCCGGAACAGACCCGCTGCTGTGAGCTCCACTTAAAAGGCGTCGAACACTCCGCCACTGTCCGTATCGGATGGGAAGGCCTCGATGACCGGAGTAAGTCAGAAGACCTGCCGTGCGTTTTTGTCAATGACTTTCGTGGTAAAAAGTTCATGAGCATCAACACGACCCGCGCATACTGTTTTTACATCAAACTTGTGACCGTAGTCCTTCTGGGGACCACGGCTTCCGGCGTATGGTGCGCCACGCCCGATTCCATAACGGTGAGGGCGCTTGAAGAAGTGACGGTGAACGGTAAAGCAGCTTCAGGTGACGAGAAAGCCTCTAACTTCCGACAAACGCTCGATGAAGCAGCGCTCAAAACCACCCATGCGCTGCTGGTGTCAGATGCGGTGGCCCATTTTTCGGGTGCCCTGATCCGGGATTACGGAGGGTTGGGCGGTATGAAGACGGTGTCGGTGCGCGGTATGGGGGCTCACCACACAGCCGTATCCTACGATGGCGTCACCCTGACCGACTGTCAAACCGGGCAAATCGACCTTAGCCGCTATTCCCTGGAGAATATTGACCTGATCGAACTTACCCTGGGCGAGGGTGTGGACATTTTCCAACCGGCGCGGCTGAATGCCTCTTCCAGCTTGTTGTCCCTGCATACCCGCCAACCTGTTTTTGCTCAGGGAAAACGGATGAACCTTAAGGCTGGACTGAAAACAGGTTCATTCGGATTGCTGAATCCCGATGTTTTGGTGCAAATGATGCTGTCATCAATGCTGAGTGTGTCTGTTTCCGGTGAATATATGGACTCAAAGGGCGACTACCCATTCAAACTGTATGGCGGTGATGCCAACAAGGTCTACGAGACAGTGACTCGTCTCAACAACGCCAGTGATGGGGTGAGGGGGGAAACCACACTGTATGGCGCTTTCCCACGTGACGGCAGGTTTGAAGTCAAGGCCTACTGGTACACGTCGTCGAAAGGGTTGCCCGGTGCCGTCATTCTGTACAATCCCTATTCATCACAGCATCTTTGGGATAACACGGGCTTTTTGCAGGCTCATGCCGAACAGGCCGTGTCTTCCCGGTGGCGTTGGCAGTTGAATGCCAAATACCTGTCGGCGGCCCAACGTTACCTGAATCCCGATTACCTGGGCTCATCCGGCAAGGAAGACCAACGGTACCAACAAGAAGAAACGTACGTGTCGGGAGTCCTCTTGCGCGTCCTGCCTTCAGGGTTTGCCGTGTCAATGGCAACAGACGCGTCCTTGAATCGCATGTCGTCCAATTTGTACCAGTTTTCCAATCCCTTGCGCCTCACTTTGCTGGGTCAATTATCGGCCAGTTACGCATCGGCTGCGTTAAATGGATCGGTCAATCTGTTGGGCACGTTCGTAAACGAGGAAACCTTGCAAATGGAGCCGGCCAGTGACCGTTGGAAAGCGTCTCCTTCATTCAGTCTGGCCTGGAAGCCCAGCAATGTCCTCCCCATCCGGTTGAGAACGTTTTATAAGTCATCGTTTCGGATGCCAAGCTTCAACGATTTGTATTATTCGGCCGTGGGAAACCGGAACCTGCGGCCCGAGAACAGCAGGCAGCTGAACGTAGGCGTCACCCTTGCCACGATGCCCCTGCTTGACGGCCTGAATGTGCGCATGACGGTTGATGGTTACCACAACCGAATCACCGACAAGATATTGGCCGTGCCTACCAAAAATATATTCGTTTGGAGCATGGTCAATCTGGGCGATGTGCGCATCCATGGAGTGGATGTTACAACGGAAGTGGAAGGCCTGTTGCGCAAGGATATTCAATGGAAGCTGGCCTGGAACCATTCCTACCAACGGGCGCTGGACATGACTGATCCGACTTCTTCAGAATATGGAAACCAGATAGCCTATGCACCACGTATTTACGGTTCGGGCAGACTGGGGCTTAAAACACCCTGGGTGGATGCGGCCTGGTCTGTCGTTTACTCCGGACATCGCTATGTGTCCGGTCACAATCTGGTTGAAAACGACCTGCCCGGATATGCTGATCAGTCGGTTTCGCTGGAGCGGCTGTTCCACCTGAACCGATGCGCCCTGACCCTCAAGGTGGAGGCACTCAACCTGGCTGGAAGCAACTACGAACTGGTGCGTAATTTTCCCATGCCGGGGCGTTCCTTCCGATGCGGCATAAGTGTGGCACTTTGATCCCAATGAAACGATGAGATACCCAAACCCGATACGTCAAACAGGTGGTATGGCCGCCTGCCTTGTGTTGATCCTGGCAGCCTTGGTGTTGCCGGCCTGCGATGATCTGACTGATGTTCTTCCTCAGACGTCAACCGTGAATGGTCAACAAAAGGGCGCCTTATATATATTGTGTGACGGCAACTATTCCCTGAACAACAGCACGCTGGCCTTGTACGATTTTTCGGCCGGAAAGCAGTATGCCGATTTCTTTTATCAACAATCGGGCAGGAAGCTGGGCGATACTGGCAACGATATGCAGCGGTACGGTGACCGTATGTATGTGGTGGTCAATGTCTCCAGTCAAGTTGAAGTGCTCGATGCCCGCACGGGGGTATCCATCAAACGCATACCCTTGTTCAACGGCCAGGTGGCCAGGCAGCCCCGCTACATCGCCTTTTGGGAAGGGAAAGCCTATGTGTGTTCGTTCGACGGGACAGTGGCGAGGATCGATACGGCTAGTCTGGAAGTGGAAGCCTATGCGCGTGTGGGACGGAATCCGGACGGCATCGATGCGGCCAACGGCAAATTGTTCATATCCAATTCCGGAGGTCTGGATTTTGGCAGCCAACAGGGATACGACAATACGGTATCGGTGGTCGATATTGCTACTTTTGCCGAAGTCAAGCGGATCGAGGTGGGTAAAAATCCTTTCCGGATCAGGACAGATGACTTTGGTTATGTCTGGGTGGCTTGCCGGGGCGATTACGGTGCCGAGAAGGGCTCTTTCTGGTGTATTGATTCGCGTGGCGACAACGTGATGGATGTTTACAATCTGGAAGTGCTCAATATGGCCTTCAACGGAAATCTTGCCTATCTGTATCACTACAACAGTGCCACGGGTGCATCATCCATCCGTGTGTTCAACCTGAAAACCCGTGAACTGGAAAGGTCGGCCTTCATTACCGACGGTGCTACTCTGAGTACACCCTACGGTATTTCCGTTGATAAACAATCGGGTGATGTATTCATCACTGACGCTGGAAATTTTTCCACCTCGGGACACGTATACTGCTTCCGGGCTGACGGCACCCTGCGCTACAAAATAAATCAGGTAGGCACCAATCCTAATTCTGTGGTGTATGTTCCCGATTTTACAGGCGATGGCGGCGGCACCGAGCCTGTGGTGGAAAGTGACGCCTACATCGAAGTTGTTCACGATTATTCCCCTGCACCTGGTCAATTTGTGGGCAAATACCCCTTGTATGTTGAAGGTGATGATGCGGATGCCATGCGGCTTAAGGCACAAGCTGTACTCAAAGGTCGGCTTGATGGGTTGGTGAGTCTGGGACGATTTGGGGGAAGCCTGACCTTTTCATTCAGGCAAGCTGTCATCAATCTGCCGGATGCGCCCGATTTTAAGGTGTATGGAAATGCCTTTTCCAACGGGGCTGAGCCTGGAGTGGTGTCGGTCTCCGTAGACGACAACCACAATGGCTTGCCGGATGATGCCTGGTACGAGCTGGCCGGGTCCGAATATGGAATGCCGTCAACCATCAAAGGCTACGAAAGGGTGTATTACCGTCCGTCTGCTCCAACCGACAGTGTATTGTACAGGGACAACTTTGGAAATGAAGGCCGCTTGAAACCTGGTTTTCCCAGATGGGTGCGTGATTCCATTCAAGTAAAAGGAACCCTGTTGGGGCCAACGGCCACTCAAGATTCTCATACCGGGTATTGGGTGTTGAACGCCCTTGCATGGGGGTATGCCGACAATCATCCCAACGCATCCGATTTGTGCGCGTTCGACCTGGATTGGGCTGTGAACGCATCGGGAACGCGCGTCCGTCTCGATGCTGTTGATTTCATCCGTGTGCATACAGCAGTGAGCCAGGATGTGGGATGGTTGGGTGAATTGTCAACCGAAATAACCGGCGCTGAAAACTTGCGACGCTGACATTTTTTTTGTATATTTGTTCTAATTTACCGAACGATCCGGTCGTTTTCTCTGCCGGATTCACCACCACCACCATCATTTTCCATTTCGGAACAGGGGTTGCATACCCC
>CAYTIY010000139.1:0-4714 GCA_964438045.1 uncultured Bacteroidales bacterium | reverse complement strand
GTTGAAAAGAGCAAAAGCGATGTCGGAGAGCTTGGAGAGTCAATCAATGCGGTAATTACTGAGTAAGATTTTTTTTGATTATACCTATCTTACACGAATTTTCCTGACGCTGCCATCCGAGTATTTGACGATGTTGATGCCTCGTTGGAGTGCTGTCAAGCGGATGCCGCTCAAGTTGTAGATGGCGACAGGACGGACGGTAGCTGAGGGTGTGAGGGGTTCAAGGTCTGTTGTGATGGATGACTTCGTCACAGCTTTCTCCAGTTTGATGTAATCGAAGAAGAGAAAGGGATTTGTCGTTGAGGTGTTGTTGCCTGCCATAAAGCCGAGGGAGAAGGTGACTGCGGATGCCTTCGGTAGTGTGAATTCTTCCATGGACCGGATGTGCCAGGTGCCTGTGGCCAGCGAAGGGAGATTGTCGTACATCGCAGCGCCAGTGCCTATCTTGTAGCCGCACCGGCTGTTGAAACTGGCCGATGGATTGGCTGCATTGTAAACGGCATAGCTCAAATGATAGGTGCCTTCGGGTAACGTGGCGGTCTGTGTGTAGTAGCTCTCTTGTCCCCATCCCTGGCTGATGCCCAGTGCTCCTCCAATCACCGTTCCTGCTGCATTTTTTGCCGGTACTGGCATGCCGTTTAGGGTAAAGCTGCTTCCAATGGCAAATGCCCCGCTTGATCCATACGTGTCGGTGCAGGTGGTTGCCCAACCTTGTGTTGGCTTATGGCTGGTGGTGCCGTTTGTCAGACTTGCTTTCTGAAAGTAAGTCTGGTTGTCAAATCCGGGATTCACAAAAAGACTGTCGGTCATATCGATGTAGACGATTTCCTCACCGGCATCATCCACATTGGTCAGATCTGCCTTTTCAACCAACACACGATCGAAGAAAAGGTAGGGATTGGACGACGATATGCCGCCGGTTGAGGTGTAGCCAAGCGAAAGGGTCACGTCGGTCTCTTCGGTGATAGTAAAAGGATTCAGTGTTGACGAGCGCCACGAGCCGGTCTGGATCGAGGTGGTGTTGTCGTAGACAGGTGCCTGTGTGCCAACCTGGTAGCCGCACAGGTTGATAAACGTGTTTGCGTTTGCCACGTTGTAGACCGTGTATGTCATTCGATAGGTGCCGGCGGGAAGGGTCACCTTTTGGGTGTAGAAGTTCGCCTGGCTCCATCCCTGGTTGACACCGAGGGCACCGCCTGCCACGGTTCCTTCGGCGTTCTTGCTTGGAACGGTACGGTGATTGAGCTGATAAATACTGCCGATTTTAAAAACAGCGCTCGAGCCGTTTGCGTCTGAACAGGTCGTAGTCCATCCCGTTGCCGGTTTGTGGTTGGCGGTGCCGTTCGAAACACTGGCTGTTTGAAAATTGCTGCTGTCATCAAAACCCGGGTTCGTCACATACGTGTTTGTCACGTCGTTCCATACCGCCTTTTGAGAGATGACAAGATTGGTGGCCGTGTTGGAGTATTTCGGTGTCTTGCTGCCTGCGGGATAAATGGCAATGCGGTAGGCATTCGTTCCATTGACAGGCGTATCGACAAACGTGTAAGCCGGGCCGTTCATCGTATTCATGTCCTTCAGCGCTATGGAGGCCACGCGCTCGAACAGGGTAGAGCCTGGCCGTCTGCACACCACAACCATGGAGTCGGGCATGTCACCGTTCACATCGTTCCAGTCAAGTTTAATTGTGCGTGTCGTGCCATCGAACCGGGTGGTCAGGTTGGTCGGGGCCCGGTATACGACCTTGGGTATGAATTCATGCAATCGGTTGAAGGCCAGCCCTTCGCGCATGTTGGCGTAGTAGCGACCAAGTTGGGACAGTGTGTCGGCGCCGTCTTTCGACCACAGGCTGGTCCGCTCCTCGGCGTTCCAATAGTAGTAGCGTTCCACACGGGTGTTGGCGTTGAGTTTGTCGAGTATGGGTTTTGTGCCGTCGTACAATTTTTTCTGAGCGTCGAGTGAGAAATCCTTTTCTGTCACCAAGGCAAAGATCCCGTTATTGTTCCACCAGGCTCCCCACAACCATTCGGAAATCCAGATGGGACGTCCGTTGCCGTAACGATCGCTATAGGCGGTCAGGTTGTCAAATTGCCCCTGTGTCCAATAGCAGTGCAGGTCGAGGACGTCGCAGCGCCATCCGCGGGCGTCAATGGAGTCGATAAACGCTTCCAAGTGGCCCATTGATCCGTCGTGCGATGATTCAGAGCAAAGACGCAGGCCTGTGCGCATCAAGTTCTGCCAGTTGCCGAGCACCACTTCGACGCTTTGCGGCGTGTCGTCTGCCGAGTTTCCCGGCTCGTTGTTGTTTTTGCTGTGGCAAGATCCGGTTACCGAACCAATGACGCTGGCGGATGGCCAGTCCTCATAAATGTGGTTGGGCACGCATTCCACATCGGGTAACATGTTGCGGCCTTCACCCCAGTCGAATCCACTGGTGGTATTGACCAATGCGCAGTATTTGGCGTCGGTACTGGCCAGGTTGCCTTTTTTAGCGTTCTGCCATTTGAATAAACGGTAGGATGAGATCTTTCCTGCCATGTTGGCCGGCAGGTTAATATCCAAGTCTTCCCGGTCGGCAATGAAGCAGCGGCTGTAGCCCCAGCCACTCACGCCGAGGGCGAAAGTGACCATGTGGCCGCGTTTGAGCTTGAATGAGCGAATCCGGTTGTTGAGGCTGGCGTCGGTGAGTGTTTTCATGAATCCGCCCACATGCCCCTCAGTAAACTGGTTGTAAGAAGTACCCCCGAAGTTGGGCTCTGTATAGCAGGTCAAGGGGCGGAAGTTCATGTCGTAAGGCAAGATAATGGCGCCGCTTGCATACATTTTAACCTGGCAATTTACGCCACTTGCCGCCTTCGCCCCTTTGATATAAATGTGACCCATCCAATTGGAAGTGACCTTGCTTGGTTTGATGCGTTCAATGATGACAACGGCGTGTTCCGTGTTCATAATATTCACGCTGCCTGTGGTTGTAAAGGGCACTTCGTTGGTGATAACATAGTCAACGTCTGTTGTGAGTGACACGCTGTCGGTTACTTGGCTGACCTTCTGGGTCAGGTTGGCACCGAATGTGCTGAGCGATAGCAGTGTGAAAAGGGCTAATGCCAGTGTTTTCAAGGTCTGTATCATGTCGTACGTCTGTATGTTGCGGTCAATTCTACCCTCAAATGTACTGTTTTTTTGATTTCTCTGACGTGTAATGCGATTTCCTTTTCGATCGGGCTGCTGTTGTTTTAAATCCGAACCAGGTTTCCGATGGGTATTACCACTCATGCGTCAGTGTTC
Source organism: uncultured Bacteroidales bacterium (assembly GCA_964438045.1). Lineage (GTDB taxonomy): Bacteria > Bacteroidota > Bacteroidia > Bacteroidales > UBA1402 > UBA8389. The sequence continues at coordinate 1,429 of CAYTIY010000139.1, read as the reverse complement.
GGCGGTAGTGGTTGGTGCCGACAATGAGGAAGGTTTCGTTGTTATGGGCGACGCCGGTGAGGTGGTCGTAGGTGAGGTAGAAGGCCTTGTTGCAGTGGGAACAGGTAGGAATGGTCACCAGCAGACCGTTGGCGCAAGTGAGGACGAAGAGGTCGGCGTAGGCGTCGTAGGCCATGTCGTAGATGGGCTCTTCCAGCGTGGTGACGCGCCCCTTGTCGTTGTTGTACGTAATGGTGCGTTCCACCCAGACTGTCCCTTCGCTGGAGAAAATCACAATAGGTTGGCCATTTTGCTTGATGCCGGTAACAAAAATCCGATCACCCGATGAGGCCACGCGGGTAAAACTACTGGCATCGTAATAGCCCTTGTAGTATTCGTTGAAGTCGAAAACCGTCCATTCCTTGCCGTCGGTGGAGTGGATGATTTCTCCCTCGTCCGTCACGCCGAAGCAGTCGGATTCTCTTGCGCACAGGGAGCGGATGTTCCCTTTCAGGGGCAGTTGGATGGAGGAAACAACGCCCTGTTTGTCGTAGGAAAACAACAGGCCCTGGTCGGAGCCAATCAGTACCGTGTTGTTGAAATAGGCCAAGGCGTGCAGGGGGTAGTCCGTGCCGCAATCCACACGCGTGAAGGTGTCATTATTTTTTGATACGAACAGTGAGCCTTTAGCGTCCCCGACCAGGATGGATTCAGGGGTGGACAATACACAGCGCAGGTCAGTTGCAGGCAAGGTGACTGTTTTCTTCACGTCCGTTTCCATCGAGATCCAATCCACTTTTCCCAAGGAATCAACCGCAATGAATCCGTCTGCGTGTGCGACAACAGCTTGGTAACCGTTTGCGGCGTGAGTGGCTTGTGGCGTGACCAGGCAGATGAGTGAGATAATAACTGAAAACAGGAAATTTGAGCGCTTCAGGCCGCGTTTGAGTGCATCCATAATGTGTTGAATCGGAAGTCAAAAATACAAAAAAATCCTCAGCATCGGGGGTGCCTGTGGAGGCTCTTCGATGCTGAGGATGGGATTTTTGCGGGAATTAGTTTATTCCACTGTTGGAAATGCGGAAATAGTCGAAGGCTACCTCAAATGGGGTCGTGGGTTGAGCGGCTTGTTGCGGCATTCTGCCGGCTGCTCCCGGACCTGCTGCTGTGCCTGCCCCTGCGGCAGGTGCTGCGCCGGCGCCACCCATTCTGGGCATGCCGCCCATCATGCGCATGGCAGGACCGTCACACGCCATGATACCGGCCTGGATGTCTTTTAAGACAGCTTCGGTTTTGCCCACCTCCTTGAACTTTTTGCCATCGGCCGAACAATAGGCGGTGTAGGTGGAACCCTTCTTCACCAGCTTCAATACTACGGTGTTAGCCGGGGTGATGATGCCTTGCATGCTGAGTTGCACGGACGACTTTTGATTGCCCTTTTGTTCAAATA
>CAYTIY010000138.1:0-4719 GCA_964438045.1 uncultured Bacteroidales bacterium | reverse complement strand
AACTGAGCTAAAGAGGCGGGTGGGTAAGCTTACTATATCGCGCCGCTACAACCAAACTACCCTTGCTGCGGTCAAGCCCTGGGGGGATTCGTAGGGAGCTGGCCGTATAGGACTTACCCGGCTGCAAAAGTACACATTTTTGGCACGTCCGCAAAGGGTGTCAACAAAAAAAGTGTATTTTTGTAGCTACATTTTGTCAAACCTATGGAATCGACCGAAAACCCCATCAAAGTAAAATACAAGTTTGCAGCCGATTACGGGCTGATTCTTGGAGGATACATCGCTTTTTTCTACTGCCTGCAACTAATTTTCGGCGCCAACATAGTGGTGAGCCTACTGAACACGGCCGGGCTGATTGGTACGCCCTTTTTGTGTTATCAGCTGGTGAAACGCTACAGGGATGCCGGTTGCAACGGCTTCATCAATTTCGCCCATGCCTGGAGCTTCGGTGTGTGGTTGTTCCTGTTTGCAGGACTGATCATGGCCGTGGTTTATTTCGTACACCTGCAGTGGATCGATCCGGCCTTTATCGAAAACATCTTCAACCAGACCCTAGTCTCCCTCGAAAAGATGAACTACGACCAGAAATTGCTGGACACCCTGGCTTCAACCCCCATCCCCACTCCCATCCAGATCGTGGTCACGTATTTGTTTTTCTACATCATAGGTGGTTCTTTGTTGTTTTTACTCATAGCGGGGTTTGTGGTCAAAAAAGATCCGAACGCCGGTTGGCCGGGAAAAAGCAACGACGAGACGCCTTACGAACCTTATAAGGACAACACCTCTTCCACCGACGAAAACGCCTGACCTGCCATGGATATCAGCCTTGTCATACCGCTATTCAACGAAGCCGAATCATTGCCCGAACTCCACACCTGGATCAAGCGGGTGATGGACGAAAACGGCTACACGTACGAAATCATTTTTGTCAACGACGGCTCAACCGACGCCTCGTGGGACGTGATCAAGCGCCTCCAGATGGAAAACCCGGCCGTGAAGGGTATCAAGTTCCGCCGGAACTACGGCAAGTCACCGGGTTTGTTCTGCGGCTTCGAAAAGGCCCAGGGCGATGTGGTGATTACCATGGACGCCGACCTGCAGGACAGCCCGGATGAAATCCCGGAACTATACCGCATGATTACCGAAGACGGGTACGACCTGGTTTCCGGCTGGAAGAAGAAACGCTACGACGGCAAGTTGACCAAGAACCTGCCCTCCAAGATCTACAACGCCACGGCACGCCGGATTTCCGGCCTCAAGCTGCACGACATGAACTGCGGATTGAAGGCGTACAAGAACATCGTGGTGAAAAGCATCGAGGTGTACGGCGAAATGCACCGCTACATTCCTTTCCTGGCCAAAAACGCCGGGTTCACCAACATCGGGGAAAAGGTGGTGAAGCACCAGAAACGCAAGTTCGGCGATTCCAAGTTCGGCATGAACCGTTTTGTAAACGGTTACCTCGACCTGATTACGCTGTGGTTCCTGAACCGTTTCGGCAAAAAGCCCATGCACTTTTTCGGGTTTACGGGCAGCCTGATGTTCCTCATCGGTTTCATTTCCATCATCGTGGTGGGGGTGATCAAGTTGAGCGCCCTACTTCAGGACATTCCGGCCAGGTTGCTCACTGAATTGCCTGCTTTCCACCTGTCACTTACTTTCATGCTCATGGGTACGCTGCTGTTTGTCACCGGATTTCTGGGCGAACTCATCGTGCGCAACGCCCCTGAACGCAACAACTACGTCATTGAGGAGGACATCTGATCATATACGTTGGTTTGCACAGGCGGGGTTCGGATTGGCAACCTGTCTCTTCCTGTTGCTGACGGCCTGCCAAAGCAAGGGTTGCTACGATGCCACCGATGTGAAGGTGGCATGCACCTTCTTTCGCATGGACGAATCGACCGCCATTTCCCTGTCGGGCGTATCCGTTTGGGGACTGGGTATGGATTCGTTGCTCTACGACAACAAGACGGTGAGCAAGATTGAACTGGAACTGAATCCGAATGCATCCATCACCCGGTACGTGGTGAGGTTGGTGTCAGACAACCAGGTGTTTTATGACACGCTGACCTTTTATTATTCGTCGGGCACCTGGTTCCAATCCATGGATTGCGACTGCATGACGTTCAGCACGCTGGACTCCTGCGCCACAACGGGCATGCTGTTCCACTCGGCCACACTCAAACAACCGCTCGTCAACACTACCAAGACCACTCATGTCGTGCTCAATCTGTAACCGATGGCTGATAGCGGGTTTGATCCTGCTCTCCGCTTTACCCCTGTTTGCCAAGGATAAGCCCAAGGCTGAGCCGGTGGCGTTTTATCAGGGCATGAACCTGGGTGTCGAGTTCGGCGGCGGCCTCAAGCACGTGTTTTCCGACAACTGGAGCACGTCGGCCAACCTGGATCTCAACATCAAAAACAAGCTGCTTCCCACCCTTGAAGTGGGCAGGGCGCACCTGCAACAAACCGGGGAAACGGGCATCGGGTATTCGGCCACCGGTTCATTCATCAAGGCCGGCTTCAACAAGCCGTTGATTTACAGCAAAGATGCACGGGATCTGTTCTACGTCGGCTTGCATTACGGTTTCTCATCCTTCGACTACGACCTGACGAACCTGACATTTTCGGGTGGTTACTGGGGTCAGCCGGCGGCTTCGTCCATCCTGGGCGAGCGGGCGCATGCAGGATGGCTGGATGCCGTGGCCGGTGTGCGGGTTCAAGTGCTGGGACCGATTTCCATGGGCTGGTCCATCCACTACCGCTCGGTACTCCATGTCAGCAACGGTGTGAATAGCGTTCCTCAATACATTCCCGGCTACGGCCAGAACGTCAAGCCCTACGCCGGCATTGACGCACACCTGTACTACCGATTGCCTTTCTGATACTGGTATACCCGTACGTAATCGATGGCATACACCAGCGGAAAGGCGTTGTCGTCGGGTTGGCCGCCGTTGATACCACCGATGGCCAGGTTGAGCAATAGGTAGTGGGGTTGACGGAAAGGATTCTTGTTGTTGCCGGGGGCTGCGTTGAAGGTGCTGTCCAGGTTGGTCTCGTTGAGCAGTTCACCGTCCAGGTAGAGCCGGATAAACCGTTCGTCCCAATCCATGCGCCAGACGTGGAATGTGTCGGCCCAACGTGGGTCCCGGTTCAAAAAGTGGCTGAACGGTACCGTGCGGCTATCCCAGTGCGCCTGCCAGCGACGGTCGGTTCCCCAGGCTGTGTTGGCCAGGATGTGGGGAACCCCTTTGATCCGGTAGTATTCCATGAGATCAATTTCCCCACAGGAGGGCCACTCCATGTTGGCACCCAGTGTCCAGATGGCCGGCCAGGAACCGCCGGCAGTGGGTATCTTGGCCCTGATTTCAAACCGGCCGTATTGGAACGCTTGTTTGCCCTGCGTCTTGATGGAAGAGGCCGTGTACTTGGCTTCCGGGCGGCTTTGGCGCCAGTCGCTGCTACCGGGATTGTATTTGGGATTGTTTACCGTTTCCCGTTTGCCCGAGATGGTCAGTACGCCGCCGCTGCAGGTGGCGTTGGCGGGTTGGTACCATTGGTGCTCCTCGTTGCGCACGAAGCCCCGTTCATGGCTCCAGTAAGCCGGGTTTGGGGGACCATCCTGGGTAAATTCGTCCTGCCAGACCAGGGTATAGCCTTCGTAAGCGGGAACCTTGGCGTTATCGGACTGACCCGAGGGGGCAGATTGAGCCGAAGCAGGGGAACATACTGTCAATAGTACAATAAGAAGCGAACAGTGCGCAAGGCTGGTTTTCATCGTATCGGGTGCGTTGTGTTTGGGACAAAGCTAGGCATTTTTCCGTACCTTTGGTTTTTGCAACAAGGGTAAAATGAAGGAAGCGTTTGGAAACAACGTGATGACATCGCGGCGCATATCGCGCTTGTTACGCACGGCTTGGCAGCTAGCTGGTCTGTTGTTGATTGCCATGCCGATGAAAGCCGCGATCTGGTACGTATCGCCCACTGGGAACGATACGCAGGCCGGCTCGTTGGAGGCCCCCTTTGCCTGCATACAACAGGCGCAGGTGGCGGCCCAACCCGGTGATACGGTGTATCTGCGTGGAGGCGTTTACCAGATGGCTGCCTCGCAGGTGGCACAGTACAAAGAAATCTGGGCTTATGTGCACCTGATGGACAAAAGCGGCCGGCCGGGTGCCCCCATCCGTTATTGGGCTTACCCCGGCGAGTTGCCCGTGTTTGACTTCAGCGCCATCAAGCCCAAGGGCTACCGCGTCACCGCTTTTCAGGTGGAAGGCTCTTACCTGCATTTCAAAGGTTTTGAAGTGGTCGGGGTCCAGGTGACCATCCTGGGGCATACCCAATCCGAATGTTTCCGCAACCAGGGCAGTCACAACACCTACGAACAATTGGCCATGCACGACGGGCAAGCCATCGGCTTTTACCTCACCAAGGGCAGCTACAACCTGGTGCTCAATTGCGACGCCTACAACAACGCCGACGTGACATCGGAGGACAAGAAGGGCGGGAACACCGACGGTTTTGGCGGACATCCGGACAAAGGCAGCGTGGGCAATGTATTCAGGGGCTGCAGGGCCTGGTTCAACAGCGACGATGGCTTTGATTGCATCTCCGCCGCCGAAGCCATGATCATTGATCAGTGTTGGGCCTACGGTAATGGGTATACCCCGGCATTCGGCACATCCTACACAATAACCTGTCTTACAGCCCCATAAG
>CAYTIY010000137.1:0-4781 GCA_964438045.1 uncultured Bacteroidales bacterium | reverse complement strand
AATCTAAAGTTTAGGAAACTTTCGTTCTATCCATTGAACTACAGGACCATGTTTCGTACGAACGGTTGCAAAAGTACTTTTTTTCTTTGATACAGGCAACAACTCGTGTCTATTTGTATTTTCACGTAGGATATGGTAACTTGCGCCCCCTATCTTGTGAACAATGAACAACACTTCCAGGATTTCTCTAGATCATTTCGCCGTATCTGAAAACGATTTACGGCGTGTTTTGTCGGTTGCCCTTGAAAAGGGCGGTGATTACGCCGATCTTTTTTTTGAGCACACATTCAATCATTCAGTATCGTTGCGAGACGGGGAGGTAAACTCTACGTTCTCCGGTATTGATTACGGAGTGGGAGTAAGGGTACTCGCCGGAGACCAAACCGGTTATGCATATGTTGAAAGTACAGATATCAACGACATGTTGAACGCGGCCCACACAGCGGCCCGAATAGCCTCAACCCCTTCTGTGTCGTCTCTTCCTGCCTTTGCCTGGAAAACACCAGCCACAAACCGTTACCCTGTAATCACTTGTTGGGAGGAAGTAACCATCCGTCAACGAATACCGTTTGTACAACGCCTCAACGATGCTATTTTTGCTCTAGATGAACGTGTAAACAAGGTTATGGTCAGTTTGTCTGACAGTACCACGCACGTACTTTTTATCAACTCGGAAGGTGTCATGTATGATGACTACAGACCAATGGTTTCGTTGTCAGCTACGTGCGTCATGCAGGAAAACGGGGTTTTCGAAAATGGACGGGCCGCACGTTCCTTCAGAGCGGGGTTTGAGTGTTTGAATGAAGCCTTGGTCCAGGAAATAGCCAAGGAAGCCATTCAAGAGACGGAAATCATGTTCAAGGCAATAAAACCAAAAGGCGGCGAGATGCCAGTGGTATTGGGGGCCGGAGGTTCCGGTATTTTTTTGCATGAAGCCATCGGTCATGCTTTTGAAGCCGATTTCAATCGGAAGGGTGTTTCAATCTTTTCCGACAAGCTGAATCAGAAAGTTGCCGGTTCATTTGTCAATGTAGTCGATGACGGGACGATTCCAAACAACCGCGGAGCGGTAAACATGGATGATGAGGGTGCTGAAGGTCAAAAGACCTATCTGGTTCGAGAGGGAATACTGTCTTCCTACTTGCACGATCGTATCAGTGCCAAACACTATGGTATTCCTCAAACGGGGAACGGACGGAGGGAATCGTTTCGATGTGCGCCTTTGCCCAGAATGAGGGCTACTTACATGGAAAGTGGACAGGCTTCCGAGAACGATTTGATTGCCTCTGTCAACAAGGGCGTTTATGTTACTTCGTTTACAAACGGTGAAGTGCAGATTGGAGCCGGGGATTTTACTTTTTTCGTTAAATCGGGTTATATGATTGAAAACGGGAAATTGACAAGTCCCATTCGTGACATCAACATCATAGGAAACGGGCCAAAGGCTTTGTCGGACATTGTTATGGTGGCCGACAACTACATCATGGACAACGGGACGTGGACGTGTGGAAAGGATGGTCAAAGCTGCCCCGTCACTTGCGGCATGCCGTCTGCGCTGATTAATCAATTGACAGTGGGTGGGGTTCATTAATGTAGCACAAAAAATGTTTTCGATAGAACAAAAGGAGTTGGCCAAATGGGCCATGGAGTATGCCCTGCATCGGGGATGCGAGGCTGCTCGCGTCTTGTTGTACGAGGGTTCGGACACCGAGTTTGAAGTGAGGAACGACCAGTTGGACAGACTGCAACAATCAACAGAACGGCAATTGGCCTTTCACTTGTTTGTAGACGGAAGGTATGGAGCCTTTTCAACAAACCGATTGGTTAAGGAAGAACTGACCACATTCATTGGAGAGGCTGTGGATGCCGTCAGGTATCTGGCTCCCGATCGTGACAGGAAATTGCCCGCTCCGGAATTGTATTTTAAAGGAAACGCACCATCCCTGCAACTTTTTGATGAGGCGTACCAACAGATAGACCCTGACCAGAAACTGTCCATAGCCAAAGAAACTGCGGCCGAGGTATTGGGTACCGACAAACGCTTGTTGTCCATCCAGTCAAACTGGAGCGACGGATGCTCGGCTCACTACCTTGTGACAAGTAACGGTTTCGAAGGTGAGCATGCTGTCAGCTACTATTCCCTGTCTGCCAGCGTTTCTGTCAAGGGGCGCGGAGAAGCAAAGCCGGAATCCTATTGGTATGACCAGGCATTGACGTTTGATGACTTGATCAAACAGGGCATCGGCAAGGAGGCTATGCGCCGAGCCCTCGCAAAAATCGGGCAAAAGAAAGCGCCTTCCGGCCGATATGCGGTTTTGGTAGATAACTTAAACAGTGCTCGGTTGTTGTCCCCTTTGTTATCGGCCATTAGCGGCCCTTCATTGCAACAAAACAACTCGTTTCTACTCAATAAGCTGGGACAGCGCGTTCTTTCCGAAAAGGTGGAACTGGTGGATGATCCACACGTGCCGGCTGCTTTCGGTTCGCGCTGGTTTGACAACGAAGGCATAGCTACCTGTCATCGTCCCATATTTGACAAGGGAATGCTGGAAACCTATTTCCTGGACACCTATTTTGCTTCCAAAATGGGCATGCCTCAGACCATCAGCGGGCCCTCCCGCCTGGTTTTGAAACCAGGATTGCGTACTTGTGACCAAATGATGGCCGAACTTGGACATGGTATCCTCATAACCGGTTTCAATGGAGGAAACTGCAACTCCAGCTCGGGTGATTTTTCATTTGGAATCGAGGGCTTTCTGGTGGAGAACGGTTGCCTTGTACAGCCTATCGCTGAAATGAACATGACTGGCAACATACTGACACTCTGGTTATCGTTGCAGGAAATCGGAAATGATCCAAGGCGCAACAATGCCTACCAAATTCCCTCTTTGCTGTTCAACAACGTCAATATAAGTGGGGTATAAAAACGTTTTCAGTCGGTTTTAAAAACTTCTTCAAGGACATCCAGTGATTTGATGGCCGGAAAATCAGTCAGATGCATGCGGTAGTAGTTAAGCATTTGACGAAGCAATTCCATTCGCTCGTGGTGATTGAACGCATAGGCCCCCATGTTTTCGTACGTGATACGCATCAGTTTGGCAAAAAGGGCGGATTCCACCGGGTTGAGCCAGGCGTTGTGCAACGGCTGGTGGGGGACGAATTCTCCACCGTACAGGTCAAAGAACCAACCCGGCTGCTGTCCCTCCAAGTTGGGATAGAATCCCAGGTATCGGGTCAGCTTGATAAGGAATACCAAGTGAAAGTTGGCCAGCCCTTTTTCGCACAGATCAAGGAGCTGGATTGACCTGGAAAGAAATTCAAACAGATTCGGATTTCTCTCTGTTTCCCTGATCGAACGGTACAACACTTCTGCAAGAAACAGGGAGACGGTTGTCCTCCCTACATCACACAATACATTACCAACCGAACTCAGGGTGCGCGCGTCCCGCAGCTGTTGCAGCTGTCGGTTGGCCTTGTGGTCGGCCTGAATTTCAACCAGAGTCAAGGGTTGTAGCAACGCCCGTCTGATACCCGTTCGTTTACCCGATACCAAACGAGCCATATATCCAACTCTTCCGAAATCCCGTGTGTACAGGTGTACGATGTAGGTGTTGTCGCCGTATGGCTGGCAGTGCAGCACAATGGCACTGGTTTTGATCAGCATGGTGGATTAAAATACAACATAGCCTCCGACAAGTGCGGAGAATCCGTGAGTCTTATATCCATACCACGGTTCGTATCGTTGGTCAAGCAGGTTGTTGAGCCGTACAAACAATTGAACTTGTTTGGCCAATTCCCAGGAAACTCCCAACTGAAGATCGTGGATGTCATCCATGCGGTGCATAAAGTCTGTTGGGGTTGAGGCATACCGTAACCCGGCAAATTGATAATCTGCAAATACCGATACCTTGTCGATGGGTGACGCGTCCAAACGAAAACGAACCACGAGACCAGGCTGGTACCAAGCCTTTCGGTTTCCATCCAACAGCGCATCGGTTGCCTGGTCTTTGCTGTAGTTTACGTACTGGTTGTATTGGATTTGCGTGAAGAAACGCAATTTGGTGCGTAGGTTGTAGTAGGCATCGGTACCAATGGATATCCTGTTCTCGTTCATATACTTGGCTGAAAAGACACCTCCATAGGCTGAATTTATCAAGTCTGTTGAGTTCGGCAAGGCATTATAGAAAAAGGCTTTGTTGTTTGTTCTTGAAAATTCCATACGGGGACTGATTCTCAGATCCTTGATGGGCCTGTAGTCGATAGCTGCCGTTACGCCAATAGGCTGATAGGCCGTTTGCAGATGGATGAACGGATCCAGGTAGGGATTGCGTTCAAATCCTTCCCGATATGATTGAACCAGCACATTGCCGTCTAGCGAAACCCGGAATGCGGCCTTGTTGCTCAACGAAGTGCTGGCTTGCAAGGAAGGGTTCCACTTGACACGTTCCGACTCAAGCGTTGGAAACGCCACGTTGAACCCCGCCGTAACCATCCATTGCTTCCAGGTGAAACGTGCGAATGGGTTTACCTGTAGCCAACTTTGTTCGGCAAAAGAATGCTGCGTATTGGCGGGACGGGAGAAATGTTCATCAAATAAAATATAGGTGCTGGGTTCTCTATACGTTAATTTGGTCAGGGTCGCGTTGGCGCCGATAGAAATACCTTTGGTGAGCAAATACTCAACGGTACCATCCACTTTCAGCTCATTTTCTTTTCCACCTTTTGTTTTATTCGTGGTGCCTGGAGCATTGATTCCTTTTCCCAGATAAAAAAGATGCCCC
>CAYTIY010000136.1:0-5036 GCA_964438045.1 uncultured Bacteroidales bacterium | reverse complement strand
AACTCGTTGTCCACCGACTACACCAAAGAAACCTACTCGACGGCATCCACCACCTTCCCCAACGTGGAGGATATCAACATGGACTTTACGTTGAATGAGACCGAACGCTATTACCAATACCGCGTATCCATCCGTCCGGGTGACACGGTGATTGGCAAGAACTTCATCAACGATAAACGGGTGGCGTCGGTAACTCTCAAAAATGGAAAGACAACACAGGTGAGTTGGTACCAGTTCAAAATCCCGGTCCGCAATTACACCAAACGCGTGGGTACCATCAGTGGTTTCAACAGCATCCGCTTCATGCGTCTGTTCTTGACGAATTTTCAAGACAGCGTCATCCTGAGGTTTGGCTCACTCGACCTGGTACGCGGCGACTGGCGGTTGTACACCAAAGACCTGAATACACCCGGAACCTCTCCTCAGGCGGAAACCACCGTGGATGTGTCCACCATCAGTTTGGAAGAGAATGCAGGCCGAACCCCAATCAACTACAAGTTGCCACCGGGGGTGGAACGGGAAACTGATCCCAGCCAACCGGGGTTGTACATGGAAGACGAGCGCTCCTTGGCGGTCAGGATCAACCAACTTCATCCCAACGATGCACGAGCCGTCTACAAGAATATATCGTACGATTTCAGGCAGTACGAACGCCTGCAATTGTTTGTGCACGCCGAGGGTCTGCCGGAAATGACGGAGCAACCCGATAATTACGAGATGACAGCCTTTATCCGGTTAGGATCGGATTATCAGAGCAATTACTATGAATACGAGATTCCGCTGGAAATCTCACCATTCTATAACCAGAATCCCCGTTCAATCTGGCCTAAGAACAACATCTTCGACATTCCCTTCAATTTGTTCACCTCCCTGAAGACCAAGCGAAACGCGCAGACGTCAGTCAGCTACACCACCGAATTTTTTGACTATGACCCGGAGAATGAACAAAACAAGGTAAAAATAAAAGGCAACCCTACCTTATCCGATGTAGGCACCATCATGATAGGGGTCAGGAACAAAAGCGGTACGGTTCAGTCGGTCGAGATTTGGGTTAATGAGCTGCGGTTGTCCGGATTCAGGGAAGAAGGCGGTTGGGGAGCCGTGGGCAGCGCTGTGCTGGGCTTGTCCGACCTGGCTACCGTGACGGCGAGTGGAAAATACCTGTCGGATGGTTTCGGAGGGCTTGAGCAAAGCGTGTCACAACGGAGGCAGGATACCTACAGCCAATACAACGTGGCGGTAAACACCGACATGGGGAAATTGTTTCCAACCAAGGCAAAAATCAATATACCTGTGTACTATTCGCTCTCGCAGGAAAGAACCTTGCCAAAATACGATCCGCTCAACGAGGATATGTTGCTCGTGGAAGAATTGGCCGCAACACCCTCCAAAAGCAGGAAGGATTCGATTCTGGATTACAGCCAGACGTTGAAGACGCACAGGAGCCTGAATTTGTCAAACATCAGGATGAATGTCAGGAACAAAGTGCCGCTTCCCATCGATCCGGCCAACTTTACGTTCAATTACACCTATGCCGACTCCTACGAACACGATCCGACCACTGAGTACGAACACACCCAGAACTACAACGGAGGTGTATCCTACAACTACGCTTCACCCTTGCCTGCCTGGGAGCCGTTTGCGAACAATGAAAAACTGACTTCTTCGTGGTCGAAGATGTTGAAGGATTTCAACTTGAATTTCCTTCCCGGCTCGATTTCCGGAGGTTCCAAGTTGACCCGGTATTACTACGAATTGCAGACCCGCAACCTTTCCTCAATGGATCAGGTTGTGACCACACCCCTGGTCGTGAGCAAGAGCTTTTTGTGGAACACCGACCTGAGCCTGAACTGGGATTTGACCAAGAACCTGAACCTGAATGTTGGTATCAACAACCAGGCTGAGGTGGAGGAAACCCGCTTCAGCCCGGTAAACAAGGAGTTGTATGCCACCGAATACCAGAACTGGAAAGACACCGTCAAGAGAAGTCTCAAAGAATTCGGGGATCCGCTAAGCTACAACCAGACGGTTGATCTCACGTGGTCGGTTCCGTTGGATCGTATACCTGTATTGGATTTCATGACAGTCAATACCCAGTACAGCGCCATTTACGATTGGGAACGGAGTACGACATACGACAAAGGTACCGACCTGGGTAATCAGATATCCAATCAACGCACTCTGAATCTGAGTACCACGGCCAATTTTCAGGATGTTTACGCGAAGTTTCCTTTCCTCAAACAAGTACTGGCCGGCAAGAAGGCGGCCTCTTCCACCAAGAAACCGACCGGCCAACCTCAAACGAACCAGCAGAGTCAATCGAACGCCTCTTCCGGTCTTACCACGCAACCGGTGCCCCAGCGAACAATGCCTGAAGCCATGAAAGCCGGGAAGCGGTATACGCAGGCCATGAAGCTGTTGCCCGACTCGGTTTACACAGTCAAGCATGCGCTGAAAAACAAGCGGGTTCAGGTAGCTGCCGTTGATTCTTCAGGAAGACCTGTTTCGCTTTCCGTGCGGGTAATTGATGAAAACACCGTAAGGGTGCGGGTTCGCAAAGAACAACAGGTGAATCTTTCCGTTGTTGAGAAAACACCCTACGAGGAACAGGCATGGTACGGTGTGGTTTCAAAAGTGGCCAGGACCCTCATGTCTGTTCGGGATCTGACAGTGACCTACCGTCAAACTGACGGTTTGACTATTCCCGGGTTTGTTCCGGAGTCCGGACTTTTATCAAAAGGAAACAATGGTATGGCTCCCGGTTGGGACTACGCATTGGGATTGCAACCGGACAACTACCTGAAACGCATTTCGGAAAGGGGATGGTTGATCCTGTCGGATTCAGTCGTCACACCTGCCAGTCAAATGACAAACCAGGATCTCAAAATCAAATCCACACTGGATATACTGCCAGGCTTGAAAGCCGACCTGAACTGGTCGCGGACGTGGAATTTCAACACACAGATTCAGTTCATGTATGCGGACATGCCCGAGTCGCGTACCGGTAATTTCAATATGTCCATCATTGCCCTGCGAACTGCATTTGAATCGCCCAACGCTTCGAATGGGTACACATCCAAAGCCTTTGACCGTTTCTTGAAAAACCGGACTGTCATTGCCGGTCGTTTGGAGGAAAAAATCAAAGGAGTCCGCTACCCGCACCTGGGCTTTCTTGAGAATTCTCCGTTGGCCGACAAGCCGTATGACAATACGGTGGCCGGGTACAACCAAAACGCGGCTGACGTGTTGATTCCTGCCTTCCTGGCGGCCTATACGGGCAAACGTGCGGATAAGGTGTCCCTGTCGTTGTTTCCCGGCATATGGTCCATGCTTCCGAATTGGAATTTTTCGTACGATGGATTGTCAAAGTTGCAGGGTGTGAAAAAGGTATTCAAGAGTCTCATCCTAAGCCATGCGTATGTTTGCAATTACGGGGTGTCTTCATTCTCTTCGTTCAGTTCGTGGGTGAGCGCCGGGGATGGCATTGGTTTTGTCCGCGACGTATTGACCAACAAGCCGGTGCCTTCATCCATTTACGATGTAGCTTCGGTATCGTTGACCGAATCGTTCAATCCGCTGATGCGTGTTCAGGGCACCTTGAATTCGGGTTGGACGTTGAAGACTGAAATGCGTAAGACTCGAACCATCAACCTGAGCATCAGTGGGGGACAGGTGGTGGAATCCAGTTCCAACCAGTTTACGCTGGGGACCAGTTACAAGATCAGTGATTTTCACCCGTGGGGCTTTATGACGGGTTCCAAAGTGAAAAATGATATGAGTCTGAGTGGGGATCTTTCGTACAAGAACAACGTTGCTTTGTTGCGCAAGATTGTGGGAAAATACGCGCAGGCTTCTTCGGGCAACAAGTTGTTTGAACTGAACCTGATGGCCGACTACACAATCAGCAAGAGCATGAACCTGGCCTTCTTCTACGACCTCCAGTCTACGGTTCCTTTGGTTTCTTCCTACCCGGTGACCAGCTCCGACATCGGTTTCAGCGTGAAGTTTACGCTGAACCGGTGATGGAAAACTTCCTGTTTTTCCAAGATCTATCGGCGCTTCCCTTTCGTTCGGGGATAGGGTCCCTGCGGAACGGAAATAGTTACCGGATGGTGTCCTCGAGGGCTTTCTCGATTTGTTTGGAGTAGAGATAGTCAATCTTGGCCTGAGCCAGGCGGATTTCGTTAAGCAGGCGGTTGATGTCGGTCAGGATGGCTGAGAGGTCGGTGGAGGCCTTTAGGGCTGTTTTATCCTGTTGTGAAAGCACGTAAAAGTGATTTTTGTCGCCAAACAATTCCACACTCAGACGCATGTCCTTGTGCAGCAGGATAAAGTCCACCAGGCCATTTTCCGTCTTGTTGGTGAGGCGCATCATCTCATACTGCCTACCGCCATCCTTGAACGCATAGTTGAGTGCCCCGTCCTGAGGTACTGTCAATGATTCCGCAAACAAACCATTCGTGGTGGAAACCTTGATGCGTGTGTGATTCAGTGCCCTGGGTCCATTGTAGTAACTGGTAAGGACCAAACGACCTTTTTCGTCCACTTTCGATTGCAGGTAGGTGCGGCCAAAATTGTTTTCGCTCAACTGCGACTTGGGTACGTAATGGCCAATGCTTTCGAATTGTACGTCTTTTTGAAAGGAGAACTCTTTGGTAACGGAGGGCAATTCGTTTTGACGCACCTTGAGCATGCTGTCACAAAAGGCCAACGTGCGCTTCTGCTCTTCAACATTCACCTCCCGCATGATGGAAATGCCTTCCTTTATCTTGTCGTATTCTTTGGGAAATAAGATCTTGACGCTGTCGATATACAGTTTGGCCGATTGGTACTGTTGGGTCTTGACATATTCCTTTGCCTTGTCCAGATAATCATCCGGGCCGACATCCTTCATGGCGGAGCAGGCAGTCAGAAAGCCTGTCACACCCACAACGGCAAACGGTAGCAAGAACTGACGAAACATGTCGTACGACTGGTTTTTATAGCATGCAAAAGTACGCTATTCCCCGAAAAAAAACCTACTTTTGTAACACAAT
>CAYTIY010000135.1:0-5148 GCA_964438045.1 uncultured Bacteroidales bacterium | reverse complement strand
CAAGAAGAGACTGGCGCTACCGTTACCATCGAAGAACTTGAAGGTAAAGGGCGAGTGGAAGTGGCTGCCAACAACAAGGCTGTCATTGATGCCGCCATGATGAAGATCAAGTCCATTGTTGCCATACCCGAACCAGGCGAGACCTACCGCGGTAAGATCCGCTCCATCATGCCTTACGGGGCTTTTGTGGAATTTATGCCGGGTAAGGATGGGTTGCTGCACATTTCTGAATTTGACTGGTCCCGCCTGGAAACGGTGGAAGCTGCCGGTTTCAAAGAAGGTGATGAACTGGATGTCAAGTTGTTGGATATCGACCCGAAGACAGGTAAGTACAAATTATCCCGTAAAGTATTGTTGCCGAAGCCGGAAGGCTATGTGGAGCGCCCTGAGCGGACCGATCGTCCTGATCGTCCTTCACGTGACAGAGGTGATCGTCCTCACGGCGATAACAGAAACAGGCCTGATCACAGACCACGCAAGGAGGATTAATTATTCCATTATCACAGAGGCTGTCCATTTCGACAGCCTCTGGTTTTTTAACTGAAAAATAGCTACCTTTGCAGCCTCTTTGCGAAAAGAGCAACCCAAATCCGGCTTTGCGAAAGGCCACATTCTTACGGTACAACATGATTAAAGTCAGCAATCTACAAGTCCAATTCGGCAAACGCGTCCTTTTTCAGGATGTGAACCTCACATTTACACCCGGAAATTGTTATGGCATCATCGGTGCCAACGGATCCGGCAAATCCACCTTATTGCGCGTGTTGGCCGGAGATGTCGACCCTGTCAGAGGAACGGTGGTATTTGGACCAGGTGAACGTTTATCCGTACTCGAACAAGACCACTTCAAGTTTGACGCCTACACGGTGCTCGATACGGTGATGATGGGCCATGACAAATTATGGGCCGTTAAGCACGAGAAGGATGCCATTTATATGAAGGAAGACTTCACCGATGCCGATGGCATGCGGGCCGCCGAATTGGAAGAACAGTTTGCTGAAATGGAGGGGTGGAACGCTGAAAGCGATGCAGCTTCCTTGTTAAGCGGATTGGGCGTAAAAGAGGAATTACACTATACCTTGATGGCCGATATGGGCGCTAAGGAAAAGGTGCGGGTGCTGTTGGCCAGAGCGCTGTTTGGAAAGCCAGACAACTTGTTGTTGGATGAACCGACCAACGACTTGGACGTGGATACCGTGATGTGGTTGGAAAACTACCTGGCCGATTACGACAACACCGTTCTGGTTGTCTCACACGACAGAAAATTCTTGGACTCTGTTTCCACGCACACCATCGACATCGACTTCACCAAAATTCAACAATACGCCGGTAACTATTCGTTCTGGTACGAATCCAGCCAGTTGGCTTTGCGCCAACAGCAAACTCAAAATAAAAAGGCCGACGAAAAACGAAAAGAACTGGAGGAGTTTATTCGACGTTTTTCTGCCAATGTGGCCAAATCGCGTCAGGCAACCAGCCGACGCAAGATGTTGGAAAAACTCAACGTGGAGGATATCCAGCCTTCTTCGAGGCGCTATCCGGGAATCATTTTCACACCCGATCGTGAACCGGGGAACACCATTCTGGAGGTACATGGTCTTACTTCCAGCCAGGAAGGTGACTTGCTGTTCAAAGATGTCAACTTTAACGTAGAAAAGGGCGACAAGATCTGTTTCCTTTCACGCGACCCAAGAGCCATGACCGCATTCTTCGAAGTGATCAACGGACTTCGTCACGCAGACAGCGGCACATTTAATTGGGGCATCACCATCACAACGGCCTATTTACCACTCGACAACAACGAATTTTTCAATACCGATTTGAATCTGGTCGAATGGTTGGGACAGTTTTCCAGCGATACCAGCGAAAGTTATATTCGCGGCTATTTGGGAAAAATGCTGTTTTCAGGAGAAGAAATTTTCAAGAAGGCATCGGTATTGTCCGGTGGCGAGAAGATGCGGTGTATGATTTCAAGGATGATGTTGAAGAACGCCAATGTGATGATTCTCGACTCTCCCGCCAACCACCTCGACCTGGAGTCTATCCAGGCGTTCAACAACACGTTGGCTGCGTTCAAGGGCAATATCTTGATGGCTTCACACGACCGTGAGTTCATCCAGACGGTCTGTAACCGCATCATTGAACTGACACCCAATGGCATCATCGACAAGATGACAGATTACGAAAGCTACGTGACCGACCCGTTGGTAAAGGAACAACGGGAACGGATGTACAAGGGATAAAGGCGACCGAGGCTACCCTTGGAGGTAGCGGTTACTTACTTTTTGGGGCGGAAATTCCGTCCCTTTCCTTTCTTGCCAAAACCACCGGTTCTGGGTTTTGAAGGGTTGTACTCCGGTCCTTCACCCACTTCCTCGGGTAAGGGTACCCGATAAATGGTTTTGCCGACAAATCGTTCAATCCGATCAAAGATTTCCTGTTCATCCTCAGAAACAAAGGAAATGGACAACCCTTCAGCACTGGCCCTGGCTGTACGACCGATGCGGTGTACGTAATCCTCCGGGTCGTGCGGCATATCGTAGTTGATGACCACACTGATGTCCTCGATGTCAATTCCTCTGGAAACGATATCTGTTGCAACCAGGATGTTGACGGCGCCCGTCTTGAACGCCTGCATGGTACGGTCTCGTTCAGCTTGGTCGAGATCGGAATGCATTTCGGCCACCGGCAACTTCATACCCCTCAGGGTACGTGTAACTTCCTTCACCTTGATTTTCGAAGAAGCAAAGATGATGGCCTTATCGGGTAATACATCGGTAAACAGACTTTTTACAATGTAGGCCTTTTGCCGCTCATAGCAGATGTAAGCCGATTGTACGATTTTATCATTCGGCTTGGAAACGGCCAATCGAATTTCGGCCGGTTCATTCATGATGGTCTTGGCCATCTCGCGGATCTTGGGCGGCATGGTCGCGGAAAACAACATCGTTTGGCGTCTGCGGGGCAGTTCGTTGACAACTTGCATGATGTCTTCGAAAAAACCCATATCCAACATGCGGTCGGCTTCGTCCAAAATAAAATATTCTACGCGGGAAAGGTCGATCAGACCCAGTTTCAAGTAAGAAAGCAGGCGTCCTGGAGTAGCGATGACAATATCAACTCCTGCCTGTAGGCCTTTTTTTTGCTGTTCCCAGACGATACCGTCGCTCCCGCCGTAAACGGCAACCGAAGAAACAGGCAGAAAATAGGCGAATCCGGTTACCTGTTGGTCTATTTGTTGTGCCAGTTCCCGAGTCGGCACCATAATTACAGCATTGATAGCTTCTTCCGGGTGTTCGTCCTTGACCAGGTGATTCAATATAGGTAGCAAATAGGCGGCTGTCTTGCCGGTTCCCGTTTGCGCACAGGCAATCAGGTCCTTGCCTTCCAGTAGCAAGGGAATGGCTTGTTCCTGGACAGGAGTGCATTCACGAAAGTTCATGGACCATAAGCCGTCCAGTACTTCGTCCTCCAGGGGTAATTCTTCAAATGTCATATAAATCAGTCGGTTTAAATACCGGGGCCTTACTATAGAAAGACCCTGTTATCGGGCACAAAGTAACGAAAAAAAAAGGATTATCGCTTCCGGAAACGCCGGTGTATCAATCGCCACCAACTTGAAACGGTTAAAAGTAATGAAGTGGTAGTCCCGCCGAGAATCGAACTCGAATCTAAAGTTTAGGAAACTTTCGTTCTATCCATTGAACTACAGGACCATGTTTCCAACGAACGGATGCAAAAGTACTGCAATTCTTTGACACAGGCAACAACTGATGCCTATTTGTATTTTAGCGGGGGATGTGGTAACTTGCGCCCCTTATTTTGTTGACAATGAACAATCTCTCAATGCCTTCAATGGATCGTTTTGCCGTGTCTGAAAAAGACCTGCGGCTCGTGTTGTCGGCCGCTTTGGAAAAAGGAGGCGATTATGCCGACCTTTTTTTTGAACACACCTTCAACCATTCGGTTTCGTTACGGGACGGTGAAGTGAACTCCACGTTTTCCGGCATCGACTACGGGGTTGGGGTTCGGGTGTTGGCCGGTGACCAAACAGGATATGCCTACGTGGAGAGCACCGCGCTCGATGACATGCTGAATGCAGCCCGAACGGCAGCCCGCATCGCCTCAACTTCCTCAACGAAAACACTCCCACCTTTTTCACTGAAGACACCGGCCATCAACAGGTATCCTGTCATTAAATCATGGGAATCAATTTCGATTGATCAACGCATTCCCTTTGTTCAACGCCTGAACGATGCCATCTTCGCCTTGGATAATCGGGTGAGCAAGGTCATGGTCAGTCTGTCCGACAGTACCACCCACATTTTCTTTGTCAATACCGACGGTGTGATGTACAGCGATTACCGACCCATGGTATCCCTTTCGGCTACGTGCATCATGCAGGAAAACGGGGTCTTTGAAAACGGTAGGGCTGCGCGCTCCTTCCGGTCAGGGTTTGAATGTTTGTCGGATGAACTGGTGCAGGAAATAGCCAGGGAAGCGGTTGATGAAACCGACATCATGTTCAGGGCCATCAAGCCAAAGGGAGGCGAAATGCCCGTGGTATTGGGCGCCGGAGGTTCCGGTATTTTTCTGCACGAGGCCATTGGTCATGCGTTTGAAGCCGATTTCAACCGAAAAGAAGTGTCCATTTTCTCCGACAAATTGGGGAAACAGGTGGCCAGTCCTTTTGTGAATGTAGTTGACGACGGCACCATCTTGCACAATCGTGGAGCCGTGAATAGGGACGATGAGGGTGCAGAAGGACAAAAAACATACCTGGTGCGTGAGGGCATCCTTACCTCGTACTTGCACGACCGCATCAGTTCCAGGCATTACAATACCCCGCCTACGGGTAACGGACGAAGGGAGTCGTTTCGCTGTGCTCCCATACCCCGCATGCGGGCCACGTATATGGAAAACGGACAAACCCCGGAAAGCGAACTGATTGCCGCCGTCGATAATGGCGTTTTTGTGACCTCGTTCACCAACGGTGAGGTACAGATTGGTGCCGGAGACTTCACCTTTTTTGTGAAGTCTGGTTATCTGATTGAAAACGGCAAATTGACCAGTCCCATCCGTGATATCAACATCATTGGAAATGGTCCCAGGGCCTTGTCGGACATCATCATGGTGGCGGACAATTAC
>CAYTIY010000134.1:4149-5200 GCA_964438045.1 uncultured Bacteroidales bacterium | reverse complement strand
CTCACGGTATAGTACGTCCGGTTGGTCACCCCCGGATTGGCACTGGAATAAGAAAAGCTGTACGCTGAACGGAGGATAAAATGATCCTCATACGAATACTTCAGGTACGAACCACTGGTCAGGTACCTGGCCTTGAACGTCGAGTCGACACGGGGCATGTAGACGTAGCTCAGATCGGCCAGATCCAGAGTCTGGCGAAGCATGCCCTTCGACCAATTGTAACGTACGGCGGCAGAAGCGATGGTCCGCAGAAATTCGGGTCTCGACATATTCTGATACGAAATGGCCCATTCCGTGTTTGCATCCACCCTGCGTTTGAAATCCGAATTCAACAACGGCATCTTGAAATCGGGCAACACCAGGGACAGTTCTCCACCCAGTTCGGTATAATCGTTGTTAAAGTTGGTCGACAAGGCCTCATAAGCCCCTCTGAAATTTGCCTGTAGTATTTCGGCTCCATGAAGCAGGTTACGGTGGGTATACGAGATATTGCCGGCCACACCCAGGTCACCCGAGGTGTTGGTACCTTCCACATCCACCGTGAAGCGTTGTTTCTTATTGGGAGTCAACACAATGTAACAATCCATAGAGCGTTCCCTTCCCTCACCTCCTGGTTTCTCACGAAAACGGATGTTGATGTACTTGATGAGCTGCAGCGAACTGAGCTTGGAGTACGTGCGCTCCACCGATGCGATGTCGTAGAGTTTGTCGGGTTCAATGCGGCAGTTCTGAATCAAGGTCTCCGGATTGACAAAAGGTTTTCCACGGTAGACGATCTGGAACGGCCCGCTGCTCAACGTATCGTAATCGGCCACATCGAAGGTCGCCGATGGATTCGACTCTTCCTGTTGAGATCCAAGGCGAATGTAGCTGGACATGGGAACATCCATCATGAAATAAATCTTGTCCACACGAAACTGCGGGTGCATGTTCTCGGGAGATACATCCTGAACACCTACCTTGGACGCAGAATCCGGTTGCCAAGGCCTCAAGGAAAGCCGGACATCGACCGTATGGTTCTCGACTGACGGATGAACCTCTTTGCATTAAG
>CAYTIY010000134.1:0-4139 GCA_964438045.1 uncultured Bacteroidales bacterium | reverse complement strand
TACCGTGGGTGCTGTCGATTTTGAAATAAAGGTGCTCCTTGTTGATGGCATAGAAACCCAGACGCTGAAGGTTCCGGACAATTCGCCCCCTCTCCTCATCGAACAAGCGACTGTTGAGCAATACGCCAGGTTTCAACAGGCTTCCACCCAGATTGTTGGCAAGAGAACCGGATAGCGAATCGGGAGACCCTTCGTACGTATAGGAACGTACCACATACGGTTGGTTGCCGTGCAGGGTAAACGTGGCTTTGACCTTGCCTTTCCTAAACCGGAAGCTGGTATCTACCGAGGCGTCAATGTAACCAATGCTCATCAGGTATCGCTTCAGAGATAAACGCGAACGTTCCATAAGGGAGGGATCATACACCACGGGAGGTTCTCCCATTTTTCTGAGCATCCGGTTGATGTACTTTGTGGTATCCGGACCGGACAGGTTATACCAGGCCAGGTTCATTCTGAGCAGCCCCAAAAACCGGTTGTTCGGCTCCTGATGAAGGTAATTTTTCAGGGTGGAACGGGGTGGCAGCCCTTTTTCCGTGACAATTTTCACCCTGTCGAGCAAGTACCTGTCTTCAGGCACATACTTTAAAGGATGGCAGGACAAGAAAAGAAAAAAAAGAGGCAGTATCAGCCAGATCTTTTTGATCATAGGGTCAACGGATGGACTTGGTTGTATGCAAATGTACGTTTTTCCACCAAAGAACAGAAATTGTCCCTGTAAATTTCAAGGATGCGCATTTCTTTCGTAGTTTTACCCTCAAATTTAACACATGCTCAGCAAAGCCACCATCAAATGGATCCGTTCACTCGAAACGAAGAAGGTCCGACAGGAAACAGGTTTGTTTTTGGCGGAAGGCCATAAACTGGTGGGGGATTTGCTTCCTTTGCTGACCTGCCGGCTGTTGGTACACACGCCCGACTGGACTCCGTCCTCCCCGATTGATCCTCATACCGAATGTGAGACCGTCAACCAGGAAATGTTGGAACGAGTCAGTCTGCTCAAACACCCACAAGCAGTATTGGGCGTGTTCGAGCAACCGGGCACACACTTGAAACCGGCCGACCTGCAGGGGTCGATCAGCCTGGCGTTCGACACCATCCAGGATCCGGGTAACATGGGCACCATGTTGCGCATTGCCGATTGGTTTGGCATCCGACGTGTGATCTGTTCGCCAGAAACCGTGGACGCGTATAATCCAAAGGTGGTACAGGCCACCATGGGAGCCATCGGACGGGTGAACGTGTTGTACACCGACCTGGCTTCCTTCCTGCCGGAAACCGGATTGCCGATTTTCGGCACCTTTTTGGAGGGAGACCCCATTGAGTCGGTTGAACTGCCCACAGAAGGAATCATTGTAATGGGCAACGAGGGAAACGGCATTTCACCCGAAGTGGAACGCCTAGTTACCAGAAAGCTGCACATATCAGGCTATCCGCGAGGGCTTCAAGGTTCTGAATCACTCAACGTTGCTGTGGCGACGGCGATTGTCTGCCACGAATTCAGGCGGGGTCTTCAGGGATAGACCACCTCTAGAGTCGAATCGGTTCCCGGAAGGGATGTTCCAAATTCCACCTCATCGAGGTGCCACAGCGAGACGGGACAACCGGGAACCAGTGTCACATGCGGTACCATACGTTCCAGCAGGGCGGTCACTGTCAGTCCCTGTTCCTGCTTCAATTGGTCGATCATCCAACGAAGTACATCGTCGGGATGTGTAAGGTCGTTTATTTGGAGCGCTGGCATCAGGATACCCTGACAGGCTATGGTTCGTTCACTTTCTGCACGAAACGGCTCAATCATGGACAGATTTCCATCCTCATCCATCAGCACGACAGATTGTTTGACCCATTGCCCACCCCCCAGGTATACACATGGTGCGTAAAATCCTTTCATTGTAAAATACGGTTATTCAACGACGCCTTCAGCCTTTAACTTCAGCAACTCATCCATAGGGATGGGACGCTTCATCAGTTCCTGCAAGGTAGGAGGAATTGTGACCGTAGCACCGTTATTGGAAGCCGTTGACAGACTGTCTGTTGCTGCAGATTGTTGCTTTTGAACGGCGGCTTTGGGTGTAACCATCCTGTAGGTGGCAGAATGGCTGGTCGGCTTCACATACCAGTGATCGACATACCGACGATTCGTGGCCTTGACCGAATCGGCCAAATAGCTGAACAAAACCCGGCTTGAGGTGTCCTGTTTGACATGCATCCGTTCAAACATGGCTTTGATAGGCGAATCATCCTTCATCAGCATGGATTTGACGGCTAACTCGGTTTTCTTATTGACCGTCCAGGTGTCGATGCGTTGGCCATAGGCTTCGTAGCGTTCTCCCAGATCGGAATAAATGCGTGTAAATAGGCGCAGGTTTTTGCTGTAATACGCTATCGAATTGTAAAATTCTTCTTCGGTGACGTCATGTTTTTTCAATATCGATTGGTAGGCAAGATCGGTGAAATAATCGCTTTTCAAGCCCTGTGTCCAGTCTGTGGAAATATCTCCAAAAGTGGTGTCGGTCATGGATTCCACCAAGTGGATATCAAACAACACGTCGGTCAATTTTTGGGTGGACAACACGCCGTGGGGACGGCAGGATGCAAGTAGAAAAACCGTCAGGAGAATGCAGGTATGGAGTAGGAAGCGGCGCATGTCCTTATTTGTCGACCGTTTTTTTGGACAACTTCAATTCAGCAAGGTCTGAGAGGTCCTTTCGGTAAAATAAGAGCAACAAGAAAATGCTGCAAGTGATGGCGCTGTCAGCCAGGTTGAACACCGGCCGGAAGAAAATGAAGTGTTCTCCTCCCACAAAAGGCATCCAATACGGCCAGTAGGTATCAATCAGCGGAAAAAACAACATGTCGACAACCTTACCGTAAAATAAAGAACCATACCCTCCTCCATCGGGAAACAGAGTAGCCACTTGGCCCAGGCTGTCGTTGAAGATCAACCCGTAGAACAGGCAGTCGATGATGTTGCCAATGGCACCGGCTATGATAAGGGCAATGGTGATGCAATAGCCCAAACGGATCTCGGGCATGCGGCAAATGCGGTGAAGGTACCAGATGAGGAATCCGGCAGCCACAATACGCAAGGATGTCAAGAAGAACTTGTCAAACAGTTCGATGCCGAATGCCATGCCATTGTTCTCCGTGAAGTAGATGTAAAACCAATCGGTGATGTGCTTGCTTTCGTACAGGGTCATACTGGTCTTAATCCAGATCTTGAGGACCTGGTCGGCAAGGAGCACGAGAAGAATGACGCCTGTGGCAATCCAGCCTTTTGAGCGCGTGGGCATGAGTTATTTCTTGTCTGTTTTCGCTTCGATGGTCAGCGTAGCATGAGGTACGGCACGCAACCGTTCCTTGGGGATGAGTTGGCCGGTTTCGCGGCAAATCCCGTAGGTCTTGTTTTCAATACGCACCAGTGCGGCTTCCAGGTGTTGGATGAATTTGAGCTGACGCTGGGCCATGCGGCCGGTCTCTTCCTTAAGCAGGGTATTAGCTCCTTCTTCAAACACCTTGAACGTAGGCGAAGTGTCCATCACGTCGTTTCCGTCCATGTTGGTGACACTGGCCTTAAGTTGTTCATAATCATCCCTGGCTTTTTCAAGCTTACTATCAATGATTTGGCGGAATTCTTCCAATTCTGCGTCTGAATATCTGATTTTATCTGACATGTTGCGGTTCAATTAAATAGAGACTACTACAATTCAGTCAACCTCGAAAAATTAATTGGCGAATATAATCAATTATTACGTATACCGTATAGGAAAAAGTCAAAATCAATCAACTTTCTCCACCAGTACGTCCAGTTCGAAACCGTCCATGTCGATGCGTGTCCCAGCTTCCGGATGTGCCGTTTGCTCAATGGAAGTTGCCAACGTCTGGGTCATGACGTATGTCTTCCAGGTTACCAGCATGTTGGCAATTTCTTCGTTCGGTCCCAGCACGATGCGGATTTTGTCGGTGATGTCGTACCCGTTTGATTTGCGGATGTTTTGGATGCGGTTCACCAGTTCCCTGGCCAATCCTTCCTCCCGCAGTTCTTCCGTCACAGTTACATCGAGAGCTACGGTCAGGCGGCCTTCGTTGGCTACCAGCCAGCCTGGGATGTCCTCGGACAGGATTTCCACATCGGT
>CAYTIY010000133.1:0-5279 GCA_964438045.1 uncultured Bacteroidales bacterium | reverse complement strand
GGTTGCGGATGCAAATCGAACATGGCCGAAGAACTGGAACGCAGAGGCGTCCGCTACCTACTAGCCGGAGGCATAGGCACAGGCGCCATCAACAAACTGGCAGCCCACAACATCCAGGTTATCCGCAACTGCGAAGGCAACGCCACCGAACAAGTTATTCGCTTCCTGGCCGGAGAACTCAAGGACGGAGGATCTACCTGTGCCGGACACGAACACGGTCATGATCACAACTGTGGTGACCACCACTGATAGTAGCCCCCTATGAACACCATTGATATCAACGCCCGCACCGAACAAGCCGTAGCCAACTTCAAGGAAGGCTACAACTGTGCCCAATCGGTCGTCATGGCCTATGCCGACCTGTACCCGGCAGACATGGAAACCCTCAAAACCCTATCCGCACCCCTGGGTGGTGGTATGGGACGCTTGCGCGAAGTCTGCGGCGCCGTTTCCGGCATGTTCCTCATTCTCGGCCTGGAACACCCGGCCACCGACCCAAACGACAAAGCCACCAAGACTGCTTGTTACGAGGCTGTCCAACGCACCGGCCTGGCCTTCAAAGCAAAAATGGGCAGCTATATCTGCGCCGACCTATTGAAGCTCAAACGAGCCCCCCAAACCCCTACCCCAGACGACAGAAACGCCGCCTACTACGCCAAACGCCCCTGCGCCTACTGTGTAGCCCAAGCCGCCGAGATCCTGGGTCACGAACTCAAAAGGATACCATCCCTTTTATAGAGATAACACCCTTAAAAAAGAGGACAAACTGAACAAATGTTCAAATAAATACGTATATTGAACTGATTATTAAACAGTAAATAATATACGTATGGAAGCATCTCAATTCACGGTCATGCCCCGTATCGGAGACAAGGCCCCTTCTTTTCACGCCGTCACCACACAAGGCGACATCAATTTCCCGGAAGACTATGCAGGAAAATGGGTCATCCTCTTCAGCCACCCGGCCGATTTCACACCCGTCTGCACCTCCGAATTCATGACCTTTGCCTCCATGAGCAAAGAGTTTGAAGCACTCAACTGCCAACTGGTAGGTTTATCCGTAGACGGCTTGTACAGCCACATAGCCTGGCTGCGCACCATCAAAGAAAAAATTGAGTACAAAGGAATGAAACAAGTTGAAGTCTTGTTTCCCCTTATTGAGGACATCACGATGAACGTAGCCAACATGTACGGCATGCTCCAACCCGGCGAAAGCAGCACAAAAGCCGTCCGCGCCGTGTTCTTTATCGACCCGAAAGGCATTGTCCGCACCATCATCTACTACCCCCTCTCCCTGGGAAGAAACTTTGATGAACTGAAACGCGTGGTCATGGCCCTGCAAACCGCCGATGCCTTTGGCGTAGCCACACCAGCCGACTGGCGTCCAGGTGACGACGTCATCGTGCCAACAGCTGGTTCCTGCGGTGTAGCCAAAGACCGCATGGAAGGCAAACAAGAAGGCGTCACCTGCCACGACTGGTTCTTCTGCACCAAAAAGCTTTCCAAAGAAGAAGTGGAAAAAGCCCTCTACAAAAAATAAGGATGGCATCCCTTTTGAAGGAGTAGCCCAACAAGAAGCCCTGTATCCGAACGATGCAGGGCTTTATTATTCAAGCTGCTTTATTTCAAACACATTATTTGAAGAATCACGAATAAACAACGTCTCATTTCCCACACAACCACGGCAATAGGCACTATACCCATTTTTAACGGCCCTCACCTCCATCTCTGCCATACGCCTGCTGGAAAAACAACAATGCCCGAAACAGGGTTGCTGTGGAACATCAACAACAAACAATTCCAACGCAATTTCAACACATTCACCAAAAATCACCTTAGTGTCCTTTTTTATACCAAATATCTTATCAGCTTCCTTTTCGGACAAATCAAACGAACGTATGCAGCTAAACTGAAGCACCTCACCGTAAAATAGCTGAATATCAGCCTCAACAACCTGCAATCCGATATGCCTTATACCATGACACATAGTTCCTATATTACTGTTGATTAAAATACTTGACTGTATAAATAAGCAACACACCTACAACAATCAAAACAAGCTGAATAACCGATTCTTTCAGTTTTGATTGTTGATGCATTTCAGGAATCAAATCAGCCAACGCTATGTACAAAAAACTGGCAGCAGAAAATGCCAACGCATACGGAATTAGGTGGTTGAGAAACCCCAAATAATAGTACGCCAGAATACCAAAAACCACAGCAGTACTACCAGACAACAAATTGAAGAACAACGCCTTCCCACGAGAGTAGCCACTCCTGAGCAAAATCCCGAAATCACCTAATTCCTGAGGAATCTCATGAAGCACAATGGAAACACTCACAAAAACACCCAACTCAATGGAAGTTAAAAATGAAGCCGCAATCACCACCCCATCAATGGCATTATGAAACGCATCCCCAACAAGAATCATAGGTGCAGCCGCTTTTAGGTGTCTCTCACAATCAACATTCCTACACGTTCTCCAGAGAATAATCTTTTCCAACACAAAGAAAAACAAGATTCCAACCAAAACCGACACAAAGACAAGCCCACTGTCCAATAACGAAATCGCTTTTGGCATCATACCCAAAAAAGCAGCACCCAACAACGTACCCCCCGCCAAATACGACAAATACGTAGAAATGCGCTGCATGTTTCTTTTCTTGACCAACAAAAGCAAACCCGCCAGCCCAACACTCCCAAGGCTTCCAATAAACAACGCCAGCAATAAATACACCAACGATTCATTCATACTTCAAGCACTAATTACGAAACTTTCGAATGTAGAAAGTATGCGATTTATAGACCACCGACTGTACATATTGATTGTGAATCAGCTCATCCAACGTTGTAGCATCAGCATGATCCTTCATCAATAACTCCTGCATCATATCCTCACGAATGGGGTGAACCGAACAAATATTGATAATATCTTCAACGGCATTGCCCGTAAAGCCAGTATCCACACCCTCAAACCCAAGTATCAACTCCGTATGAATCCCATTTTCCGAAAACACCTGATACGCATCATTTATTCTCTTTTCATCGGGTGTCGTGACAAACGTTTCAGCCGGTGGTCGGGTTGGAATAGAAAGGTAAGCAACCGATGGATTGACTGCACCAACCAACGCTGCCGTTTCAAACAACGTCTCAATACCATCATTTATACCCTTCACAAGCATGGTTTCCGTAACCAGTTTTCCCTTATACTCTTCCGAAAAAGCACGAATCCCACCCACATACCTGTTAAAATCAAGCCCCACAACAGGTCTGTTCATTTGTTTCCAACCAACCTCATTGCCAGCATCAACCTTCACCGAAACCCAGTCAGCCAATTGCAATTCTTCCCTTACCTTTTTATCAGACAAGAGTGAAGCGTTTGTAATCACGGCTATAGGAATACCCAACTCCTTCAATATCCCTATTGAAACACCCAGATTCACATCCAACGTCAGTTCACCATTAGCGACAAACGTTAAAAAATCCGGCTTATCACTAACCGCCAGTTTTTCAACATGTTTACTTACTTCATCAAACACAATCGAAGGTTCATAAAACACCCGTCTATCCAAGCAAAAATCACGCGTTATTCCAACCTGACAGTAAACACACGAATACGAACACTTTTTTCCCGACGAGATGTTATTTATACCCAAGCTCTTTCCTAGCCGGCGTGAAGGTACAGGTCCAAAAGCAATCATCATTAAAACATTTAATCGTTATTTACACCTTAATCGACACGACCATACTTTTCAATGGCCGACACTACAAACGCAGGTGGCGCACAAGGCGACCATGTATCGCTTTTCACAAAAGCCAATTCCGTTTCCGCCTTATTGATCAACTCATTCTTTTCATTAAACAATTGATAATCAAACCAAATACGAACCCCTTTAATAGCCCTCAACGTCGTTCTAACCGTCAACACATCATCATAATGAACGGTCTTGTAAAACGTGAAATTCATTCGAATAACCGGAAGCAAAAAACCAGCCTCCTCTACCGAACGATAAGCAATCCCAATACTACGAAACAACTCCCAGCGAGCCGCTTCATAATACTTCGCATACTCCCCATGATGCATCGTACCCATCTGGTCCGTATCGGGATACATCACCCTGAACGCATAGTCGTATTCAATCATAAAGATCTTAATATAAGCTGTTTACTAATTGATTAAATGCCTCACCCATATCCTTTCCCAGCAACATTTCCTCCAGATTTCCCGCATCACATTGACCACAAGCCTGTTCACTCACCGGAATTTGAGCAATAACAGGAATACCAAATTGCTTCGATAACTGCTCGCCCCCTCCTTTCCCAAACAAATAATACCGTTCATCGGGATGCATGGAAGGCGTAAACCACGCCATATTTTCCACAATACCCAACACAGGAATCTGAATATTGGAAGCACTGTACAAACCAATGCACTTTTGCACATCGGCCAACGCAACAAGCTGAGGAGTAGTCACTACAATAACGCCATCAATCTCAAATTGTTGTACCAACGTAATATGAATATCACCCGTACCCGGAGGCGTGTCAATGATCAAAAAATCCAATGCATCCCAATCCGTATCATTCAATAGCTGCTTCAATGCATTCGTAGCCATAGGCCCCCTCCATAAAACAGCCTGCTCTGTATTGATGAAGAAACCCAGCGACATTACCTTGATGCCGGCCCGTTCAAACGGAATGATCCGGGTCTTTCCATACCGTTCCACAGAAAGAGGACGCTCATTTTGCAAACCAAACAACGTCGGCGTGGAAGGACCATAGATATCAGCATCCATCAAGCCCGTCTTATACCCCTGTTTTGCCAAAGAAACAGCCATACCGGCAGCCACCGTCGATTTCCCCACTCCACCCTTACCGGATGCAACAATAATTATCTTCTTGATTCCATCAATA
Source organism: uncultured Bacteroidales bacterium (assembly GCA_964438045.1). Taxonomy (GTDB): domain Bacteria; phylum Bacteroidota; class Bacteroidia; order Bacteroidales; family UBA1402; genus UBA8389. Next base: position 364 of record CAYTIY010000133.1, on the reverse strand, counting down.
TGAAACCTTTCAATAGGTCTATGTTCTTTTTTATCAACCATCTATCTTATATTATTTAAACAATTAATTCACTTCGATTCTTCCGATAACAGCTTATCGAACACCCACGCATAAATAGACTTCATTTCACCGGAAGCCGGCGAATCAGGAGCAAATTCCACCACACTCTGGCAGTGAACCATGGCCATAACCACATTCGGATCAAACGGAATCCTGCCAACAACCGGCACACTCATCTCTTGGCAATACGTCTCAATTTCATTGCTCATACGTTCGTTCAAATCAAACTTATTAACAACCACACAAGCCTCCACCGAAAACGAACGAATCAATTCCAAAATACGCTTCAAATCGTGCAAACCCG
>CAYTIY010000132.1:0-5284 GCA_964438045.1 uncultured Bacteroidales bacterium | reverse complement strand
AACGACATGATTATATGAAAAAAGAGTTGCATCCAACCAGTTATCGTCCCGTTGTATTCAAGGATATGTCAAACGGTGATGTTTTTGTATCGCGTTCCTGCATCAACACGAGGGAAACCGTCGAGTTTGAAGGCGAAACCTATCCTCTGGTGAAGTTGGAAATCTCCTCCTCCTCACACCCGTTCTACACCGGCAAGTCCAAGTTGGTCGATACCGCTGGTCGTGTGGACAAGTTCATGAACCGCTACGGAGACCGCAGCAAGAAATAAGCCGCGTTCACCCTAACTTTTACAGAAGGCTCCGATTTCGGGGCCTTTTTGTTTTTCCCATTTCCTTATAGTTCCAAATACCACTTCAACCGCTCCAAGTCGGCGGGGGTGAATTCGGTGAAGGTGGCCAGGTCGGATAGAGCGCGGATGGCTTTTCGGTTTTTGCGCAGTTCCACGATGACCTTGGCCTGGTAAAATGACAGGTAGGGGTGCGCCTTCAGTTTCTCGAGCGAGGCCTTGTTGATGTTGATTTTCGTGATACGGTCGGGGTTGACCGAAACGGTCTTTGTCAGGGTTTCCAGCACCGTGGGGTACAGCCCCTTGATTTCATTCAACTGACGCACGTCGTAGAACCCACCCAGCTGTTGCCGGTAGCGCACAATGCGGTCGGCCGTAACGGCGCCTACACCTTTTAGCAACTGCAGGGTGGCTGTATCGGCTTCGTTCAGTTCAAACCGGGAGCCTTGGGAGGATGGGTGCGTTTGCCGGATTGTCGTTGGAGTTTCCACCGCCAGTGCCAAGGGTTCCGACGAGACAGAAAGAGGTGTGGAAGCAAAGGTCGGCGAACCGGATAGCGTGCTACTGTTGGTTTCGAGCACGGTTCCTTGATCTACTTCTCTTTGATTTGCTGTTCTTTGATCAAGATTGCCGGCATCACCTTTGTTGTTTAAGTTTTCCGTTGTACCGATTGTTGCCGTTAAACGGATGTAGGGTCGTAACCGATTAAAGGCTTCGGCATCCAGTCCATAGATTTTCGCCAGGTCGTCGGGTTTACGGAACTGACCGCCTTTGCTGCGGTATTTTACGATGTTACGCACCACCTTTGGCTTGAGACCAAGCTTTCTCAACTGCGCTGAATCGGCCGTATTCGGGTTGAAAGCACGCAATACGGGCGTTGACGCACTCCGTTCCATATCGGTGGAATGCGCAGTGTCATTAGCGTCCGGGGTAGCCTCGGCAACAGGTTGTTGTTTTGATTCCGGTTTAATGAGGCGGGCTATGGGTGGCAACCACAGGTCACTTGTCCAGATACCGACCTGCAGGATAAGCACCAGGATGGTTAACACCCAAACAGAGGTTCGCTCTCGCTTGGTGAGGTAAAAATAATCTTTCCACATGTAACGTATATATTATATGCAAATATAACGTTAATTTATAATTACTTTACAAACGGATGAATTTTGTTTACCTTTGCTCCATCTACACAACAGCCACATGAATTCCTTTCTGAAGCAACTCTGCCGGTACCACATTCCTTCCGTCTTATGCGCGACGGCGATTTTACTTATGTGCATTGTTAAATTACCGTCACAGGATACACCGATAACGATTCCCTATTTCGATAAGATTGTCCATTTTTCCATGTTCTTCACATTCAGCCTGCTGTTCATTTTTGAAAACCGGGTGACATCCGACAGAAAATGGAAGGCCCCAGCCCCGCTCTTTTTGCTGACAGTGCTGCTTTCGGCCTTTCTGGGAGGAATGATAGAGGTGGTACAAGGAGAACTGACCGACTACAGATCAGCCGACATCTACGACTGGTACTGCGATTTGGCCGGATCTTTGGCCGCAGTGGCCATTTCCGGCATGGTAATCATAACTGGAAGTATAGTAAAAAAGTCGATTAGGAAATAATCAAGCCATCGCGCATTTCCAGCACGCGGTCGGTCAGGCCGGCCAGCTGTGCGTCGTGGGTGACTATGATGAAGGTTTGGTTCAATTCCTTTCGTAGGTCGAAAAACAACTGATGCAATTCTTCTTTGTGTTGGGTATCCAGACTACCCGAGGGTTCATCGGCTAATACCACATCGGGACGGTTCACCAAGGCTCTAGCAACGGCAACTCGCTGATTCTCACCGCCTGATAGCTGTGATGGTTTGTGATGAAGTCTGTCCTGCAAGCGTAGGTATGTCAACACCTCCAATGCTTTCTTTTCCGCTTCACGACGACTGTTGCCTGCAATCAAGGCAGGAATCATGACATTCTCTAGTGCCGTGAATTCAGGCAACAACTGATGAAATTGAAAGACGAATCCGATGTGCTTGTTCCTGAAAAGAGCCAATTCCTTTTCTCTAAGTTTCCCCAAAGACGATCCGCCAATGCGGATGTCGCCGCTGTCGGCCTTGTCAAGCGTGCCCAACAACTGAAGTAGCGTGGTCTTCCCGGCACCGCTGGGACCTACCACGGCCACGATTTCACCGGCTTCCACCCGGATATTGACACCCTTTAATACGTGCAGGTCACCAAACGACTTGTGCAAATCAATTCCTTCTATCATGGGTCAATGCGTTAATTGCTGAATCACATAGGCAGCCAGGTGGCAACCGAAAATAACGGGCATGTATGAAACGGTACCGGTGGTGGAACGTTTGTTGCGTTCACCAGGTGTCAGCACCACGGCCTCCTTGTTGTTTTTCTCCGTGGAAAACACCACGGGCAGACCACGTGTAATGCCACGCACACGCAGTTCGTGGCGCACCACCCTGGCCAACGGGCACTGGGTCGTTTTGGAAATATCCACCTGTTTTATCTGCGAAGGGTCTACCTTGCCGCCAGCGCCCATGGCGGAAACAACCGGAATGGCATTCGACAGACAGTGGAACAGCAAACTGATCTTGGGCGCGAGTGTATCGATGGCATCCACCACGAAGTCGAAGTGTTCATTCGTAACCAACGCTGCGGCATCGTCTTCAGTCAGGTACTGTTCAATCAGGTTCAATTCGACGAAAGGGTTGATGTCCTTCATCCGTTCCCCCATCACCTGCACCTTGGATCGTCCCAGGTTGCTGGTCAACGCTGGAATCTGCCGGTTGAGATTGGTCAACTGAACCGTATCGGCATCAACCAAGGTCATGTGGCCCACGCCTGCCCGTACCAGCTGCTCCACGACGGCCGAACCAACACCACCCACGCCCACCACCAGCACATGCGCTTGCGATAAACGATCCATGGCCTCAGTTCCCAGCAGCAAGGCGGTACGGTCAAACCAGTGTTCCTCAACCTGTGTCATGGCGGCAAAGATACAGATTCCCGCTTAGAATCACAGCACCGATACCACGGTTTTGGATGTCTTAATCTTTCCATTGGTACGGGTAAGTGTAGCCAGCAGGATGTATCGGCCGGACGGTAGTAACGCCCCGTTGTTATCAGTGCCGTTCCAATTGATTTCCTGATCGACACCCACCCACTGGTTCCGTAACCAATGGCAAACAGCAACGCCTTTCAGGTCATACAGCGTAAGACTTACCGTGCCGGGATCCCCAACCTTCAATGCCACCGTCAGCAGGTCTTCTTTCCCATCGCCGTTGGGGGTTAACCAAGCGCGATCCACTTTCAGGAAGGCCTCTGTCGCTTCAAGATGAGCGACGTACTGGGAATTCCTGCTGCCGGGCGTACCGTATCCACTCAGCGAGGAAGCCGATATCCACGAATCGGCTTCACAGGAAGGCTTGTCTGGATGCACCTTCTCAAGGGCCACCCCTTCCCTGTCGCTGAACAGGGGCATGTGCCACTTGTCGGAGAAGCTACATTCATCTATCACCTGGTTGTCGGTGGTTACCAACACAACCGTACCCGATTCGTCGGGCATGGACGGAAAGCCGGACAAGCTCGGGAAATGGCTGATTGAATCGCAACCATACCGACTGGCCAGATAGGTACCGTCCGCCGAAAACACCCAGTAACTGCCTGGTAGAACCGGAACCGCCTCCTCAAACAAACGACATCCTTCCAGCAACAGGCCGTTTTCATCCCTGCCGCACAGCCAGACCTGCGACAAATCCAGGCATCTTAAGGAGCGGTTCACCACCTCCACGTAATCACAACCTGCCTCATCGGGATTGAACAGCAATTCATTGATGGACAGATCAAACGGCCCAGGTTTCAATGGCAATCCCACCCAAAAACACGTGTCCGCGCTCACATTTCCACTTACATCACGCGGGGCCACGAGACTAAGCCCTACCATCTCGCCCTCTTTCAGCGCACGGCTCATCGTCAACTCCACTTCCTTGAACTGCGGGTAAGATGACTTCAAACCCGTGATAGTGAGACCCTCTCCGACCAATTTATAGTTTTCAGTTTCCGAAATCCAACCCGCATCCATGCGTTTGGAGAAGCGCAGAACCACCGTTGAAGGGTTATGCACCGAAAGATAATTACAAAGGGGTTTCATCACATCCGGATTTACGCCAGCCGCGGCGTTCTTCCTTCCCGGCGTCCCCCCAGTGCTGTCGGTAGACGCCTTCCAGTTTTGCCCATCTCCAGATAGGTTATCCACATCCACACACTCCAGACTCCAGCCACCCTTTCGCTTAAAGGCATCTTCATACCAACCATCCGAATATGAAAGGCTGTTGACCAATTCAGTATTAGCCGTAGTTAGAGCAATGGTTTTATCCGAGCGTGCCAATACAGGAAAAGAAGGAACCGTAAGCACGCAAACCGCCGAATCGAATTTTGTAGCCCCTGCGTTTCCGCAGAGGACAACATACCCTCCCGCCGAAAGGGTGTATGCCGGTAAACGGAACGGACGGTTATCGTACCAAAACACCCAGCCTGACAGATCCACCGGTGATTCTGAGCGGTTGTGGAGTTCCACATACTCCACATTGGGCAGTCCCACCAGCGGCTCGGGATCAGACATGATCTCGCTGAAGACGACATACCCGTAACCTGCCGTTTGTGCACTAACCATTCCGTATGTTCCAAGCACACCGGCCGTCGCAGGCAAAACCAGCATCAACAAGCGTATAGCACAGATTGATAGGCGTTTTTTTCGCAGCCCACTGGTAAATTTCAAGGAATTATTGTATTTTTGCACACAGATGTAAGTAGGTTACAGAAACAAAGATAATAGGTTTTCTCTGTTTTTTATCATTCTATTCACAAATTATTAACGTTAACAATGAAAGTAGCTATTGTTGGTACAAGCGGTGCCGTAGGTCAGGAATTCCTACGCGTACTGGAGGAAAGGAATTTTCCGATGGATGAGCTGGTGTTGTTCGGATCTGCCC
>CAYTIY010000131.1:0-5298 GCA_964438045.1 uncultured Bacteroidales bacterium | reverse complement strand
CCCCACGCAAGCCGATGGCCAGGGTCCCGATATCGGCAACCAATACCGCTCGGAGGTGTTTTACACCAGCGAGGAACAAAAAGCCACAGCCGAGAAACTCGTAGCACTGCTGAAAGCCAAGGGCTACGAGGTGCAAACCGCCGTCACCCGGGCAAGCGCGTTCTATCCCGCCGAAGATTACCATCAGGACTATTACGACAATACGGGCAAGCAACCCTACTGCCACCGCTATACGAAACGGTTTTAGCCGGGAGTGGAGTCTTTCCTGCCGGGCAGAACAGTCGTTCTATTTTGTAAGGTATTCTCCCAGATTCCAGGCTTGGATGTGTTTGATGCCCCCTTTGGAGGGCAGGGCAATATCGTCGAGCGAAACAACCAGTTTTTCAAAGTTGTCGTTGATGGCTTCGAGCGAAGCGTATTCCCTTTTTACTGTTGCTTCATCGGCAAGAAGGTAAGTACTTTGCAGGTAGATGATGCGGTCGGCTTTTCGGGCGACAAAATCGACTTCTTTGTTGCGAAAACTGCCCACATAGACGTCAAATCCGGCCCGGCGCAATTCAAGATAGAGTACGTTTTCCGCCAGGTAGCCGAATCCGTAACCATAACCCGGATACAGGTAATTTTTGTAGGCTATATCGTTGATGTAAAATTTAGCGTTGCCCGAAAGCGTGTCTTTACCCTTTATGTCATATCTGTCGCAACGGTGGACGATAAACGTGTCTTCGATGTACCCGATATAGGAGGCAACGGCATCATAGCTGGTCCGTCTCCCTAAACCTTTGAAGTATTTGACAATGTTGGTAACGGAAATTAGGTTTGAGGCATTGTTTACCAAAAAGACAAACAGGTCTTCAAGCAATTGAGGATCCCGTATGCTGTGGCGTTGGATGATATCGCGCAGTAAAACGGTGTCCTTTATGGCGGACACATAATTGCGTCTGAGCTCCTGTTTTTCAAGCATGAAGAGTTCGGGGAGTCCGCCGCTGTTCATGTATTCCATGTAACTTTGCCTGCCGTTCTCTTTTTGGGTAATCCCTAGAAATTCGTAATAGCTGAACGGAAATACTTCGAAGGTGATATACCTGCCTGAAAGCAGTGTGGCCAATTCGCCGGAAAGCATCTTGGAATTTGAGCCGCTGATAAATACCTCATAACTATCGATATAATCCTGCGAAAACGAATTGATGATTTTCTCCCAGCCATCGATCTGTTGCACTTCATCAATAAAAAGATACACTTTACCGGATGGCTTCAGCTCTTTTTGGTATAATTTTACCAAGTTGTCCAGATCCTGGAAGGTTTTCAGAAAATCAAATTCAGCAAATTCCCGATTGATGTAAAGCGTATTTTCCGGTTTTATGCCTTGATCGACTAGCCGTTTGATGAGTTGTCTCAAGATGTAACTTTTACCCGAACGGCGCTGTCCAACCAGTACTTTGATCAGCCGATTGCCGCAAGAATCAATGATGCTATCTGTATAGTCACTTCGCCCATACCCCCATTCGAAGGTCTTCGAATCCCATACATTGTACTTTTTTAAACATGCAAAATATTCATCCATGGCCGAATGTTTTGCACAAATATAAAAAATATTCGTATATAGAAGAAAAATATCACACAAATATGTTTGTCTTCGGGCAAGTCGTTAGGAATAACTGGAAAACTACAGAATAATACCTACATTCGACACTTCATCGGAATTTGCTGGATGCTTTATGGATAAAACTGTTTACGCCGCAAAGTGGCTCCACCTTCTACGGTGGTATCTTTGACGCGTCGACACCGGCCAATGCCAGGTTTACCGAAATGGACAAGGCCATCCTCAAGCAACTGTATGCGCATGATTTTTATAAAAACCTGAGGACACATACCATCGATACGGTGGGTATTCCGTATTACCTCGATTTGAGGTACAGGAAGCTGATGAAAAGCCTGTCGTACACGTTTAAGGCGCTGTTGCTGTTGTTCGGTTTCCTGTTCTTCCTCTCACGGGAATCAACTAGGAAGCAACATCCAACGCTTGGAACCTATATCAAGCAGCGGGCACTGATTCCCCTGCTGTTTCCCTTTTTCTATTCCGGGATCAAGACAACCGGCATGATCACCTTAATGCCGTTTGTTATGCTGACCTCCTTTCTGGTCAACTACGTGGAAACGGCCGTTTGCGGATTCCTGGTACTGGTGCTCCTGTATTATACCGAACCGGTCTTTCTGAAACGAATAACGCATTTTGTTGGAAAACAGGCCTTTGTGTTTTTGAGTACGGTCATTTCGGCCGTGCTGGTGCAGACACTGCTGACTGTTTTAATTGGCCTGGTCATACGTTCGTTCATTCCCGGAATCACACCGGCCACGTTTTGGTCACAAAATACCACGCTGCTGTTTCTGATTGCTTTCCTGGCGGCCTTGAGGGTGTTCTACAACGTGATTCAGTTCCGAATTCAAAGCATGGTGAATCAGAAAGATGTGGAGATTGCCAAAATGAAGGAACTGAAAAACCAGGCGGAACTCAACGCACTGCATGCGCGCATCAACCCGCATTTCCTGTACAACGCGCTGAATTCAATCGCCAGCCTGGCCCACATGGATGCCGACAAGACGGAGCACATGGCCCTGGGGCTTTCCGAACTGTTCCGGTATTCCATCAACAAAGAAAACAAAACATACGTGACTGTTGATGAAGAGTTGGAGATGGTGGACAAGTACCTGGACATAGAGAAAACGCGTTTCGGCGACAGGTTGGAGTATGAGATCAAGGTGGATGAACGTTCCCGGGAACAGCAGATTCCCAAATTCCTGATTCAGCCGTTGGTGGAAAATGCCGTCAAACACGGGGTTTCAACGATGAAAGAGAAGGGTCGGATCCTGGTTGAGGTGAAACGGGACAAGAAGGACCTGCTCATTGCCATCTATGACAACGGCCCTGACTTTCCCGCTGAACCCGTGAGTGGTTATGGCCTGCAAAACCTGTACGACAAGTTGTCCATCATTTACGGAAACAAGGCAAGTATCAATTGGGTGAACGGAGCCGACAAGCACGTTGCAATCACACTTAAACAGGTAGTTGAATCATGAACCGACCTTACACCACCCTCATCATCGACGATGAACCGCTGGCACGCGTGCGGCTACAGACGTTGATCAAGGACTTTCCCGGGACGTTTGAGCTAGTGGACGAAGCGGAAAATGGGGAAGAAGCCATAGAGAAAATAAACCGCCTGAAACCGGATTTGATTTTCCTGGACATCCAAATGCCTGAAATCAACGGATTTGATGTGCTGAGAGCGGTGGACTGTTTCCCAAAGGTCGTGTTTTGCACGGCTTACGACGAATTTGCACTGAAGGCGTTCGACACCAATTGCATGGATTATCTGGTCAAGCCGCTCACCAAGGAGCGGTTTGCCCGGACCGTCGAAAAACTGGACAATCTGGCGGGTGAAGCGGGCCCGACGATGAACCTAAACAAACTCATCGAGCAGTTCAACCAGGAATACAAGAGGCAGGAAACGACCTCCCTTCCGGTCAAGGTAGGCGACCGCGTCGTTTTTGTCCGGCTCGACGAAGTCTCTTACCTTCAGGCGGATGAAAAATACGTGTCTGTGGTGACCAAACACGCCAAATCGTACATCCTGGATTCCAGTCTGAAGAAGTTGGAAGAAAAACTGCCGGCCTATTTCATCCGGGTGCACAAATCATACCTCATCAACAGGAACCTGCTGAAGGAAGTCAACAAGCACTTCAACAACCGTTTTGTGTTGGTGCTCGATGATTACAGCCAAAGCCGGATTATGAGCGGACGGAGCTACTACCAGGCCATCCGGGAGTTGCTGGATTATTGAAGGAGCAATGCATGGGGTTTGTCAACTTTTTTGTGTAAAAAAAGTTAATCGGATATCATTTTTTACCTACGTGGCGTTTTATTGGTACATTGCTTATTGTTATAAGTAAGCTACGTTTGCGTTGACAAAACAACCTAAACTGAATGAACCATGAAACATCCTATTCTGACCGTTGCGTTTTTAGTGTTGTCCTTGCTTGGATTTTCGCAAGGTGTCACGTTTGAACAGGGTTCGTGGAGTGACGCGCTGGCGTTGGCCAAACAAACCAATAAACCGGTGCTTTTGTATGTCTATTTCTCCGATGATGATGAAAGTCGGAAAATTGACGAAATGTGGAATACCTTTTTTTTCTCCCGAAAAACGGAAGGGGATGTGTTCAATGCTAATTTTGTGTGTTACCGGATGGACGCTTCCAAGAAAGAGGGTTTGGAGATGGCCCAACAGTATGGCCTTACCAAACGGCCTGCTTTGCTGTTTGTCAATTCCGATGGCATGTTGTTGTCAATCATAGGGTCACAGTGGGTTCCCGATGCGTTCAAGGAGAAGGCCAGAAAAGTCTTATTGGATCTGAAAGACCCCAAGCCCATGACCGCCTGGGAGGCTGAGTTTCCGCAAAAGAAAAACGATCCGGCGTTTCTGCTGGAATTTATCAACAAACGAATCGACTTGGGGCTACCCATCAACGAGGCATTTGATGCGTACCTGCGGTTGATTCCTGCAACCGGGCCCATTCCGGAACAGGTGGCGAAGCTGTTTCAAATGAACGCCTATCGACTGATGGTGACCGATTATGCGTATTCGTACTTTTTCACGAATAGGAAGGCATACGATAAAACCATTGCTACCATCAATGGGAGAGCGCCTTATGAAGATAATCGTATTTTTCAAAAGGTGGTCGAACATACGGTTGATGTTGCCGCCCTGGCAAAAGATGAGGCTTTGCTGAAAAAGGCCATCACTGTTTTTCAACAAATCCCCTTTGATTCCGAAAATAAGCAGGTGGAAGAAGTATACATGGACTATTACCTGCAAACCAACCAACCGGACAACTACCTTGCCCATGCCCGGTTGTTTGTTGCCGATAACCTGATGAAGCTGGACTCGGAGGAGTTGTTGATGAAAAACAATACACGACTACTGAATCTTGAAAAACGGAAAGCTTCAGTAACGGATACGGCCAGTGTTAATTCGATTGACCGTGCAATAAAAGGGTTGCCCGCCGAGGAAAGAAGCCGGCTCTGCGGTAAGATTACTACTGTTGCCGGGTATGTTTGTACTGCATTTTCGGATGCTACCATGCTTAAGGAAGCTTTGTCGTGGTCGGACAAAACGGTACAATGCTCGCCGAAAACCTCTTTTTTCTTAAGTACCAATGCGCATCTCCTGTATAAGCTGGGTAGAAAAGAGGAGGCTATAGCCATGGAAAAACGGGCGGTTGCCAATTTTCAAGGTTCTCCCA
>CAYTIY010000130.1:0-5371 GCA_964438045.1 uncultured Bacteroidales bacterium | reverse complement strand
TAGGCTTTCAAGCCGGTGATGCTGCCTTTTTTCCAATCGTCGGGCAGGGCAGGAAGAATGTTGATCAAACCATCCTGGCTTTGCAGCAGCATTTCGGTAATACCGGACGTGCAACCGAAATTGCCGTCAATTTGGAAGGGCGGATGGGCGTCAAAAAAGTTGGGATAGGTACCGCCACCACCGCCGCCGCGGCGTTGTTTGGGATCAACCAGGGTCAACTGGTCGGTAATCAGTTTCTTGGCGTGGTTGCCATCGAGCAGACGAGCCCACAGGTTGACTTTCCAGCCCATGGACCAACCCGTTGACACATCGCCGCGTTGGATCATGGTGTTGCGGACGGCATCAAACAGTTCGGGGTCGGTATAGGGAGAAATCTGGTTGCTGGGGAACATGCCGTACAGGTGGGAGACGTGACGGTGATTGTCCTTGGGGTTGTCCCAATCGCCCATCCATTCCTGCAACTGACCGTATTGTCCAATTTGCATAGGAGCCAGACGTCCTACGGTTTTCTGGAGATTTGCCAGGTAAGCCGCGTCTTTTTTCAGCAGCTTGCCGGCGCGGATGGTCTTGGTATACAAGTCGAGCAGCAGTTGGTTGTCCATGGTGGTACCGGCTGACAGTGCGCTACCGTGACCAGCGGCTGTGTTTTCCGGAGAAACGGAAGGACTGACCACCAGCCATTTGTGAGTGGGTTCCTCGATGAGGAAATCCTGATAGAAATCGCAGGCCGATTTTAGGATGGGATAGACGGATTCCAGGAATTTTTTGTCACCGGTGTAGAGGTAACGTTCCCACAGGTGTTGTGACAACCAGGCACTTCCCATGGGCCAGAGACCAGCGTCGGCAAAGTCGACGACGCCGCTGATGCGCCAGATGTCGGTGTTGTGGTGAGCCACCCAGCCGTCGCTGCCGTACATCACCTTAGCTGTTTCTTTACCGGCTTCGGACAATTCACTGATCAATTTAAAGAGGGGCTCGTGCATTTCCGAGAGGTTGCATTTTTCGGCAGGCCAGTAGTTCATCTCCGTGTTGATGTTGATGGTGTACTTGCTGTCCCACATGGGGTTTGCACTACCGTTCCAGATACCCTGCAGGTTGGCAGCCTGGCCTCCCGGTTGAGAGCAGCAGATCAACAGGTAGCGGCCAAACTGGTAGTACATGCTGACCAACTCGGGGTCATCGTTCTTTGAGAAGTTCCGGATGCGTTCGTCAGTGGGGCTGTTGGCAGCCGATGTTGTACCCAGGTCGAATTTGACACGGTTGAAGTATTTTTGGAAAGCGGCCACATGGTCTTTGACCATATTCGCATAGGGCTTTTTCTCTGCCTTCGTCAGGTATGACACACAACGTTCCGTTTCATTTCCGGAAAGGGTTTTGTAATCGGTGAAGTTGGTGGCGATGGAGATCAAGATGACCACTTCATCGGCTTTTGACACGCGCACGTTTTCGGCATCCAGACTGGTGGTACCGCCGGTGTTGATGATGCGGGCACGCGTATCGAATTTCACCTGTCCGGTTACACCTTCGTGGTTACCGGAAAGACCTGTCATTTCAATGGTCTTATTGTCAATTGCTTTCGATGATTTTTGCAGTTCCCCTTTAAAGTTGGCCGAAAAGTTGAGCGAGCCGGGTTTGCTGGCGGTCAGGTGAATTACAATGGATTGGTCTGGCACAGAAACAAAGGCCTCGCGCTTGTAGGTGATACCGTTGGCCTGGAAGGTAGAGGTAAACATGGCCCGTTCCAGATCGAGTTCGCGGTAGTAATCGGTATAGGTATCTACTCCTTCAAAAACCAGATTCAGATTCCCTATGGTTTGATATTTGGATCCGTGCAATTGTTTGGCAGAAAGGGTCTTGTTGGCCAGGTTGTTGGCTGTACGGTAATCGCCTTTGAAAATGAGCAGACGGATGGAATCCAGTTTGGTTTGGCCATCGGGATTGTCGTTGCGGGAGGGACCTCCAGACCAAAACGAACTTTCATTGAGTTGCAATTTTTCATTCACCGGATCGCCAAAAACCATGGCGGCCAGGCGTCCGTTTCCTATGGGCAGTGCTTCGTCCCACACACTGGCGGGTTTGTCGTACCACAACTTCAGTTTGCCACCTTTTGTGGCGGCCATTCCACTGCTGGTGGAAAGAAATAGACCCATCAGAGCAAGAGTGATGTATGTCAATTGTCTGAAATTCATTTTATTGAGGTATTAGTTGATGAATTGAATCGACTTGATTTGAATCTTCCCTTCGTTTTTGGCTGGGAACTTCACAAAAACATCGTGATGGCCTGTCACCTTCTTGATGGCCTTTCTGACCAGTTTGAAGTCGGCTTCACCTGCTGTCTTACCAATGGAGACCTTGGCTATCATTTTTCCACCCTTCAGGTCATCCAGCCATATTTCAAGTTTGCCCCCTTTCAGTGCGGACGCTTCAATCTGGATGGCAGAAGCCGGATTTTTTCCCAGCTCAACACCGGAAATCATAAACCAACCTCCATGGATTGAGGTGTTTGTCACGACCTTGCCTGCATCTTTTTTCAGGGTAATCACACCGTAATAGTTGCTGTAACCGGCTGCCGGCATGGCGGTGAATCCGTCCTTGCAGACAAAGAAATCGAAAAAGGCGGGTTTGCCTTCAGCGAACAGACCGACACTGGTGCCAACCCAAGAGTTGTAGTTAGGTTGTGACTTATCCAGATTGACCGAGCTGATGGGATCGCCAACGGTTTTCCACTCCTTACCGTCCTTGCTGCAAAATGCCGTCAAACTGTGTTCGTTTCTGTTTATCTTCAGCCAAACAACGTTTCCCAGCGTATTGTCGATGCTTCTGGTTTCTGAACCGAAATTGAAGATGATTTTCTTTCCGTTATCGTTGCCGGTATACAGGCGGACAAAGACTTGTTGATTGCCGTTGGTCAGGTAAATACCTGCCTTTTGAGCTGCATCGGTGGCGTCCAGGTCTACACGGGTCACGGCAGTATAGTACTGGTCCGTTTCCTTTTGCATCACGTGAACGCGGTCCGCATCGGGATTCAGTTTGATCCAGCCATTGCGTTCAGTGAGTGAATATGTGGTTGCCGCCTTCTTGGTCAAGAAATGCCAAATGGGGCTCAACGTGGCAGACTCGAAATCGTCGCTTTGCACACTTCTCCAACGAATGCCGGATTGGGGCAGGTTGGGCTTTATCACCGGTTGCGTGGTAGGTGCGACACCCCAAGGTCTGTCGTCTTCAAAAACAACCTGATAGAGACCAGTTTGACGACCTTGTCCGGACCAATCATCGCCGGTGTAGGTTTCGTAGCTTTGTGCGATGGTCCACCAGGTTCCGTCTGAGAGTTGAACGGGTGCTGCCATGTGGTTGGGGCGTCTGAAGCCTACGTTAGGATCGGTGATGGGCTTGAAAAAATTGCCCAGACGTTCCCATTTGGACGGGTCGGCTGTCAATTCCTTCGAACGAAGCGCGTACTGGCCGCCGGATACGTCACCGGCAGGAAAGTAGTAGTAGTAACCGTTCCGCTTGCACATGACAGGCCCTTCAGCCCAACTGTACTCGAGCTTGGCGTTGATAAAATCAAGGTTTATCACGGAATCGGTCAACTGGCCATCTTTTCCGAGTGCCTGCAGGCGGTTTACCTTTTGACCGTTTTTGATGACCATGTAAGGCTTACCATCATCATCGACAAAAATCGAGTTGTCATAACCCAGTGGGCCGGTGACGGGATTGGTCTTTACCTGAACGGGATCGGACCAGGGGCCTTCCGGTTTGTCCGCTTTGCAGAACCATTGTCCACCCGAGGAAAAGTAAATCCAATAGGAACCATAAAAGTGGGTGATGGCACCTTGCCAAATGCCACTTGAGGGACGGTCAGAAACCCAATCGGCCTTTTGTGGAGGCAACACGCGTGCAATCACTTCCCAATGGACCAAATCCTTTGAGTGGTAGATGGGCATGAATGGCATGAAGTGGAACGTGGAACCACAGTGGTAAAAATCATCGCCGACTTTCAATAAGGTGGGATCGGGATGGTCACCTGGAAGTACTTGATTGACATAGGTCTTGACTTCCTTATAATACGATTTGTCGTCCTTGTTTTGGGCATGTGCTACCGATGCGCCTAGCATCGAAAGACCAACCAATCCCATCAAGGTGATGAAAGACTTTCTTTTTTTCATGACGTGTAACTTGGAGATTCCCGCAGGGTTTTAGTTGTTTAGGTTAAGGACAATCTTGTCAATGTCAGGCATTGCGGCGCTGGCATTTGACAATCGAATCGTATTGTATCCCTTTTTAAGGTTGACTGGTACGTTTACAGTGGCCACCTTTTTAGTATCACCCGAACTGAGGTCGGTGAGTGAGGTGATGGATCCGTTGACGGTAATCGTAACTCCTCTTTTATCGGCGCACAGGTAATGCAGGGTCAGGGAATAGGCACCCTTTTTCTTGGCGTATACATCCCTGAATTCAAGGTAGTTGTCTGCTTCTTTGCCCAACGAAGTGGCTTTAGCCCTTCCTGAACAATTCGCATCGACCACGGCTTTAGCCTGTCCCGGAACCAAGGCGTTGTTTTTCAGTTTGTTGAAATTCTGCAACCAACCGTATTCGGCTTCAAATGATTCTTTCAACATTGTTTTTTTGGCCGCAACCTTAATGAGGGAAACGCCATGACTGGGCAATGTTACCGAATAACCGGATTCCATTTTTCCCAGATTGGCACGTTTCCACAGGTCGCGCACCGTTGCGCTGCCTACAATGCACAAGTCTTTCCAGTTTATCGTCAAGGTGTTGGTGCCTCTACCTAAATTGAGCAAAGCCACGGCATATTCCTTGCTTTGGCGTCCATTCAGGTGTTTGGCCCAGATTTGGATGCTGTCCTTGTCGTAAATCAACTGCGCTTGAAGCCCGTAAGGATCCTGATTGACGGCAATTACTTCCGGATTCGTCAGGATGGATTTTGTTTCTTCCGACATCTTGGTCATGTCATGTCCCATCAGCAAGGGAGAAGACAGGATACACCACATGCTGAAATGGCTCTTGTCTTCTTCAAAAGTCAAACCTCGGCCTACTTCCAACATGTCCATGTCGTTGTAATGACCGGGACTGGCGTAAGGAGCCAGGTATTTGTTCTGATTGATGATACCGGCAATGCTGCTCCATCGGGCTTTTGAGCCGGGCGTGTAATTGATATCACCGGACATACGCCAGGAATCGGCCACGGTGGTGCACCAGGTGCCGGGAAACTGCCAACGGCAAATGTTGTAGTTGATTTCGTCCTTACGTCCGGTGTTGTCGATGGCTTTGCGAATTTCCGTGTACCGGGTTTCTTCGTCCAGCTTCTGCTTTTGTCATTCCAGCTTCTTCAGCCATGAATTCAACTAAT
>CAYTIY010000129.1:2444-5477 GCA_964438045.1 uncultured Bacteroidales bacterium | reverse complement strand
CCTATAAAAACGCCTTCAACTCAACCGGCGGAAAAATATCGGCCAAAAGCAAGTCTGAACGGAACGTGCTAAACGCCGTCATCACCCGAATTAACGGCGACAGCAAAAACGGCAACACGTTTTACTATTTCACCCTACGTGGCAACACCTCCATTTTTATCGGTTCCTCCCAGGTTTCCAACGAGTTTCCAGTAACCGCCGTTGGAGATAGCGTTGTAGTAACCTTCGACAACGACAACCAAGACCTGATTGACGTTTCCACGTTTGAAAATAAGAGTGTGGGGAAATAGTCATTTCCCGAACAGATAATGGAATAAAATAGTATTATCTATTCCGAAATATACCATCTTTACCCCAAAAAATGAAGATGGTTGCATGGCGAAACTCTCAGAAATAGGTTATACCCCCGTGGATTTTACAGTCCTAACATCATTGTTTCCCGGGCTAAAGTCGGTACACAACAAAATCAGTGAGATGGAAAAGTCTGGTACACTTATCAGACTCAAGAAAGGCATGTAATTGAGAGACTTCACAATTCGCGTTTCACATCAATTCTTGATACACATATTCCAAATTGGAGAATGATGAGAGATGAGTTAAATGAGTTTGTGATTTAAACTTTCTCACTTTATTTTGAAGAAACAAGCCGTCAAAAAACCCAAACATCTTAGTTATTTTCCCCCAACCCCTGCCTCACCGCAGCAATCACCCCATCAATCTGAGCCAGGGCGAACATGCGGCCGTAGAAGGGGTAGCCGGCGTTGTAGCCCTTTTCGGCGTCGTCGAGCATGGAGCGGCCGTGGTCTACACGCATGGGGACATGGGGGCGCTGGCTTTCAAAGATGCGTACGAGTTCGATGACCTGGCCGCGACCTTCCAGGTGGGGTGCTTCCACGAAGTTGCCGTTTTCATAAACGTGCGTGCTGCGTAGGTGGACGAAGTGGATGCGGGACAGGAATCGTTGAGCCATGGAAGGCAGGTCGTTGTGCGGCCCGGCACTGAGTGAACCGGCGCATAAGGTGAGGCCGTTGCGGGGGTTGTCCACCGCTTGGTACAGCCAGTCGATATCTTCGGCACAGGTAATGATGCGGGGTAGGCCCAGCATTTGGAAGGGAGGGTCGTCCGGGTGGATGCACATGTTCATGCCGTATTCCTCGCAGGTCGGCATGATGCGCGTCAGGAAGTAGCGGATGTTTTCACGCAGTGCGTCCTTATCGATGTGCTTGTACTTGGCCAGCAGTTCACGGAACAGTTCCAGGGGCTTTTCGTCGTCTTCCTTGAAGTTGCCGCTCACGAACCCTTGCGTTTTGATCACGATGTTTTCCACCAAGGCTGATTTTTCCGCATCGGTGATGGTCTTGTCGAGCTGCTCGAGTTCGGCCTTCATGGCTTCGGAATAGTCGGCCAAGGCGTTTTCGCGCTTCAGGATGTAGGCGTCGAAGTAGGCGAAGCGGGTCTTGTCGAAGTACAGGGCGGTGGAACCGTCGCCCAGCGGATGGTCGAGGTCCGTGCGGATCCAGTCAATTACGGGCATGAAGTTGTAGCAGATGGTTTTCACCCCGGCCTTGCCCAGGTTTTTGAGGCTTTCGATGTAATTGTCGATGAGTTGGTCGCGGTCGTTGCCCCCGTACTTGATCGATTCGCTTACGGGCAGGCTTTCCACCACCGACCAGCGCAGGCCGGCCGCTTCGATGTACTGCTTCAGGTCGAGGATGGCTGCTTCGGGCCACACCACGCCGTTGGGCATATCATACAAGGCGGTCACCAGACCTTCAACACCTATTTGCTTCAGCATCGGCAAGGTAATTTTGTCCTTTTTGCCGAACCATCTCCATGTTTTTTCCATGCCGGCAAAGGTAGTGAAGTAGGATTGAAATTGCATAAAATACACCCATTTTTTAGGCGGTTTGCAAGGTATTTTTCACTATATTTGTTCACTTTTTATGAAAAAGAGGGTGGGCCAGTGGCCGCCTTCACAACAACCAAGACAATAACAGACAGCTATATGAGCGAAGAAGAAAAAATCGAGTCGACACAGTCATACGGTGCGGACAGCATTCAGGTTCTTGAAGGATTGGAAGCGGTGCGCAAACGCCCTTCCATGTACATCGGTGACACTGGGTTAAAAGGGCTTCACCATTTGGTATACGAAGTGGTTGATAACTCCATTGACGAAGCGTTGGCCGGTTATTGTAACGACATACAGGTAAGCATCAACGAGGACAATTCCATCACGGTGATTGACAACGGACGAGGCATCCCCGTAGACATTATGGAAAAGGAAAACCGCTCCGCATTGGAGGTTGTGTTGACCGTACTGCATGCCGGTGGTAAGTTCGATAAAGATTCCTACAAGGTCTCCGGTGGTTTGCACGGTGTGGGTGTTTCCTGCGTCAACGCCCTGTCCATTGATTTCTGCGCCGAGGTTCGCCGCAACGGCAACGTCTATACGCAACATTATTCCTGTGGCAAGCCCTTGGACAGTGTGCAGATAACCGGCACATCTGAATTCACAGGTACCACCATCCACTTCAAACCTGACGGAGAAATTTTCTCCGTGTTGGAATACAAATATGATGTATTGGCGGGCCGTTTACGTGAATTGGCTTACCTAAACACGGGCATCAAGCTGACCCTCACCGACAAGCGTGTGAAAAATGACGACGGATCGTTCAAACAGGAAGTGTTTTATTCTACAGAAGGCTTAAAGGAATTTGTCCGTTTTCTTGACGACACCCGTGAACCGCTCATCGAGGACGTCATACACATTTCCACTGAAAAGTTTGGTACACCGGTCGAAGTGGCCATGATGTACAACCAGTCGTACAACGAGAATATCTTTTCTTACGTCAATAACATCAACACCATAGAAGGGGGCACCCACCTGGCCGGTTTCCGCCGCGGATTGACCCGCACCCTGAAGAAATACGCCGAAGACTCCAAACTGTTCGACAAGGTCAAAATTGAAATTTCGGGCGATGACTTCCGCGAAGGGCTTACCGCTGTCATATCCATCAAGGTGGCTGAACCGCA
>CAYTIY010000129.1:0-2434 GCA_964438045.1 uncultured Bacteroidales bacterium | reverse complement strand
TACGATAATGGAGAAAGCAGATAGAAGTGGATATATATTAAAAGAGGATGAAAAGCTTGCGGGAGAGGACGTAAGAGAAGGCGTTACCGCCGTTATATCGGTAAAGCTTACTGAACCGCAGTTTGAGGGGCAGACCAAAACCAAGTTGGGCAACAACGAGGTGATTGGTTCCGTCGACCAGGCCATCAGCGAAGCGCTGGGAAATTACCTGGAAGAACACCCCAAGGAAGCCAAGATCATTGTTGACAAGGTTATTCTGGCCGCAACGGCCCGTCACGCTGCCCGTCATGCCCGTGAAATGGTGCAACGCAAGAATCCACTTTCCGGTGGTGGACTACCCGGAAAACTGGCCGACTGCTCCGAAAAAGATCCGGATCTTTTTCGCATTTTGCCGGATCTTTTTCGGATCTTTCCCGGAAAACTGGCCGACTGCTCCGAAAAAGATCCGGCAAAATGCGAATTCTTCCTCGTTGAGGGAGATTCTGCAGGCGGTACGGCCAAACAAGGTCGCTCCCGTCAGTTCCAAGCCATTCTTCCACTTCGTGGAAAAATCCTGAACGTGGAAAAAGCCATGCCACACAAGGTGCTGGAAAATCAGGAAATCCGCGACATGTACACGGCTTTGGGTGTTTCCATCGGTACCGAAGAAGATTCGAAGGCTCTGAATATCAGCAAACTGCGTTATCATAAGATCATCATCATGACCGATGCCGACGTCGATGGCAGTCACATCGACACCTTGCTGATGACGTTCTTCTTCCGCCAAATGAAAGTGCTGATTGAGAACGGATACCTCTACATTGCCACGCCCCCGCTTTACTTGTGCCGAAAGGGCAAGGTGGAAGAATACTGCTGGACAGAGAACCAACGCCTGCAGTTTATTGAAAAATACGGAAATGGCAGCGAAGCCAGTGTTCACGTACAACGCTACAAAGGTTTGGGTGAAATGAACGCCGAACAGCTTTGGCACACCACCATGGACCCTGAGCACCGCACACTGCGTCAGGTGACTATTGAAAACGCAGCCGATGCCGACCACGTCTTTTCCATGCTGATGGGTGACGAAGTGGGACCTCGCCGCGAATTCATCGAAGCGAACGCCACCTACGCCAACATCGACGCGTAAAAAAAGCGTACAGAATTTTAATCGTAATCGACAATGATGTCGTGAATCGTAATGATGCCGATGATCCGTGAAGGGTCATCGGTTTCTGTTACGGCAAGAGACGTAATCTTGTTGTTGGTCATCAAGCGAAGAGCCTCCTCAATCTGTGTTTTGGAGGCTATTTTTTTGAACCCGTGCGTCATGAAGTCGATGGCGCGCATGCTGACAATCTCCTCGAAATGCTGTACCGCACGACGAATGTCCCCATCGGTGATGATGCCCGTCATGACGCCGTCATCGTTGACTACCATGGTCATACCCTTTCGGCTGTCACTCACCGTGTAAATCACATCTTTGAAGAAGTCGGATTCCTTCACGATAGGAATATCTGTCGACATGATATCCTCCACATGGGTCAGTAAGCGTCTTCCCAAAGCCCCGCCCGGATGGTACAGCGCATATTCGTCCTCGGTGAATCCCCTGCGTTTCATCAGGCAGATGGTCAAAGCGTCTCCCATAACCAAAGTCGCTGTGGTGGAAGTGGTTGGAGCCAACCCTAGCGGACAGGCCTCTTCCCGCACACCGATATTCAACACCACATCGGCTTCCCTGCCCAACGGCGAGTTGGGATGACCGGTAAGTGCTACGATGGTGGCTCCGATTTTCCGTAATGGTGCCAGGATATTCGATATTTCAATGGTGCTGCCGCTGTTTGAGATGGCCAATACCACGTCGCCCGTACTCACCATACCCAGATCACCGTGCATAGCGTCAGTCGCATTTATAAAAATGGCTTTGGTTCCCGTTGAGGCCAGGGAAGCGGCTATCTTGCGTCCGATCAGACCGGTTTTTCCGATACCCGTCACAACGACTTTTCCCGGACAGGTATAGATCATATCCACCACCTTTTCAATCTCAGGTCCGATGCCTGCACTTACGTGAGACAGTTCTTCGATTTCCTGTTTGAAGACGGATTGACTGATTGAAATAAAATCCATGTTGAGTTGCATGTTACAGTTGTTTAACCAATGCGTCCAGATCGACGGCCTGTTTGAGAATGTCCCTGATGCCGTCCAATCGAACCTGGTTAGGACCATCTGAAATGGCATTGTCCGGATCCGGATGTACTTCGAGAAACAACCCATCCACGCCGACGGCCATGGCTGCACGCATCAAAGGCGGCACCATTTCGCGGTTCCCCCCCGTACAGGTGCCCTGCCCTCCCGGTTTCTGTACTGAATGGGTGGCGTCAAACACCACAGGATACCCGTAGGAACGCATCTCCACCAGACCTGTCATGTCCACGATCAAATTGTTGTAACCGAAGCT
>CAYTIY010000128.1:0-5540 GCA_964438045.1 uncultured Bacteroidales bacterium | reverse complement strand
TCTTCCCTTTGTGGAGTACGACACCGCCGAACAGCTGGACGTCGTAATGCACCATATCCCAGGTGACTTCATTGCCACCGGCCAGCCAGTGGTTGGCAAAGATGGCCTTTTCGCCCTGGATACGGACAAAGTCGTGTGTGGCAGCCAGGTTGCGATCAAATTCGGTGGCCGTCACTTCAATTTCCGGTTGTTGCGTGAAGCGGCGTGCCGTTTCACGTACAATGGAGAATACATCGGGCAGCGCATTGTCGAGCTCGGTTTCCAACTTGTCCAGGATGGCTTTCTGGATCTTGTCGATTTCGTTGTAGCCGGCTTCCCTGGCGTCCAGGTCCAGTTCTTCAATGGTTGTTTTCAGTTCTTCGATGCGTTGCCTTTCTTCGGCCACGCTGCCTTGAATGGAGGCGCGGATGTCTGCGCTTTTTTGTCTGAGTTCATCGTTCGAGAGGTTCTCGATACCGGTAGCGGCTTGTTTGATCCGTTCCACCCAGGGTGAAATCTCTTTTAGGTCTCTTTGGGCCTTGTTGCCAAAGAACTTGGTCAAAATATCGTTTAATCCCATATATCTGTGTTCTAGTTGTTGTGAATGTGATTGATGCTTGTGATTGCCATTAGGGAGCCAGCTCTTGCAGCACCCTGCCGTCACAGGCGTTTGGCGGTCGGATCCGAAAAATCTTGCTCAGGGTTGTGACCACGTCACCCACGGAAACCGGGGCGGACACGAGGGTGGGCTTGAGCGATCCACCATACACCAGCAGGCTGGATGGTTGCGCATCGTAACGCACCTGGTAATCGTTGCCCGCTCCGTTGTGTCGAACATTCCAGCCCGGTTGGATTTCCAGGTAGAAGTCGCCCGAATGTGCCGGATTGATTCCGTTCCGGTAACTCATCAGGGTATTGTCGTAGGTGCCCGATGATATGATCCGGTTCGTGATGACCCGTTGGACGCCGCTGAACTCACCCAAAAAAGCAGCAGCTTTTTGCGAGAACGCATCCAGATCCAGCCCTTTCTTTTCAATCAACGCGCGGTCGAGGTATATCTGCTGGTCGTGCCAAGTGCTGATCCACCGTTCTTCTCCGTAGATGGCCATCAGGTACAGGTTGAGCAACGAGGTGCAGCGATCCGGGTAGAAATTGCCGTGGTACGACCGGTTTCCCGACAGTTCAATGGCAGGTTCAGCGGGAACACCTGAGCCAACTACGTAGATTAATGCATTTTCAAGACCTACCTGCCTATCCACGGCATCAATCAATTTGCCGATTTCGGCATCCAGTCTCAGGTAAATATCTTGCACCTCCACAGCGGAAAGCGCCCTGTCCTTTTCGATATGTCCGGAAGCCGTGAGGTTGACCACCAGGTAATCGGGCGTGTCATCGGCTCCCAACCGTTCCATTTCCAAGGTCTTGAGGCTGATGCGGCAAACCTCCTCGTTGACCATGGGCGTTTCCTTGTAAGCCTTGAACTTGTCCTTGCCGTACTTGCCCAACCAGTAGTCAAACAGGGTGGGATTTGATTGGTATGGCATCAGCCTGTAGAAGTTCAGGGGTTGGATCGGTTTCCAGGAAGTCTGGTCGATAACCCCCGATGCTGAGCGTTGGTCGTTGATCTGTTGCAACCACCAAGGCATGTAATTGTAGTAGGTGGACGTACACCACTGTCCGGTAAGGTCGTCTATCCAGAAAACACCATCGGCCTCGTGACCCCCGCTCAGGATGGAAGCTTCGGCCGAGACGCCAACGGAAAAGACCCTGGCGGTTTGTTTGGTGGATTCCTTCAATTCGTCACCCAGTGTGGAGGCCTTCAGGTGTACGGGAGAGGTGGTGCTCGACGTGTAGTTGCCCATCCATTCGGGATCGAACACGCAGGAAACAACGGCTCCCGAGGATCTGTCATACCAGGAGTTTCCGATGATGCCGTGCCTGGATGGCGTGGTGCCGCAGGCAAGGGAAGCCGATCCTGAAGCCACATCCGGTTTGGGGAAATTGAAAGAAATCGAGCGGTAAACAATGCCGTTCTGCAGCATCTTTTTCAACCCATCTTCGGTGAACCCTTCCCTGAACCAGTCCAGGTAATCGGTTCTCAACTGGTCAATGTGTATGCCTACCACCAGTTTGGGAGCAGTGCCAACAGCCCCAACCGTCAACCCTGGAAGAGTGATTGTCAGCAGGCTCAATATGGAACGAAGCAGTTTATGCACGGCGGTTTCTGTTTTGATAAACCACCCAGCACCCTTGTAACGAGCGGATCAGAACCGAGAGCAACAGGGGTATGGCAGCCGGATGTACAGCCTGCGGCAGGAACAATAAACCAGCCAAGGCAAACAGTTGGAAGGGGACGTTGACGGCCTTGTACACAACGGCGGCCTTATTTCTGAAAGGTCTGAATGCCAATGCGAAAGCAAACAACAGGTGAAGTGGATGCAGCCAAATAGCCAGGTAATTCACTCCAACGGCGGGGTGTTCTGAAAAGAACATCAGGAAGTACATCAACAGCCCCACAAGACCACATGCCCCAAACAAGAGGCCGTCCCAGGTGTGCATCAGGGCTTTCAACCGGCTTTGAGGACGCAGTTTCATTTCCCAAACGGTGAGTGCCAACGTCAGGACGCAAACCATCCACAACACGGTGAGTGGACCCGGTGGATTGGGCGTTGGCTCTTCGGCGTTCGGATCCATCCGATAGATTTCAGTAGTCGACAAAACCAGGGGGCGTGTAACGGAGTCGGATTGGATAAATGCCGTAGAAAACGAGTGCATCAGGACATCGGGAGCGAATTGCTGGTCCTTGAGCGAGGCCTTTTGATCAGCCGGTGCACCAACGGCCAAATCAATGCCGAATTGAGTCCATGGGTAAGCGTTGGTAAAGTGGTGGATTTCCTGTCTCAACGAACTGAACGGCGCCTCAAATGAGTATTCAACCCGTCCGTCTATCGCCTGTTCGATCAAATCCCTAGGCATCGTTGAGCAGTTCTTGTAGAAAAAATTGTACCGGTAGCACCGGTTCTCAGGCTGGATGTTGGTGAGCAAAGCGCCCAGCAGCCTGTCTTTTTCTGCCGTTGTCAGGTTGAGCACCTGTTCCGTGACGGTGCGGTTCTCAATCTGGTATTCCAGCATGAAATTGAAGAAGGAGGTCGTTCCCACCATGTAATCGGTCTCACCCTTGACAAACCGGCTGATGAAGTTGGGACTGGAAAAATCAAACAGGCCGTAATTGAAGACCACGTCCGTCTGGTTTTCGGGATCCACGTAACGGATACCCGTATGTCCGTAATGTGACCAAACCTTTTTTCCGGGATCAGCCGTCAGCAAGGAGAACACAGCTTTTTTGCCTGCCTTGGGCAGCTCCAGGGGAGCGGTTGCAGGGGCGGAGGCCGATAACCCGGACAGCCCACAGGCAGCGATAAGCAGCCAAATAGCCAGTCCTTTCCTGAAGATGGAACGATGCGTATGGAGGTGAAACAACATATGATTGCTCAATTTAGGCGCAAAAATACAAAATTGAGCCGGAAGAAGGGCAATGCTGTGAAAATTAACTATTCGTAACAGGAGCCTCCATATCTTTCACTCCACTGATATCCTGAACGACCTCGAGCGTGCCTGCGTAGGCACCTGTTTCGTCCTTCAACGCATAATAGGCAATGCTGATGAGGCATCCGCTGTGGTGCCGTACAAATACCGCCGAATCCTTGCGTCCTGCTTTGAAATCGGCCAGCAATTCTTCCACCTGGGCCAGTACCCGTTTCGGATGGCAGACACGCATATCCTTGCCAAGAGCCGCAAGGGGTCTGGAAAAAAAACGGGTGGACTTGTTGTTGAAAAACCTCACCGTATCGTTTTTGTCGATGTAACTGATTTCAGCGGGAAAGGCATCCAGGACACGGGTCAGTTCTTCAAGGGTGAATCGGCCTGTCGGCAATTGAATCTCTTCCATAGCGTTTTTGTAATCGGTTGTGTGGTTTATTTTTCCTGATAACGACTCATGCCCGACGTGCCACTTACGGTCAACGCGCCACTGTCACCGGCGCAAATGAACAGGGCATCCACGTCAGGAAGCCTTTCAGCCAGGATCATGGCCTTCTCGACGCCCATGACCATGAAGGCCGTGGCCAACGCATCAGCCGTTAGGCAATCCTCGGCCACTACGGTGGCACTGAGCAAGCTGTGTTGAACGGGGTAGCCCGTATGCGGGTCGATGGTATGCGCGTATCGTTTGCCGTTTTTGACGTAAAAACGCCGGTAATTGCCCGAAGTTGCCACGCAACGGTCGGTCAACGTCAACTTCTCCATCCACTCCAGGTTGGAGGATGTGCTGTCGTCTTCGGGCGAATTGATGCCGACCCGCCACGGTGTTCCGTTCGGGTTTTTGCCTTTCAGCGCCATTTCGCCGCCGATTTCAACCAAGTAATTGCTGACTCCGTTTTTCTCAAGAAGCTCGGCCACCACGTCGCAGGCATACCCTTTGGCAATAGCCGACGCATCGAGTTGGACCCGGTTGTCGCTCTTCCTCAGAAAGCCCTTTGTCAACGACAGGCGATGAGATCCGACAATAGTCAGCAAACTGTCAACAGTCGCCTGTGTGACGGCACCCGATTGCGCGAATCCAAACCCCCAGGCGTTCACCAGAGGAGCCACCGTGATATCGAACGCGCCGTCCGTGAGGGCAGAATAGTCCAGGCTTTTTTGAATCACCCTCAAGACCCAGGGATAGCTGTTCAGGTTAAAAGGTGTGGTGTCATGCGCACTGATCCGGCTCAGCGTCGAATTCGGGTTGAACATGGACAACTCGGCGTCGAAACGGTTGAGTTCCGCTTCAACCTGTCTTTGAAGGTCCTTGTCTGCCTGGTAGGTGAGGTGATAGACCGTACCGAAAATGGTGCCCTCGTTGAACCGATACGTGTCCGGTTTGCAGGCGACCAACAGGAGCGCGGACAACAACGTGATCAAAATCAAGCGGATGGATGTGTTCATGAGGCAGGTCGTAAAATCGGTGCGGATGCGCTTTTTCGGAGTGCAATGATAGGCATTCCCGATCACTTCCGAAAACAGACGGTGCAAAAAAATGCCCGATTTATTTGTTAGTTAGAACGAACTAACTAAATTTGCATCATCAAACAACCCGTACCCTCTCATGGAAAGAATCACCGCTATCATTTCAAAATTATCGCATAGTCTGGCAGAGATGGAAGAGTTGGCCAGGGAAGACCATCATTTGAACGATTTGACATCGGCTCAGATGCACTACCTGGAAATAATCAACGAGTTGGAAAATCCCAACGTGACCGAACTGGCTACCTCCATGAGTCTCACGAAGCCTACCGTTACCGTAGCTCTGGACAAGTTGATGCAAAAAGGGTACGTAACCAAGATCCAGTCGGACGAGGATAGACGCAGTTCCCACCTGCACCTTACAAAAAAAGGCATGCAAATAAACGCCGTTCATGAACATGCGCACGCTCGGTTTGTTGAATTGATGGAGGAGGCGCTCGAGCCTGCCGAGTTGGAACAGCTCACCATTTTATTGGAAAAATTGACCAGAAGTCTTA
>CAYTIY010000127.1:0-5550 GCA_964438045.1 uncultured Bacteroidales bacterium | reverse complement strand
GCACCCGTTCGTTCTTCGTGATCAGCGCACCAATGCGGATACCACATTCGCTGTACCGCTTGGAGACCGAATCAACCAGCACCACATTCTGTTCGATGCCCTTCAGGTGACAAGCCGAAATGTACGGAGCACCCGTGTAGCAAAACTCACGGTACACCTCGTCGGAAAACAAGTAGAGGTCGTATTTCTTCACCAGGTCGCGGATCTGGTCCATTTCCTGATGCGTGTATAAGTAGCCCGTTGGGTTGTTGGGATTGCAAATCATGATGGCCCTGGTCTTGGGCGTGATGAGCTTTTCAAACTCAGCCACGGAAGGCAGGGAAAAACCCGTCTCAATGCTGCACATGAGCGGCTTGATTACAGCACCAGCCGAAATGGCGAAAGCCGTGTAGTTGGCATACGCCGGTTCAGGCACGATGATCTCGTCACCCGGATCCAGGCAGGCCATAAACGCAAAGAGCACAGCCTCCGAACCACCCGTGGTCACAATGATGTCGTCCACGGTCACGTCGATATCGAAGCGGTCGTAGTATTCAACCAGCTTCTTGCGCAAAGACAGCAAGCCTTCACTCGGGCTGTATTCCAGAATATCCCGGTCGATCGCTCGCAGCACGTCCAGTCCAGCCTGAGGAGTTTTGATATCGGGTTGCCCGATATTCAGGTGGTACACGGTGGTGCCTTTGGCTTTGGCCTTGTTGGCCAGGGGTACGAGCTTGCGGATGGGCGATTCTGGCATCATATCCCCGCGTTGCGACGGTTTCGGCATATGGGTCTGTGTTGTTTGAGAAATTCCTGCAAAGATAAACCCTCGCAGGCGTTTATCCAAAAAATAAGGTGTACATTTGTGCGTGTACAACCCGTATCAACGGGGGGTGCAAGCAACCAACAAGATAGCAACCATGGGCACACTATTGTTCTTATCGCTCCCCAACGGGTCTGAGTTTTTCATACTGGCACTGTTGATCCTGCTGCTGTTCGGAGGAAAAAAAATACCCGAACTCATGCGCGGCCTGGGAAAAGGCGTCCGAAACTTCAAGGATGGCTTGAAGGACATGGGCGATGAAATCAAGAAGGAAGATACAACCGATACCGACAAGAAGGACGCTGATTCCGCTTCCAAGCAATAACCCCGCTCCCGCTCCTCATGCGCTCCGATGACCTTACCTTTTGGGACCACCTGGATGAGTTGCGTCGGATACTCTTCCGCAGCCTGGCCGTACTGACACTCTTGTCAGTCGGTTTTTTTATCCTGATGCCCCACATCTTCGACACGGTGATCATGGGCCCCTGTTTCGGCACCTTCATCACCTACCAGTGGTTCTGCGCCGCCGCTTCCTTCGTGAACACCCCTTCCAACTTCTGCGACCCTTCGTTTGTGATCAACATCATCAACATTGAGTTGACCACACCCTTTATGGTGCACATCAAAACCTCGTTTGTACTGGCGTTGCTGCTGGCCTTTCCCTACCTGTTGTACGAAATCTGGCGCTTCATCCGTCCGGCCCTGTACGAGCAGGAACGCCGCAACCTGTCGGGCGCTTTTCTATTGGGCGGTGTGTTGTTTTACTGCGGGGTGGCCATGAGTTATTTCTTTATTTTTCCCATTACCCTGCGCTTTCTGGCCGGATACGAAGTGAGCCAGCTGGTGTCGAACCAGTTGTCGCTGCAGTCGTACATGAGCACGTTCACCGGCATGAATCTGGTGCTGGGCATCACGTTTGAGATGCCCATGCTGGCCATGATTTTGTCGAAGCTGGGGTTGGTCACGCGGAGTTTCTTCCGGAAATGGAGGCGGCACGCCATTGTTGCGCTGGTATTTGTAGCAGCGATCATTACACCAACGGGCGATCCATTCACCCTGACACTGGTGTCGGTTCCACTTTACCTGCTGTACGAGCTGAGCGCGTTGCTGGTCAAAAAGGAGTAGAAAATCAAATAAGGTACTGAGAGCTGATGGAGCGGTGGTCGAAGACACGTTCAATGGTGTCGGCGAACATGTCGGCGATGGTCAACACACGCACTTTCGAACAATCCTTGGTGTAAGGAATGCTGTCGGTCACGATGAGTTCGGTCAGGCTCGAGGAGTTCACACGTTCGGTGGCCGGACAGGACATGACACAGTGGCTGGCAATAGCCCGTACGGACAAGGCGCCTTCAGCCATCATCAGGTCGGAGGCTTTCGTGATGGTACCGGCGGTATCCACCATGTCGTCGATGAGAACAACGTTCTTGCCTTTCACGTCACCAATGATGCGCATTTCCGAAACCACGTTGGCGCATTCGCGGGTCTTGTGACAAAGCACGAGGGGTACGTCCAGGTATTTGGAATAGGAATTGGCACGCTTGGAACCACCCACGTCGGGCGTAGCGATGACCAGGTTTTCGAGATTGAGCGATTTGATGTAGGGCACAAAAATGGTCGAGGCGTACAGGTGGTCTACCGGCACGTTGAAAAAGCCCTGTATTTGGTCAGCGTGAAGGTCCATGGTGATAAGGCGTTCAATACCGGCCGCCGACAACAGGTCGGCAATAAGCTTGGCACCTATCGATACACGGGGTTTGTCTTTGCGATCCTGCCGGGCCCAGCCGAAATAGGGTATCACAGCGATGATTTTAGCTGCTGAAGCGCGCTTGGCGGCGTCGACCATGAGCAGCAACTCCATCAGGTTGTCTGAATTGGGAAAAGTGGATTGGACCAGGTAAACCACATCGCCGCGGATGGATTCCTCGTAAGAGACGGAAAACTCACCGTCAGCAAAATGCTGGATATTGCTTTTGCCCAGGGGGACACCTAAACTGGCACATATATTTTTGGCCAGATACTGAGAGTTTGTTCCGGAAAAGACCTTGAAAGAACCTGTATCGTTCATATGAAAAGGGATTGGATCGATAAGACGGGGCAAAGATAGAACTTTTATGGCGAATCAATCCGCATCTTAGAGGATAAATTTCCACAGAATTCCGGATTGCCCGGGCAAATCAATGTGAACGTGATGGTTCGGACCAAACAGGACGGATGTCTTCTCGCCCGTGAGCAAATCGGTCATCTCGCGCACGACATCTACGGGTATTTCCAAACAGGCAAAGGCATGAGAAGGTATGTGCAGGTATGTCCCTGTGGGTTTGGAAGCAAAGTTCACCACAGCCAGCACGCAGTCATTGCCTTCCTTTCTGATCCAGGCATACTGGGTAGCACTGTTAAAGGCGGGATTGTCGATATTGGCGTAACTCAGGTCAAAGAAAATGCCGTGCGACAGTGCTTTCTCCGTGAGTGCGGTATTCAACAGGGTGGCATATTGTTTTCTGAGTGCTTGCTGTTCAGGGGTAAGCGCTCCTCCATCCCATTGCCCGTTGTTGTTCCACGCTGCCAGTGTTTCCAGCCTCCAGTAGTCAAAAATGGTACTGCGACCGTCCATGCCGCTGAAGCCTTCGTTGTACATGCCCGATTCACCCAGTTCCTGTCCGGCATAAATCAGTACGGGGTTGGCTTGCAAAGTAGCAGCCACCACCATACCGGGCAGTCCTTTCTGCCCGTTTCCTGCAAAGAAGGCGGACGCGATGCGTTGCTCGTCGTGGTTCTCCATGAAATAGAGCATGTGTGGCAGGATATCGTTGAGCGTTTGCCAGCAAGAGGTTATTTCTGAAGCTGGGCTTTTGCCTTCAGTAACCTTCCTGAGCACCTCGTACATCCCCACTTTGTCGTAGAGGTAGTCAAACCCCGATTGAATGAATTCCCTGTACAGCTCGGGTTGGTAGACTTCGGCTATCATCAAGGCTTCAGGGTATTCTTTCTTCAGCCGGGGAATGATCCATTTCCAAAAAGCTACCGGCACCATTTCGGCCATGTCGCAGCGGAAACCGTCCACGCCCAACCGTGACCAGTACAAGAGGATATCCAGCATTTTGAACCAGGTGGACGGTGTCGGTTCAAAATGGGTCAGGTTGCCGAAGAAATAATTGATGCCGTAGTTCAGTTTGACGGTCTCGTACCAGTCGTTTATGCCAGGCATGTTGGTGAACAGGTCGTTTCCGGTGGCTTTGGCCGGGTATTCCGAATAAGGAATCTCACAACCGGCAAACCGGTCAAACTGTGGTTCCAGCGGTGTATCGGTGATGTAGTAGAAATTATTGGAAGGGTTAAAGGCGTTCTCCACCAGGTCATCGGCACCGAAATCGCGCATGCATCCATGGCATTGATCCGACCGGTATTCCCTGGCAACGTGGTTGGGAACCAGGTCGATGATGACCTTCAGTCCTTGTTCGTGGCAGCGGTCCAGCAGGTCTCGGAACGCTTCGATACGCCGTCTTGGATCGTCGCACAAATCCGGATCAATATCGAAATAGTCCTTGATGGCATAGGGTGAACCGGCTTTTCCTTTCACAACAGCCGGATGGTCTTTGTGAATGCCCAGATGGGAGTAGTCGGTCTGAGTGGCGTGTTCAATTACACCAGTCAGCCATAGGTGTGTCACACCCAGTGCTTTGATAGAACCCAAGGCCGTTTTATCAATGGCATCCAAGGTTCCACAACCGTTTTCGTCCCGGCTCCCGTTCCACACCGGGTCGGGTTTGTTGTTGGAAAAGTATCGGGGTAGCAGTTGGTAGATGACGATCTTGCTCATGATGCGACTAGGATTGGCTTATCACGAAGTAACAGAAAAAATGGGAGTTTTGTTTATTTGATCCGAGGTTTTTTGTCCTGTGTTTATGTTTTTTTTACATAAAAAAAGGACACGGGGTTTTCCTCGTGTCCTTTCCTGTGTGACGGTGGCGTTTATTGCAGGCCTT
The DNA here is from genome assembly GCA_964438045.1 of uncultured Bacteroidales bacterium. Lineage (GTDB taxonomy): Bacteria > Bacteroidota > Bacteroidia > Bacteroidales > UBA1402 > UBA8389. Next base: position 762 of record CAYTIY010000127.1, on the reverse strand, counting down.
CGGTCTGTACTTCCTTGGCAATTTTCTTGACCAGACCTTGCAGAACAGCTCCCGGACCCAGCTCCACAAAGCTGTCGGCTCCGTCGGCCACCATAGCCAGCACGCTTTGTGTCCAACGGACGGGTGCTGTCAACTGGGCGATCAGGTTGGCCTTGATGATTTCCGGATCGGTTTGGGGCTGTGCGTTGACATTTTGATAAATGGGGCACACGGGCTTCATGAACGGCGTGTTGGCAATGGCCTCAGCCAGGTTCTTGCGGGCGGGTTCCATGAGGGGTGAATGGAAAGCACCACCCACGCTCAACTTAAGGGCGCGTTTGGCTCCTGCGGCTGTGAGTTTTTCACAGGCCTGGTCAATACCTGGAATGCTGCCTGAAATGACAATTTGGCCAGGGCAGTTGTAGTTGGCGGGGACTACCACTTCGTCGGTGATGCCGGCACAGGCTTCCTCCACGACTTCATCAGACAGACCCAAAATAGCTGCCATGGTGGATGGGGTAGCTTCGCAAGCGGCCTGCATGGCCAGTGCGCGTTGATAGACCAGTTTGAGACCATCTTCGAAGGTCAGTGCACCGGCGGCTACCAGAGCGGAAAATTCACCCAGTGAGTGACCGGCTACCATATCGGGCTTGAAGGAATCGCCCAACGATTTGGCCAGCAGCACGGAGTGTAGAAAGATGGCCGGTTGGGTCACCTTGGTTTGGCGCAGTTCTTCCTGGGTTCCGTCGAACATGATGTCGGTGATGCGGAAACCGAGGATAT
>CAYTIY010000126.1:0-5600 GCA_964438045.1 uncultured Bacteroidales bacterium | reverse complement strand
TTATGAAAGAGAAGGGCTTCACCTTTCCGGTGTTTGAGATTGACAAAAAGATCAATGATGCGTTTGAAGTATCAAGCTATCCCAGCAAACTGTTGATCTCTCCTGAGGGTTACTACGTCAAGATTCCTTTCAATACAGATTGGCGAATGTATATCAAGAATTATAGTTTAATGGAAGTTTGAGTGGTTGCTGCCATAAATTAAACACAGAAATACTAAACCTGAAAAAAATTGAATACTGACAGGGCTCCCATGGATACAAAGTTGCTCGACAGTTTATTGGTGCAGGTGGAATCACCGGCTTTCAGGAAGAAAGTGATGGATGCTCAAACGTTTTATACCGAATTATCCGGGCAAAGTATGGAGCATGCCGAAAGTCTGAAAAACACGAATCATTTGAGCAACGCCAAAAGTGCCGATTCGTTGTGGCTGAAATTGATCCGCCCTTATAAAGGAAAAATCATTTATGTGGATTTCTGGGGTACCTGGTGCGGCCCCTGTAAAAGGGAAATGGAATATGCGGCCGATTTGAAAAAGCAATTTATAGGCAAGGATGTTGTCTTCATGTATTTGGCCAACAATTCACCGGAAAACAGTTGGAAAAATGTGATCAATGACTATTCGCTGACGGGTGAAAACGTGGTGCACTACCGATTGCCGGCCGAACAACAAACGATGATTGAACAACGGTTTGGCATCAATGCTTTTCCCACCTATATGATTGTGGATAGGAACGGGAACATAGTGGACAAAGCACCACCAGTCCCGAGTCAGAAAGCTATAACCGTGGGCTTTCTGAATGGCTGGTTGGAAAGAAAGAGTAAGAATTAATTACACGAATATGAAAACAAACGTCCGTTTTTACCTCTTTATCGTGGGTACAGCCTTGCTTGTTGTGCTGGATGGGTGTACCACACTTTTGCCGAATTCAATCGATGATTTTTTCTTAAAATCAGACAGTTTGAACTACAGGGTCGTGGCGGAAGATGTGGTTGGTTCTTCCATGGGCATGACATACGTGGACAGACGCTTGTTGATCAATGATTTCAAATCAGATAGTTTACTGACCGTTTTTGATTTGAGTACGAAAACAGTCACACAGCGTTTTCTGAGATTGGGGCAAGCATCATCGGAAGAGGTCGATTGTCCAACATCGTTGAACAGGCTCAACGACTCAACCTTGGTTTGGTTGGATTCAAGTTCAGTTGTCCAGGAAGCTGTTTTGGCAGACGACAAACGCAGCATTGTTTCGACAACAAAACGTTGCCAATTCGATCGTTCATTGAACATTCAACAGATGATACCGTTGGCGGATGGGAGCTATGTGACAACCGGCTTCTTTAACATGCGCTTCGCTGTATTGGACAATCGAGGTAATCTTGTGTATTATATGAATAACTATCCGGACGAAAAGGAGGTGGATGATCAACGCGTTAAATCCAGGGTGTTTCAAGGTGATTTCGTTACAAACCCGGCACATGACCGATTTGCATTCTACTACCATCAGTCGGATGTGATTGAATTCTATGCGCTAAAAAAAGGCAAATTGCAAGCGACAATATCCTACACGTGTAAGGTGGCCGACTATACCTTTTCCGAAGGCAACAAGCCTGTTATCATAAACGGTCATGATTACTTTCTGAACGCCTGTGCCAGCAACCAATTTGTGTATGTGCTCTACGCTGAACCGGATGATGAATCAACCCGACCACAAATTGCCGGTAACACCCTGTTGGTGTTTGATTGGAACGGAAAACCCGTAATGCGTTACAATATGCCCGTGAAACTGACAGCCATAGCTGTTGATCCCACCGATCGTCTATTGTACGGTATCTCTTTGCAGCCCGAAGGTGCGTTAGTGGAGTTTTCGTTGAAAAACGGCAAATAAAGTGATCCTGTTTTTTACAAGTTAAACTCATACCGCCCGAAAATGGATTGGCGGGTTTTGGAGTCGACGCCTTGGACGATGATGGTGAACGAGCCTTTGCGGTTGGAGGTGCAAAAGGTGAATGGCAGGTTGCCGGATTCGTCGGTGTAGAGGTTGGGTGACCAGTATACCGTGTTTCGGAGGTCGGACTTTAGGAAAGTGGTGTCAGTGATGGCGGGTTCGTAAAAGGCTTCGGGAGTGCTTATGTTGGGAATGGGCCAGTACGCGCGGGTGCCGGGTGTGGTATTTGGGGGAGCCTGCGTAAAGCGTTTGCCCACACCATTGTATAGGAAAGAAGTGGTGCCTGTAGATGCAATAGAATACACCATCCCTATCTCGGGTTTATAGCCACCTACTCTGTGGTTGGAGCAATTAAATACGTTGTATTCACTACAGACGTAGTCATTTTTTTTGCCAATTAAGTCTGGTGATAATCCCATTCCTCTTGCTTCAACGGACACTTCTTTCAACTGGATGGAGGTATATACCTGGTTACGGTATTGAAGGGAATTTGAACGTCAAGCAGGTTCCCATAACGGACCAGGTTGTCGAATTCACTGGAATAATCGGTCAGTTCTATGGATTTGACATTGGTATATGAACCCACCAATTTGAGTACCTTCATTTGGTCTCTCTTGACTATCAACGAGGATGCAGGGATGGAAAAATACCCATTTTCAGATGGTGTGAAGAGCTCAATGTAGTCCATGACACTTTTTGCTATGAGGGAAGCATTTGCCGAATCGCGGTGTGCCAAATTGATGGTGTCCTTGTTGAATTGTATCCGGTAATTGACGTTGTCAAAGTCGGGAATGGAAAAGCCTTCTATTTTGAGTTCGTCCATTACATGGAGCTTGTCATTGTCAAAGGGATTTATTTTTTTCATTACGATTCTGCCGGATATTTCCGCCGGATTGTTCAGCATACGGAGTGAGTGCCTTGGCTTGTAATTCAATACATGTGTCCAGTCGTACTTTGCCAGGTTTTTCGAAGTCAGCCACCTGCCTATCTGTCTGTCGTTTTCGTTGTAGGGAAAGGGAACGGTGAGGTTCTTGAATCGTTCAACCTGTTGGATGGTGCGGTAATCGGTCCAATTGACCGAATTCTTCTCGACGATGGATACGGAAAGGTTGGCTCTGACGGGTTTCCCTTCGCTGTCGCTGACATGTAGGGTGACTTTTGCTTCTGTGTTGCCATTTTTCTGTGCCTGGTCAACGGTAAATCCAACGGTATATTTTTCTCCTTTCGGGTTGTTGAGCAACCGTTCGGCTCTCGGAAGAACGGTGGTGTCAAACACGGCCAGGTTGAGCAACCAGTCCGGCAGGTCGGCAGCCGGCAAGTTGACGGTGACGGAATCACCTGTGTTTATGTGGAATGGTTGATGCCAAACTACTTTGTTGAATGAACGGACAACCAGGTTGACTGAGTCGGTTTTACCGGTATTGTAAAGGACAGTGCTGATGTTTTTTTTGTCTGAATGGGTTTTGAGTGACACGCCACTTGTTTCAATTGTGCAGGGGAGTTCCCTCTGGCAGGTAGTGCCGTTCTCCGTTATCCGCAGTTGGTAAATGGCATCTTTTTTGGGTGTAAAGGAAAGTTCGCTCAATCCGAACTTGTCAGATTCTGTGGTGCACATTATCTTTCCGTTTTCCAACAGGCCAATCACGGCTGTGAGCGGGTTGTTTCGCTCATCTTTCGTTTCCAGGATTACACGGCCCGGAACACCTTCCAACAGATGCCCTCCTTCAGGGTAGGCTTTTAGTTTCAAGGTGTTTCCCTCATGCCTCAGGTTCAATGTCAATTCGGCAACGTCTTTATTGTCATCAAAGCGGATGTCACAGCGCACGCTTTCATCGTCGGCAATAGTGGGATAGTTGAACCGGATGTAGGCATATCCCTGGCTGTTGGCGGTGAGGCGTCCATTCTTGAAAACGGTTCCATCATTCGACAGGCGGAAGGTGCCTTTCAGTATTTTGCCGGCAGAACCCTTGACCTTGACGCTTATCTCAACCGGTTCGCCCCGGTGGATTTTTTTGGGTGAGACCACGGAGGCCTCTGCTTCCAGGCGATTGAGCTGGTTTTTTCCCACTTTGAGCGGTTGCACGAAGGCTTCTCCCGGACTTAGGCTCATCATGCAGTCGGTAAAGGCATAAAAATAATACGTGCCTTCAGGCAGGTCTTCGGGAATAACCAATTCGCCGTGGGAACGGATGTCGTACACCGGAAATCGGTTTTCAAGCACGATATCCTTGTGTTGGTCTGTCATTCGGACATACAACACTTCGTTTTTAAACGTGGACAGCATATAGGCTTTGAACCAAATGGTGTCTCCTATAATATACTTGTTCTTGTCCAGATGGACATACAGTCCCAGGTAGGGTTTTTCAATGTGGTAGTCGTTGAGGCGTTTCTGCAGGGTGTCGACAGGTATGCTGGCATTGGCAGGGGATATTTGGAGGAGTGACAACAGGCACCACAACAGAACTAAGGCTTTGTATCTCATTTTGTCTGAGGTTAAAACACGAAGTTAACATTTTTTTGTTTTTGACGCTTGACGGATTCATCTGCAGGATTATTTATTTTGAAAAATAGTATGATGTAATCTGATTAACAGGTTTGTCGGTTTTTCCTTTGTGTACGATGAGCTTTATCGAATTGATGGGCTTTCCGCTAGATCTAAAAGTATGGAGGGAGTATTATTTTCAAGTTGTTTCATCCGTGTGGATAAAGATATACTGCCATTTTTTTACCGTTTTACGTTAAACGATTTGCGCTCATCCCACTCAAACAACAAAGTGATAGATGTAAGAAATCGTTTAATAATAAAGGGTATGAAAAAGAATCGTATAGTTTTGATGACCGTTTGCCTGTTGGCAGGGGGCATGATGGTACAGGGTCAGCCTGCTTTTAGGCAGGGACGCCCAACTAATCCGGTTGATACGGCCGGACAGATGGGTCAGATGCGGCGCATGAGTCCAAAGAATGGTTCAAGATCGGTGACTGTACAACCTGGACAATTCAGGCAACGCGGGTCAATGGGAAGAATGGACTCCATGGGGAGGCCGGATCGTATGCGTTCGCTCAGAGGAGGAATTCGTCAGATGCCGCAGGGTCGTATGGGGCAGGTGCCATACATTGGAATGAGGCGTATGCAACGTGGAGGAGCATTTGCAGCACCGGGTGAACGAAGAATGGAACGAGGAGGATCCGTACCTGGATTTGGTTTAAGGAACAGGCAAGGCGGTCTGCAACGAGGCTTGCAACCCGGACGCGGTGTTGATCCGGAAAATCGGATTGAAAACGAAGTCAATCGGATGAAAAAATCGCTGGATTTGTCTTCTGACCAGGTGAAGAAAATCACCTCCATTAAAAAGAAACAAGCCAAAAAGGAGATCAAAGCGTACAAGAAATCTCAAAAAAAGGTAGAAGCCAGACGTAAGAAGCAACGAAATTACAACGAGAAGATTGAGTCTGTGCTCAACGATGAACAAGTCAAGAGATGGAAATCAAAGGGGCTTCAGCGTTGACAGGAATTCAACGCTTTGGCTACGTCGGTCCAGGCTTGGTATAAGGCTGACATACTGGGAAACAGCAAGTCGGCACCAGCCTCGGTGAGGTAGTGGTCGGCCAGTTTGCCGGTATTGACCGCAACCACAAACAGTCCTGCCTGTTTG
>CAYTIY010000125.1:3467-5819 GCA_964438045.1 uncultured Bacteroidales bacterium | reverse complement strand
CATCGGCATCATGAACATCATGCTGGCCACCGTCATGGAACGCACCCGTGAAATTGGTATTCGCCGCGCCATCGGCGCCCGAAAGGCCGACATCATGAGTCAGTTCGTCTCCGAAGCCGTGGCCATCAGCATCACCGGCGGGGTTATCGGTGTCATCCTGGGGGTCAGCCTCTCGTTGCTCATCACCCTGTTTACCGACGTGAATACCTTTATTCGCTTGTATTCCGTTTTCATCGCGTTCGGCTTCTCCGTCATTGTCGGTATCAGCTTCGGCTACCTACCGGCCAAGAACGCGGCCAACCTCAAACCCATCGACTCCATCCGCTACGAATAAATCCCTGTCATCATGTTGATTGAAATCAAAAATCTGTCCAAACTATACAGTATGGAAGGTGTCGACGTTCAGGCGCTCAAAGACATCAACCTGCAAATAGCCCAAAACGAATACGTGGCCATCATGGGCCCCTCCGGATCGGGAAAATCAACCCTGATGAACATCCTGGGTTGCCTGGATACGCCCACAACAGGAAATTACCTGTTCAACAACGTGGATGTGAGCAGCTTGGATGATGATGCCCTTTCTGCCATGCGCAACAAAGAAATCGGCTTTGTATTCCAAAACTTCAACCTCTTGCCCCGTATGAGCTCTCTGTTGAACGTGGAATTGCCCCTGGTGTATGCCGGTGTGCCCAAACACATCCGCAAGGAAAGAGCCATGTTAGCCCTATCCCGCGTGGGATTGTCCGACCGTGTTAACCACCGACCCAGTGAACTGAGCGGTGGACAGCGCCAACGCGTGGCCATAGCCAGGGCCTTGGTCACCAATCCCGGTATCCTGCTGGCCGACGAACCCACCGGTGCCCTCGATTCCAAGATGGGGGTGGAGATCATGGACCTGTTCAACCAACTGCAACAGGAAGGCAACACCATCATCCTCATCACCCACGAACAGGAAATTGCCGATTACGCCCACCGCACCATTTTCATCAAAGATGGTGAGATCCATTCAGACAAACCCAATGCAAAAAAGTGATATGCACCGTCCCAGCAAACAACCCACCTGTATGAAACAAATCGTTCTTCCCATCTTGCTGGCCGCCACGTGTCTGTGCCTGCCAATGCACGCCGAAACGTATGTGTTAAATCTGGAAAAAAGCATCGAGGTGGCTAAGGAAAAAAGCCTGGAAATGCTCAGCATCCGTCAAGACCTGAAGATAGCAGAGTACAATCTGAAATCAACCACCAGTAGATTAAGGACCCATGTTAGCCTGGAATTGGTCTCGCCCAATTACAGCGAGGGGGTGGAAAGCAACAGGGACTCTGCCGGTTTCCATCTTTACAACACGAAGTATATGAACATGGGGGGGACGCTCAGCATCAACCAACCGTTGCCTACTGATGGTAACATTTCCATCACATCGGGCATCTCTGCCACAAACGACTTGTTAAGGACTCAACGGTCAATGGAAAATACCAACCGCCTGCAATTGTCTCAACCCCTCAATGCCTTGTACGGGTACAACCAAACCCGTTCTTCGTTCAAACAGGCTAAATTGGACTACGAACGTTCTCAAAAGCAATTGAAGCGTGCCGAGCTCAACCTGAATTACAACGTCAGCAATGCCTTCTACCGCGTGCTATCCGTTCAGAAAACCCTGGAAATATCCAAATCAAACCTGGAACGTCAGCAAGAAGCCTTCAATGTGGCCACGCAGAAATACAAAGCCGGTTTCATCAAGGAGGTTGATGCCTTGCAAATGGAAGTCGACCTGGCTGAAGCCAAGAACGGCTACGACATGGCAATCATTAACCAGACATCCACCGTCAATGCGTTTAAGGAACTGATTGGTCTTGAGTACGCCGACAGTGTGGTCATCAGTAGTGAAATGGTTTTTAAAGTGGTGATGGTCGATCCGGAACGGGCTGTTTCCATGGCCCTGCAAAACCGCCTGGAAATCCGTGAACAGGACATACAGATTGAGTCGAGCAAGCTGAACATCAAGCAGCAGCGGGCAAACGGCATGGTACAGGGCAAAGTGGTGGCCTATTATCAGCGCCAAGGTGTCAGCAATGCCGATAATTTTGATTCCAATATTGGTTTTAACGTTGCGTTCGATCGAATGAAAGATGACCTCCTGAAACGTCCGCAAAGCTACGGGGTGGGTATCAACATCACCATTCCCATCATCGACTGGGGGGAAAACCGGGCCATGGTGAATGCGGCCAAAGCGCGGCTCAAGCAAAGCGAATACCAGCAGAAATCGGTGCACCGCAGCATCGAAGGGGAGGTGCGCAACATGGTGGCCGACCTGAACAGCAGTCTGAAACGCTTGCAGTTGCTCGAAAAAAACG